>NZ_AP027143.1 GCF_027925385.1 Methylocystis iwaonis
CTCATAGCGTTCCGGACGTGCGTCTGCGCAGAGCAGGGGGAACGCGCGCTGCATCGCCTTGAAGCCATGCGCCGCCCCGCCGACGAAGCTTCGGCCGTGATATTTGAGGATGTCGTCGAAAGAGATGGCGATCGGCTCGCCGTGGTCCAGCGTCTCAAGCCAGGCGGGCGCGAGTTTCGGCATTTTGTTCTCACCATTTTCGGTCATCGACAAAACTCCTCTTTCAGCCAGGGTAGGAAACCGTCCAGAAAACGCGTCGCCGCCGGCATGAAGTGCGACCCGTGATGGTAGAAGGGGTCCAGACTCGTCACGATCATTCGACCGCGCGTCGTGACCTCGTCGATATAGAGGACCGAGCGGCCATCGGCGTCTTCGACGAGCGAGCACGCTCCTCTCGGCGGATCGAAGGCGCCGTGCAGATGCCATGCGACGTCGTTCGGGCCGATGCGCTCGAACAGATGATGGTCGGGAGCGGCGATCGTCAGACCCAGGCTCGCGCCGGGTTCGAGCCACCACCACCAATTTGTCGGGCAGGGCGTGAAGCAAACTCCGGGTAGCCATCGCTCCTGCTCGGTCTCGCCCATCGCGACCACGCAGCCGCCGGCGTCGAGAAACGCGACGAGGCGCTGCCGATGCGGCGCCATGCGGCTCGCGGGCGTGCGACAAGGGATGAGAGCGACGTCGAAGCCCGACAAGACGACGCTATCGAGTTCTTCGGGGCGGACGAGCCGGTCGAAGAAGCGCGCGTAGCGGGGCGCCTCGAGCGCTTCGCAATGATAGGCTGCGCCAGCGTGGACGGCGAGGATGGTCATACGAATGGCTCCGCGTCCATGTGGTCGAACGTCTCGTCGGCGCCGGCGCACCAGGCGGCCAGACGCTCGGCGAGAAGGATGTTCACCGCCGCGTCATCGCACACACTCCAGAGGTCGTTGCCGGAATGCATCAGGATCTCGCCGCCTTCCGGTCGCTCCCATACCCAGTCGATCGGCGCCTTCTCCGGCCCGATCCCGGTCAGCGCCCGGCCGCCCCTCGGGATAGGCGCATAGCCGCGACCATAGAAACCGGCGACGCCGTGACGAGTCTCGAGCAAAGCGCGATCGATCCCTTCGAAGATCGGATGTGACCCCTTTGCGACGAGCCTAAAATCGATGCGTCGCCCCGAAGCGAGCGGGATGAAAGGCGTGAGCTCGGGTAGGAAAGGGCGTGCAAGATGGCCCATGAAGGCGAGCCGGCCGCCGCGACCGAAGAATTCGATGAGCGCGCTCGCGCGGGCGGCGAAATCAATCTGATCGAGATGCATTGTGGTGACGAGTCCGCGCGCCCGCGCGAGTTGATGGTTTTCGAGTTCGATCTGCTGTACCGGCTGCAGCAATCCGGCTGCGATGGACTTCGCGAAGGCCGCGGGGGGCGGGCCATCCGCGCTGAGGATCAGCAGCGCTGCTCTGTGGTCGTCGATCAAGCGTAGACTCCGCCGAACATGGGCACGACGGCTTCGATCGTTCCGCCACTGTCGATGGAGAGGCTGAGGCGACGAACGGGCAAGCCGTAGAGTGCCGTGAGATTGGTTTCGTCGAGCACGGTCCGGACCGGACCGACTACATGGCTCGCGGCGTCCATCATCAGCAGAGCGTCGTCGGCGACGCTCAACGCATGCTGGGGCAGATGCGTCGAGAACAGAATGGCGTGACGACCCGCCGTCTTGAGGTCGCGCAAAACCGCGAGCAGCCGGTTCTGATAGGCGAGGTCGAGCGCCGAGGCCGGCTCGTCGAGAACGAGCGCGGAAGAGCCGGTGGCGAGCGCGCGTGCGAGCAGCACGATCTGCCGCTCTCCGCCCGAGAGTCGATCGAACGGCCGCTCGGCGAATTGGGCCGCGCCGACCTGTTCGAGCGCGTCGAGCGCGGCGCGATAGTCGGCGGCGCCCGGCGCGCCGAACAGGCCGAGGCGCAGTGCGCGGCCCATCACCACCACATCGAGCACGCGATAAGGTATGTCGGAGCCGATCGCTTGCGACACATAGCCGATGAGCGGCGGCGCGATCCGCCGCCCGGCGGCGAGCGGAACGAGTCCGGCGAGCGCTTTGATGAGGGTCGTCTTGCCGCGTCCGTTCGGCCCGAGCACGGCGAGCGTTTGTCCGGGTTCGACCGCGAAAGACACGTCGGAGAAAATCCACCGCCCGCGGCGGACGCCGGCGTTCTCTAAACCGATCATGCGCGGATCTCCTTGCGGCGAGTCTTTCTGAGCAGCGCCGCGAAAATGGGGGCGCCGATCACCGCGGTGATGACGCCGAGTGGGATTTCGGCCGCCGTCGCTGCGCGCGCGAGACTGTCGACGAACAGCAGATAGGAGGCGCCGAGCGCCGCTGCTGTCGGCAGCAGCAATCTCTGGTCGGAGCCGACCAGCATCCGCGCCGCATGCGGCACGACGAGCCCGACCCAGCCGATGACGCCGGCGACCGATACGGTCGCCCCCTCGATGAGGGCGGTCGCGGCGAACACGAGCCAGCGATCGCGATCCACCGCGAGGCCGAGCGCGCGCGCCTCTTCTTCGCCGAGGGAAAGCACGTTGATACGAAAGCGCATGAGCCAGACGAGCGCCATGCCTGCAAGAACGGCCGGCGCAGCGACGAAGACGCGTGTCCAGGTCGCGGCCGAGAAGCTGCCCATCAGCCAGAAGACGATCGCCGGCAGCGAACTATTGGGATCGGCGAGGAACTGCACGAGCGAGACGAGCGCGGTGAACAGCGCGCCGACGACAATGCCGGTCAGGACCAGCATGATGGCGTCACTGCGGCCGTCGACGCGAGCGAGCGCGCCGACCATAGCCAGCGCCGCCACGCCCATCGCGCAGGCGGCGCCGATCAGAGCATAGCCGCTCGCTCCCGCGAGAATGGCGAGCGCGCCCCCGAAGGCGGCCCCGGGTGAGACGCCGAGGATTTGAGGCGCGACCAGCGGATTGCGGAACACGCCCTGCAGCGCCGCGCCGCTCATCGCCAGCCCCGCGCCGCACAGCGAGGCGAGGACGACGCGGGGCGCTCGGACCAGCAGAACTATGCGCTCGTCCATCGCGCTCCAATCGGGCGTGACAGGCGCAATGCGAGACAGGAGAATCGCCATCGCCTTTTCCGGCATGATTTGGAAGCGGCCGACGCAGAGCGCGGTCAACGCGGCGGCGGTGAACAGGCCAGCGACGCCGAGCGCGCCGGCCCATCGGGGCAGCGTCGAGCGGCCGGCGCGCGCCTCGCTTGTGATCGCGGAGAGAAGGCTCATGGCGCATGTCCGGGTGTCGGCGCTACGGCTGTGAACCGATCGTAGCCGCGCGCGTCGCCATTCACGGAGAGTCGCAACACGGAGTCGATATCGCTGAGCGACGGCCGATAGCCGTAGACGATCTGGTAGCTCTCCTCGATTTCTTTTCGTAGATCGTAACGGAACAGATCCGGGTACAGGAGTTGCGCCAGCCACATCCAAGCCAGTGGATTCTCATGGCTCGGCGGGTCCCAGCGATAGCCGCCGATCGGCATTTTGTAGACGCGCCGCTCCATGGCCGCTTTCGCGCCGGAGAGAAGCGGATCGTCGTAAATGCGACGCGGCGTGAGCTGTTCCTCGAAGCCGTTGAGCAGGATGACGTCAGGGGCCCACTGCGCGAGCTGCTCGGCGTTTATCGCGAGCGCGCCGCTCAGCTCCGCTGCGGCGTTCACGCCGCCGACCAGACGAATGTAGTAGTCAGAGTAGGTGTTCGCTCCGGCGACGACGAGCCCGGTCGAAGCACGTTGAAGATAGACGACCTTCAAGCGGCGTTTATCGGGCATGGCCGCCGCTTTTGCCGCGATCTCCGTGGCGACGGCTTCGCGCCAGGCGATCAGCCTCCGCGCCTTGTCGGGTTTCCCGGCGATCTCTCCCATCAACGTCAGACTGTCGCGCGCGAACTGCTCGGTTCCGTAACGCATCAGAGCCGTATGCATCCCGGCGTTACGCAAAGGCGCGACGATATCGTCGCCGCGATCGCCCCATTGGACGACGACATCCGGATCAAGCATTGCGAGCGTCTCCACATTTGGCATGAAACCATCCGCGCCGCCCGCGGCGATCGAAGAATTGATGACGCGCGCGCTGGGAAACATTCGACCGAGCACGCCTTCCTCGATCGCGCTTCTCGATAACGGGTGCATTCCAACGAGCCGTTCGGCCGAGCCGTCGACAGCGATGAATATGGACGCCGAGGGGATGGGAATTGTCGCCACGCGCGTAACCGGACGATCGTCGGCTTTTGCCCGCTCCCATGCCGGCGCGCCGATAGTGAGAAGAACAGCGGCGAAGCAGCGCCCATGTTTCTTTCGTCTCGCCATGACAGACTCCAGATTCAATGGAAGTGAAAATTCTGGCTGGCGAAGAAGCCGCCGCCCGGTGGGGGCGGGGCGTGGACGGATGACATGATCTGGCGCGCCAACGCCGCATGCGCAGGCGTCGATCCGCTTGCCGATATTCCGGCGATGCCGCCGCCGGCGGTCACATGGAAGGCGACGCTGGCCGAGCCCTCGCCGGCGGACGACGTCGCCGGCGTGTGTTGGCGGATCGTTGCGGCGAGCATTGCCTTATAATCGCTCTGCGACATGGCGGTCGCTTCCGAATGGCCTTCGGGCGCGCCCATGCGGCGGCGCGCCTGCGCCTCGCGCCGCTTGTCGGCGTGGTCGACCTCGGGCTTCCTCTCGGCGACCTTCTTTTTTTTCTTCTCGACCACTTCCTTCTTCGCCGGCAGGGGCGGCGCGTCGGGCGACATCACCACGGGTGGCGGCAAAGGCAGATCGGGCTGCGCCACTTCTTCGAGCGGCGGCGGCTGTTCCTCGGCTGCCGTCATCTCTTGCGACTCGAAGAAATTGCCTTGCGGCACGAGATCCATGCTGATCGAATCCAGGTTCGAGATGGTCGGAACGGCGACGGCCAGCAGCAGCCATGCGACGGCCCCATGCGCCGCCAGCACGCCCGAAAGACTAGCGGCCCGCAGCCAATTCGGCGTGACGGGCGGCGGATCGGCCATCAGCGCTCCGGCTTCGAAGGAGGCGGGCGTAAGATCAGTCATTTTACCGCTCCTCCAGCCGCCGCGGTCGTTCTCGCGCCCGGGGCGGTCTTGCTGCGCGAGTCGGCGACAATCGCGATATCGGTGACGCCGTTCATCGCCACCATGGCGACAGGTGAGATCGACGTAACTTCCATGACTGGCGCTCGTGCTCGGGGTCGCTATAGGCCGACGTCGAAAGCGCATCGCCTGCACTCGCATTGCTACGAAAACATTCGGCTCCGGACGCGCGGAACTGGCGGCCGGGGCATGCATCTCATTTGGTCAGAATGAGCTTGTTGTTCGCAGTAATGCGGAGGCGGTAATGCTCTCCGGCGTGGATGATCGTGGCTTCCTTTTTCTCGCCCAAGAGGTCGCTCGCATGGTGCTTGCGAGTGACGGCTCGGCTTTTTGAAGCGTGCTGCGGATCGGAATTCCGCTTTGTGGGATGATCGTTGAAATTCGTCATGCAAAGAATTTCGACAAAGCAGCGTCGTCGGTCAATGCTCGAAGCGTCTCATTGGAAGCCTTGCAGTTTGCCGCTTGGAAATCTTTCAAAGTGATTACCGGCCATAATCATTGATCGACCGGTCATGTCTCGGCTAAGACAAGGACGGGCATTCCAACATGCACGCCTGTGGCGCGCATATGTAGCGAGCCAGCCAGGCCGACGGGCCGAGCCAGCCAGCCGAAATTGTTGCACAGAGCTGGGGTTCGCATTTCATGAGTGGCATATCTCACAACGCGCCACGCGGCGCTGCTTCTTTGTTGTTCATCGCCGCTTGCAGCGCATTGCCGGCCGACGCGCAACAAGCCTTACCGACCATCGACATACAAGCGGCGACGCCCAGCGCGCGAGAGGCGCCTCGTCCGTCCGCCGGTAAAACCCCGCCAACCAGCGTGATCGGGAAGCCGCCTGCGCCGTACGCCGGCGGTCTGGTCGGCAGCGGCGCTCGCTTGGGTGTGCTCGGCAACCGCAATGTCTTCGACACGCCGTTCAGCCTTACCGGCTATACGGAAAAGCTCGTTCGCGATCAGCAGGCGCGAACCGTGACGGATGTGGCCGACAATGATTCCTCGATCCGCACAAACGCGCCCCGATATGGCGGAATCGATGGATTTCTGGTCCGGGGGTTTCCGGTATTCGCCGGCGACTTTGCAATCGACGGTCTCTATGGCGTCGCCGATTGGCGCAGCCAGGCGATCGAGCCGATGGAACGAATAGAGGTTCTCAAAGGGCCGAGCGCTCTTTTAAACGGCGTGCCGCCGCTCGGAACAATCGGCGGCGCGATCAACCTCATCCCCAAACGGGCGACCGACGCGCCAATCACGCGCGTTACGACGAGCTTCGCGTCCCGCGGACAGCTCGGCGCACATGTGGACGTCGGCCGCCGTTTCGGTCCAAATAACGAGTGGGGCATCCGCTTCAATGGCGCCTATCGCAAGGGCAGCACGCCGATCGACTTCCAAGGCGAAGAGTTCGGGGTCGCAGCGCTGGCTCTAGACTACCGTGGCGACAGATTGCGCGTTACCACCGATCTCGAACTCCAGGGGCGCGATCTCGACGCGCCAACGCGGCAAAAAACCGTATCGACCGGCTTTCCGATTCCAAGTTCGCCATCACTTGTCATCAACCCGCAGCAGCCATGGGAATATTATAACGCCCACCATTGGCACGGCGCATTGCGCGCCGAATATGACGTATCGGAAAACGCCACCGTTTACGCGGCGTTCGGCCACTCCCGGTTCGACGAGCTGTTCTTCGGAGGAGTGCTGCAAATATTCAATGCGCGCGGCGATTTTCGCACGACGCCCACTCTCACGCCGCAGGACGTGCAGAGCAATACGACCGACATTGGTCTGCGCACCCGCTTCGAGACGGGTCCGATCAAGCATCAGCTCGCGGCTTCTGCTGTCGGTCTGTGGCAAGACACGGGGATTACCAACTCGACCGTCGGCCGCGCGATCACCTCGAATATTTTTGTTCCTCTCTATGTTCCTGCGCGAAGCGATTTCGGTTTACCGCGAGACGCGCCGCGGACAGCCGCGCGCATGAATCGCGGCGTCGCGATCGCCGATACATTGTCGGCCTTCGACGACAGGGCGCTCCTCACCCTGGGCGGACGCTGGCAGCAGATCGACGTCAAAAATTACAACGCCAATACGGGACTGATCGCGTCTAGCTCCACGAATCAGGCTTTCAGCCCGGCGGCCGGATTGGTGGTGAAACCGATCGAGAATCTGTCGCTCTATGCGAATTATATTCAAGGGTTGACCTCGGGGGGCATTGCGCCGGTGAATGCGGTGAACGCCGGCGAGGCGTTTCCGGCGTTCATAGCGAGGCAAATCGAGGTCGGGGCGAAATACGACTTCGGAGTTCTGGGACTAACCTTCGCCGCCTTCGACATCACGCAGCCGAGCAGCTTTACCGATCCGACGACCCGGCGTTTCTCGGTCGATGGCGAGCAGCGCAATCGCGGTCTGGAGTTCAATATCTTCGGCGAGCCTTTGCCGGGAGTGCGCCTTCTCGGCGGCGTCACCCTGCTCGACGGCGTGCTGACGAAGACCGCCAGCGGAAGCAATAATGGCAAGACCGCCGCCGGTGTCCCGGACGTGCAGCTCAATCTATACGGCGAATACGACCTGCCGTTCTGGTCGGCGCCGGGAACTGCGACGCTCACCGGCCGCGTCATTTACACCTCGTCCCAATTTTACGATCAGGCCAACACGCAGAGCATACCAGACTGGACGCGACTAGACCTCGGTGGGCGCTACACTATCGACATAGAGGGCCGGCCGGTGACGCTGCGCCTGAGTGTCGAGAATGTCCTCGACACCAACTATTGGGCGACGACCGGACGCGGTCTTCTCACCGCAGGGGCGCCTCGCACGTTCCTGGTTTCGACCACCGTGGACTTCTGAGAGAGGAAGCCTTCCGTGATCACTGGCCCTGCAGCCGCATGGACGCCCCGTTTACGCGGGGCGTTCATGTTGCTGCACAGATGGATCGGGCTCGTCGCCGGCGCTCTGCTCGTTCTCATCGGTCTCACCGGCAGCTTCAACGTCTTCTACCGCGAGATCGACGCTGCGCTGAATCCGGCGCTCTACAATCCACTCGGCTCCGAACGCAATGTTACGGCCGCCGAAGCGATGCAAGCGGCGGCTGCGGCCGACCCGGCGCCGATCACATCCATCATCGCGCCCGACACGACCTGGCCCGTTTGGATTGCGATTCATGCGCACGGCAAGGGGCCTCATTCGGACCTCTGGACCACGATGATCGACCCTTCGAATGGCGCGGTCCTCGGGAGGCGCGACTATACGAACGCGTTCGTGTTCACGATCTACCGATTGCACTCCTCGCTATTGCTGCGCGAGTGGTGGGGGAGGGAGCTCGTCGGCGTCCTGGGTCTCTGTCTGCTCTGCTCGGCCCTGTCGGGGCTATACTTATGGTGGCCGCGGCCGGGGCGCGTCTGGCGCTCGATGTCTCTCCGCAAAGGCGTTTCGCCGCAGCGCTTTGTCGTGGACATTCACAATGCGGCCGGCGCGTGGACTTTGCCTGCGCTGGCGATGATTGCAGCTACCGGCGTGGGAATCGTTTTTCCCGACGTCATGCGGCCGGTGATCGGCCTGATCTCGATCGCCACGCCCTATCCCTCGCCGAAGGTCGCAACGCCGCTGGACAAGAACGCGCGCAAACTTTCCGCTGATCAAATCCTCGAGCGCGCGCGCGCCGCGCAACCGGGTGCAAACATCGCGCTCCTCAATCCTCCGACCGAATCGCGCAACACCTGGCGAGTGTTGTTCCGTCCGGCTGGAGCCGATCCGGCCCTGCGTTCACGGGGGGCGATTTGGCTCGATCCTTGGACGGGCGACATCGTTCACGCTCGCACCTCGGATGTGATGTCGGCGGGCGATCGATACGTTACAGAGCAGCTCTGGTTGCACAACGGCGCCACTTTCGGAGCGATTGGCCGTCTGGCGGCATTCGTATCGGGATTTGCGCCGCTCGTGCTGTTCGTCACGGGCTTTGTGATGTGGCGAAACAAGAGGCGCGCTCGGAGGCTTGCGAATTCCAACTCGCGTCAACGTGTCTCCGGTAACTTGGGCTCTCTTCCGGACATGCTCTGAGGCGAGCCGGCGAGGGGAGAAGCTTTGCGAGCGGGATAGCATCCGTTTGGAACGGCGGAAAGACGTGGCGCGTGGATTTGGGCGGGAAGAGACGCCCTCGCATTGCGCAATCGATCAATTCCTCCGGCCCTATGCTCATGCCCGGCTGTCGGCTTCCGAGCCGGATCTCGTCGTAGGTGAAGGCGATCACGGGGACCGCGGCGAGCCCCAAATGGATGGCGGCGAGGCGTCGGTGGTGGCCATCCATGACGCAAAGGCTTGTCGCCTCAACACAGATGGGGCGCGTCCATGCCTGCTCGCGCAGGAGGAGACCGATCACATGGCGAACGCGACAACTGTCGGTCTGCTCGTGCGGCTTCAATTCCAAGGGCGAGAGGAGGCGAATGTTCTGCGTTCTCATATGTTCACCTTTCCTTGTCCCCGCCGGCCTGCCGAGCGGGCAGAAATATCCTTTCCGGATGAGCATTGCTGAGGAAATCGTGATGCGAAATGTCCCAGCCATAGGCGCCCGCCAAGAGGAAACAGACGAGATCGCCTATGCGCAAAGTGGAAAGAGGTTCTGCATCGAGCAGCACGTCCTTTGGCGTGCAGAGCTCTCCAGTCACAGTGACCAGGCAATCCGTATGGGCGCGCCTTGGCCATTTCCATGGCCAGTTCTCCCGATTAATGACGATGAATGGGTGCCTGTGGCGCCACGCCGAGGGCAGGCGGAAATGATGGGAACCGCCGCGCAGGAGCGCAAAGGCCTTTCCATGATTCGTTTTGACGTCGACGACCTCGCTCACATAGACAGTGCAATAGGCTGCGACGATCCGCCCACACTCGAATTGAATTTGCGGCACACCCGGTGCCAGCGCGTCACGCAGGCGCCGGGCGAGGCAATCCACATCGAAAAGAGCGTCTATCCTGGCATAGTTGACGCCCCAACCGCCGCCGAGATTCACGACGCGGAGATCGAGCCCGTGACGATCGGCGATGCGCCTCGCTCGCGATAGAGCCTCGAGACAGAAATCTGCATGAGTCTCGGCGTCGAGATTGTTCGATACGGTGTGAAGATGAAATCCGTCGAAGCGCAGATGCGGACAGGCGGCGAGTGCGGCGACGGCTTCGTCGATCTCGGATTCGTCAATTCCGAACTGGGTCGGCCGTCCGCCCATGGTGATCGTCGCGCCGGGAACCGGACCTGACAGATTCACGCGAAGGAGAATGGGAAGCGTCGTATTCCTGGCCTCGGCCACCGCGTTGGCGAGATGGAGAAGATGAATGCTCTCGATATGCACGCGTTCGACGACATGGTCGACGACCGCGGCGAAATCCGTGGCGGTTCTCGCCGGCCCGCCCATGATGATGCGGGCGTCGTCCCCGATCGCCTCGCGCACTTTGCGGATTTCTCCGGCCGAGGCGACCTCGAAGCCGGCGACGATCGGCGCCAATGTTCTCAGTATGGCCGGATCGCTGTTCGCTTTGATCGCATAGAAAAGATCGGCCCCGGGCGGCAGAGCGGATACGAGCCGACGCGCGTGACGATCGAGCGCGTCGAGATCATGGATGAAGGCCGACACCGGCCGGTCGCGGCTGACCAGATGTTCTATCATTTCGAGGGATGGAGCGAAGGCGGTCATTCGTCCTCTATTCTCCTGCTTCCGATTTCTTGCCTGCGGTAGATCTCGCGCCAGAGGCGGTCTTTGGACGAAAGCGCTTGCCGCAGAACGCCACGGTCATTGCCGGCGATGATTCCGAGCGCGCCGTCGCGGAGATGATCGACGACATCCTCGTCGCGCCGCGGAATTGCGAAGAAATAGCGGCCGGTTCGACGGGCGATCGCGGCAAGTTGTCGGTCCGCCGCGCGAACGGACTCCGCTGTGGTCTGCCAGGGGACGCCAATCGACTGAGAGTAATCGGCGGCTCCGAGGAGGAGGCCGTCGAGCCCGGGCAGAGAAGCGATCTCTTCGGCGGCGGCGAGGCCGACTGCATCCTCTATGAGCGCGATCAGGAGCGTTTCCCGATCGAGTTGCCGAAGAAGCGCAGGCAGGTCGCAGTCTCCAAAACGCCCGAGCCGGCCGGCATTCAATCCCCTGTTCCCCAAGGGGGCGTAGCGCGCTCGGCGAATCGCTTCTCTCGCGTCCTCGAGGCTCGAGACGCGCGCGACTACGATGCCGGCCGCTCCCGCGTCCAGGACCGGAAGAATACGTTCGGAGCGCGCATCCGCCACTCGCACCAAAGCGCTTATTCCCGAGCGATCGGCCGCGGCGATCAGCTCCTCCAGCTCCCTTCCGCCGATCAGCGTGTGCTCCAGATCGATCAGAACGAAATCGAATCCTGCGACGGCGGCGATCTCGACGATTTGAGGGGCAGGCAGGGAAAGGAAAAGCCCTCCGGCGGGCTGGCCCTGATCGAGCAGGCTTCGCAGCCTCAGCCGCGCGTTCACGACAACATCCCGACGATGTCGCCGTTCAGACCGACGAGAGGATTGCGTGCGCGCCTTCCCGAAGTGGCGTCTGGCTCCAGACGGCGCCGCGCGAGATCTTCGACAGCGACCGACGGATCGAGAAAACGAAACGTCTTCACGCCAGCGCGCGCGCTGTCGTTTTCCGACAGGTATTTTCGAAGCATATCGATCGCCAGCAGCCAGAAACGCTGTTCGTCGAAATCGAAGTGGCGGTCGAGGAACAAGGCGAGTTCGGCGAGATTGACGCCGAACAGGGCGTCGAACATGAAGTCGCGCACGTCTTCGGGATCGCTCGCCTCCACATAGGAATTGCGATTGACGCGCGCATGCTCGACAGGGGTCGGGGCGAGGTTCGGGCGCGGCGCATCGAGCTTGCTCGGGATGAACCGAACGCCGTCGTGGAAATCCTTCAGCGCAACGCGGACCGGCCATCCCTCGCGATGCACCAAGATCATGTTCTGCTGGTGGCTCTCGAGGGCGACCCCGCGAGCGAGAAGCAGATGGACCACCGGAAGCATCGCCGCACGGAGCAAAGCCGATGTCCATGCCTGCGCGCCATGTCGCCGAATCCAGTTCTCGATTGCCGGCCGGCCGTCGTGATCGAGATGGGTGAGCACCGAAAAAGGCGCGGCTTCTTCGTCGTCGGCAAGAAAGATTCCGATGGGGTCGCGCCAGATCGCCGCTAGAGCGCCGGTCAGTCCTCTGGCCGGATCGTCATCTCTCGGCAAAGCAACGGCGCTGCCCATATGTTCCATGAGAAAAATTGCTCCCGTTTTGCTGAGGAAGGAATCCGAGAATGCGATGTTTCTCAGCCATTCACTGACGATCGGCGCGTTCAAGACCGTATGGCGCGCGAGTGTCCGCGCCGTCGACGTGTTGCGTATGGACAGAGCGAGTTTCAGAGACGGCGCGTGACGTTCGGTTATATCCGACAGCGTGCGGATCGACTGTTGAGGCAGATATCGGCGCTGTGATCTCCCAAGGAGGACGATGCGCGAATCCGCCCTCGGCGCAACCGTTCCCGCTTCCACAATCCTTTCCCATTGCCAGGGATGCACGGGCAGCCAGTGGTAGGCGCTTGGCTCGTCGACCATGCTGGTGAGCACGGCGGCGAATTCTCGCCTGCTCGCCTCGTCGATCGACGCAGCGATAATGGCATGATCTTGGTCCTGCCCGGTGCGAATAGCGCGGCTCGCTACCAGTTCCGGATGGACGGCGAGCCAAACCGGTCGGACGGCGTTAGCGAATTCGGGTCCGTAAGCAAGGTTGTCGCTGGGCGAGAAGCCGACGCGGGATTTGAAGCATGGATGGAGCCGATGCCCATCGGTCAGAGCGCTCTCCGCCTCCTCGAACGGAAGCGCCAATAATTTGGCGCCGCTGGCCGCGCCAAAGCAGAGCGATTGTGCGTGGTTCGACCAGGTACGGAGAATTTCTTCTACGAACTGCGTTCGGGCCTCCCGCGTTCCTGGAAGCGCTGGAAAAAGATCGGTCAGCAGACGTATCGGATCAGGGAGGTTCTGCTCGGTGTCCGATATTCTGCGCACCGAGTCCTCTATGACCAACAGGCGATCGTAGGCGAGCGCACGACGCGCCCGCATCCTATAGAGAAGCGCTCCCGGAAGGACGTCCAGAACGACTTCCACTTCGCGGGAATTGACCGGCTCGATCGAAACCGCGCAGTAGGGCGTGAGGCTTTCGTTCACAAGGGCCGTCAGCAATTGCGAGACGACTCGACGGCCGGCCGCCGCCCACGCGCCAAGATCGATTTGATCATGCGCCCTGGCATAGCTCGGTTCGCATGGGGTCATGGCGAAGCCTCTTCGAGATTTCTAGGACGAATACTGGCGCATCCGGCGCTGAACGGATTGGCGATCATCACGTAATCTGGCGTTTCACCGCGTCCGGCGACGCAACTCATGAGATTGGCTTTGGCGGGCAGGAAAGGCGCGGAAAGAATCTCTTCGATAATTGTTCGGGCTGCGCCCGCTTCCTTCTCGAGCACACTGCGACTCGCCGCCCATAGGCTTTCCTCCCTCATGCCGGAAAGCTCCGCGACGACGGATAAGACGTGGGCGATGTGATTGACGATGACGTAATAGAGAAAACGTCGACGAACCACGTCGCGCTCGTAGAACAAGGCTTCGTCGAGATCGACGACGGACGGACAGGCGCGCTGGAAAACCGCGCGATCGACGGCGACCCCCTCGAGATCGCGCACGAAAAGGCGCCGTGGCCAGCCCCTCTCGAAACCGACGAGGCTGTTTTGCGCATGCGCCTCGAGGCAGAGACCTGTCGTGGCGAACAGCCTGACGAGTGGAAGCAGAACGACATCCATGTATCTTTCGACCCACTCGAATGTCCGTTGCTGTCCATCGAAATGCTGTCCGGCGATGGCGTACAGATTCGGACGAGCTGTGCGGGGATCGCGCTCCGCGAAACCGGCGACGACGATCGGATCGGCGCCTTCGTCGAAGTCGGCCAATCGCAAGAGAAAGCCAGTCTCGGGATAGGTGCGGCGAGAATCCCGCCGGTCGCGCAGGATTCGTCCGCTTGCCTCCCGCAGAATGGAGAGCCCCGCTGCGCGCACCTGCTCTGCGGCCGCCGTGATCGCGCGCGCCCCAGCTATGCTGCGGGCCAACTGCTCTGCGGTGTTCACGCGTGAGAAATTGGTGATGCGAGCTTCGAGAGGAAGTTTGACGAAAAGTTTGCTCTCCTTGAACCAGACGGTCCGCACCGAAGACGTCGGAATTGAGACGTCGCCCGCCGGACCGAGAAGCGACAATATTCCCGATTCCAAATCGTCGCGAATATGCGGAATGTTCCTGAGCCGTTCGGCCTGCCAAGGATGGCAGGGAATGAGCGTCCGTCCGGCGATCACACTCGTGCTCAATCCGGACGCCGCGGTCAGAACGGCGTCGGCGCTCGACATCGACTCTGGCGTGCAACCGTAGCTCTCGACCCGATCGGGTTTCGCCAGCAGCCAGCAGAGCTGAAATCGCGCGTGCCGTTCGGGCCCGTATCTGTCGAAATCGCTCGACGTGAAACCGAGGATGCTCTTTGCGAGTGGATGGAATGGATGTCCGAACCAAAGACCGCGCTCGGCTTGCTCTGCACAAGAGACTAGTTCTTGTTTCGAGAGAAATCTGGCGTGGTTGCGGCTCGATTCGATCGAATGAAGAATCCGTTCGCAGGCTTGACTTCTCTCGTCTGCGGTTCCATCGCCGAGCGAGTCGAGCATGAGGCGGGCGAGATCGAACGGCACGATTTCATCCGCGCTCGTCCGAGAGTCATGGAGCCGAACCGCGTTCCAATCGTGGAATCCGCCTGGCGAGTAGCGTCCGCAGACGGCGAGCAGGGATTGGCGGCCGAGAGGAATCTCCCAGACGGTTGCCGCCGCCTCTGTGGATCTCTCCGCCATCCTCGCGGCGAGCTCTGGGCATCTTTCCCGCACCCAGGTGTTGATCAGCCGGTTTCGTTCCAGACGGTCCCAAAAGGCCGCGGGTTCTTCGCTCGTTGTCGTCATCGATCGCCTCGCACGCTGAGGAGAACCAGCAGTCCAACGGCGGGAAGCCCCGCAGCGAGCGCGAGCGCGCCATCGACGCCGGCAAAGGGAACGACGGCCCCGCATAGCGCAGGCCCGAGAATCTGCCCCAAGGTCACAGCCGTACGGGCCCAGGCGAGCTCTCCGACGCCTTCGTCCGATTGGCGAACGCCGGCGTAGACGGCCGGATTGAGCCCAGAATGAAAGGCTCCGTGCGCGATGCGAAAAGCGATAATCCAGGGCGTGGTCGCTGAAAGGGACAGCGCTGCGCAGGCCGCCGACGTACCCAACAATGAAAATGCGATCGAACGGGTCGCCGCTACGCTTTCGATGACTCGGCTCCAAATGGGGAGGACGATCATCGCGGCTAACCAGGCCGACGCGTGGACCATGCCTGCGGCGCTCGAGTCGAGACGGGCGGCGTCTCGCCTCATCGCCCATTCGGCAAAAAAAGGAATGAAGCCGAAAGCGCCAGCCGTTCCGAACAGGGCGGCGACGATCAGGACGCGATTGCGACCGCCAAGTGCAAAGACCGACTCGGACAATTGGGTCTCGCCTTCGCGTCGTTGCGGTGGATAGAAGTAGGCGCTCCGGAAGAGCAGGGCGCAGGCGGTCGCGAGCGCGACAAGAGCGGCGGCAGCGAAAAACAATAAGACCGAGAGGCGCTGATGCGCGAAAGCCCATCCGCCGAGAATGGGCCCGACGCAGCAGCCCGCGGAGAATGCTTGCTGTAAGTCGATATAGCCGCGCGTGGGACGCGCGCTCGAGCCGTCGATGGCGAGCAGCAGGATGATGCTGCTGCCGGCGGCGCCCTGCAGAGCGCGCCCGATCGCGAATGTCGCGGCGCCATCCGCGATGGCCATGGTTACGTAACTCGCGGCGGTCAACACGCAGGTCGAAGACAGCAGCAGAGACACCTCCCGCCCGCGCGCGAAACGACTCCACAACGGTGTCGCAACCACCGCTGTCGCTGCGGGCGCGGCAGCCGCCACCGCGGTCCAGAAAGACGCCTCCGCTGTCCGACCTCCCGTCAGTTGCTCCAACTGCAACGAGAGGAACGGGATAACGGCGAGTGGGGTGGCGGCCGTCAGGAATTGCACGAGGAGAAGCGAAGCGTGTCGGGAGCTCAGAAGAGACGCGCTCATGCGACCTGCTCCGGATTCGCGAGCGGGTTTTTCGCCCGGCCGATCGCACTTGGCATGCCGAGGCCGAGTTGCGTGGTTGCGAGAAGAGGAGTCAAAATCTGCTTGAAAGGCCATTCTCGATCATCGAGAAAAGCGGTTCTCAGCCGCTCGCGAATATCCGGCGGCGCCTCGAGCGTCTCGATCTCCCGCGTAGTGACGCGCCGGAGCAGGCGCTTCGAGGCGTGAAGCTCGAGGCGCCCCGAACGATCGACCGCTTCGCAAATCGCACGCAGGGCGACATCGAACAGCAGTGTCTGCGCATAGGCGATCAGATCCTCCGGGCGCTCCAGGAGCATGGTCGCACGGCCGGGGTCCTTGATCAGATAGGCCGGCGGCTGAAGGCCCGCTCTCCTCAGCCATTCCGGTAGGCAGCGCACCGTGTCGTGATCGCGCAGCACGATCCTGGTAGGCTGCCCACTAACCAGCTCGATCAGGACGTTCTGACCGTGCATCTCCGGCATGAAGCCGCAATGCAGCGCCTCGATGGCAACGCCGATGACGAGCCGAAAGAGCTCCTCGAGAAAGCCTTCGACACTTGTTCCGGGCCGAATTTCGAGCGCCTGTTCGATCGCCGGAGGCAATCCCGCACATGGCGCGACGGAAAAGCTCGCCAACGGGACCAGCGCCGTGTCGTTGGCGGAGACAGGAAGGTCGCGAATGGCGCAACCGAGAACGGCCGTCCGCGGTGCGAATATGTCGTGCGAGGCTTCGTCGAAAGTCCAGAAGCGTGTTTCGTCGGCGATCCGAACCCGCGGAGCGATGGTCGGTCTGCGCGAGCAGGCTTGCTCCAGCAGCGCTGCGCCCATCAATCCGTTATGAAGCGACTGAGCGCTCATGAGCCGGTGCACGCCGAGCGTACAGACATCCAAGGGGAGCTTGATGTGGCGATGCGGATTTGCAGCAATTGCAACCGTTCTCAAAGACGATGTTGCAGAAACGAGTGGTCCGATGAGCTCCAGAGCAACGATCTCGCCCGAGGCTAATTCGGGGGCGAATTCAAGAGCGACCGCAGTGTCCAAATGCCAAGGGTGAACAGGTAGCGCGATATGACTCTCCGCAAGGCCGCTTCGCGCCATTTTTTCCGTCAACGCTTCCGCCTGGGGCGGGTCGAGGATGAAATCCGCCGGCTCACCGCGTTCCATCGCGGGAGACATCCGGATACGATCACGCGGCGCCGCACACCAACGCAGCGCAAATAAGCGCCCAAACTCCGCTCCATAGGATTCGATTTCGTCCCGTCCCCAGCCTCCCCTGCCGCGCGCAAGAGGATGGAAAGGCCTGTCGCGCCACGCCGCTAACTGCTCCCAGATCGAATTGTCGCCCTTTGCGAGGGCGAGCTTGCTCTCATTCTCGAGGCGAGGAACGGCTTTCTCCAGAAACTCGAAATTTTGAACGGTATCGTCGAGTTGACGTATGGTGCGATCGAGTATGGCGAGATCGAGATCGCTCAGACTCGAAAGCGCAATCCACAACAGATCTCTAGCATTTAGTGTCCGAAGGACATCCCCCGACGAGCGCTCGAAGACCGCCACCGGTCGAAGCTCCTCGCGCCAGGCGTCCCAAGCCAACTCCGCCGAAAGCGCGTGCTCGCCGAGGCGCAAGCAGGCAGTCGCTCGGCCGTCTCGGGCTTCGACCAGCATCCGAGAGCGAAAGCCCGCGATGTCCTCCGTCCACAAGAGTTCCAGAAGCTCCGCGAGCACAGGGTCGGCTGAGGCGATGAGCGGTTGGCGCATGATCGACCTCAAAACAAATCGAGCATTGTTCCGACGTCTTCTGCTTCCGCGCGGCGGAGAATAGCCCGCGCGCAGACAATGTCGTCGATCGCCATTCCCATCGGGTTGAGCAGAATAATTTCTTCGGCGTTCTCGCGGCCTGGCTTGGAGCCGACGACAATCTCGCCGAGTTCCGCATAGAGCTGCCGCCTCGAGAAGGCGCCCGCCTCGACGAGTTGATTGATGATCTTTTTTTCGCGGTTGGACTGATCCCAGTCGTCCACGACGACCTTGTCCGCCCTCAGGAAGACTTCTTTCTCCACGTCCATTATGGAGACATTGGCGAGGAATGTTCCCGGCGAGAGCCACTCGAATTGCAAGTATGGCCGATCGGTTACCGTACAGGTCACCACCACGTCCGCTCCCTCAATGGCGGCGCGAGGCTGCTCGACAGGCACGAATTCTACGTCGGGAAACGCGGCTTGCGCCCATTGAACGCCTTCGCTGAGGTTTCTCGCATGGACGTCGTGAAGACGGATCTCTCGAATGTGTGGAAATTGCTCGCAGAACATTTCGATCTGCGTGCGTCCGATTGGGCCGCAACCGATAATCGCTACGCGATCGAATAGTGGCTTCGCGAGGCGACGGCAGGCTACGCCCGTTACAGCAGCAGTGCGCAGAGCGCTGATCCGACCCGCCTCGAGAATTGCGATCGGGAAATGCGTGCTGGGGTCGTTCAGGACGATGACGGCGCTCGCTCGTTCGATGGACCGGGCGGACGGGTTGTCGTGTTTCGATCCGATCCATTTGAGCCCGGCGATCGGATCATTTCCGCCGATCCAGGCAGGCATTGCAATGATGCGGTCGGCGATATGGGAGGAACGGGGACTGCGTAAATAGGGCTTCAGCGGCTGTGCATAGTCGCCCGCGGCATGAAGTCGGAAACCGTCTTCCACCGCTTGCATGTAGAGTTCGGAACGATCGCCCCCGAGAGAAGCGATGTCGGTGCGAGAGAGAAAACGCAATACATGAGTGGTCGCCGGCGTATGACGGGCGATATCGAGAGCGCTCATTGATGTAGACCTCAGGAAGGGAAAGATGCTTTTGGTCAGCTAAGATCGGTTGATGCTTTGCAGTTCGCGGAACCTGGTGAGGACTCTATGCGACTCATCGAGAGGTCGCCGCACACGATCGCTCTCAGATAGCCAGTTACGATTGTAGACGGTGTCGAGATAACGCTCGCCGCGATCGGGCATGATCGTGACGATGACAGCGCCCCGCGGAAGCCGAGGGGCCATTTTTTCAATTGCTGCGATAATTGACCCCGAGGAACCGCCCGCAAGAAGTCCTTCTTCGCGAACGAGCCGATGGCAACCCTGCATAGACTCCCAATCGGTCACATAGACGACCTCGTCAATCTCGCGCGTGTCGAGCTGTTCTGGAACACGGCTGGCGCCGATGCCCGGAAGCCGTCTCTTTCCACCTGGAGAGCCGAATATGACGGAGCCAACGACATCGACGGCCACGATACGAACGGTTGGCCATGCTTCGCGTAGTCGACGTGCTACCCCCATGATCGTTCCGCATGTGCTGACGCCGATAAAGGCGTGTGTCGGCTCGACCGGCATGTCTCTTACAATTTCCGCTCCGACGCCTTCGTAATGAGATCGTCGGTTGTCTGGATTGGCGTACTGATTCAGCCAGACGGCGTTGGGTAGTTCGTCCAGAAGTCGGCGTACGCGACAAATTCGCGATTGCAAATAGCCGCCTTCTTCGTCCTTTTCATCGACGAGCTCGATTTTGCCTCCGTAAGTCTCGATCAGCTCGCGGTTGTTTTTCGTGATGTTTGGATCGATGACGGCCGTAAACTCCAGCTTCATCTGTCGTGCGATCATTGCGATGGCGATGGCGAGGTTTCCGGACGAACTCTCGACCAAATGGCTAGCTTTAGTGATTTTGCCGTCAGCCATCGCTTGTCGGATCATGAACAAGGCCGGACGATCCTTGATACTGCCTCCGGGGTTGAACATTTCCAACTTGGCGAACAGCCTGATCGCCGCATTGTCGAAAGAGACTTCCAGCTCCACGAGAGGCGTGTCACCAACGAACGAACATAAATTCGGAATCATCTGTGCGCTCCGTGCAACGCGCAAGACAATATCGCTGCGTTCGGCTGCGCTGCCGGCACGCGAGTTCAGCGGGTTTTGTGTGAGTGATGGGAGTTAAGAGGAGCTGTAGACGATATTCATCTTCAATGCTCTCTAAGCTGAAATTGGCTATCGATCTCGATAAGCATCGAACAGGCGCTGAAGCTCGTCAACGCATTTGAGGGCTCTATTGGAAGCTTTACAGGAAGCAGTTGAGAAGGGTTTCAGTTTGGACGCGCTCGGCGATCAGGCGCTCCGCGCGAATGGCGTGAAGAGGTTTGCGCAGCATTGCGTCAACTTTGCCCGGGGCTGGCAGAGTTGCGCGCGGCGACCGGCCACTCAGTTCTCGCGCGCGGCGGAAATCGCTTCTCTGGCTCTGACTTGGACCGCTCCTCCGGGCGGCTTCATTTTTGCGCTTGGGCTCGCCTCACCCCTGTTTCTTTTGCCGTCGTAGGACCGGCCATTTTTCAAGCGCTTTGCAGAGCGCTTGCGGCGCCTTGTCTCTTACGGGCGTGAACTCCAACGCGGCGCACGTCAACGCTATGAGCGGCCCGTCGGGAGTGAGACTCGTGGGAATTTTATCGCTTCCTGGATATGATTCATTGGCGCAATCGAAAGCGTCGCGGACGGCCAGCGCGACCCGCGCTTCTGCGGAGAGGGCATGGGTATAGCGGTGCACGACTTCGATATCGCTGTCGAAACGGGTGCGGACGTCCTTTGTCATAAAAGGATTTTCTCTGGCGAGTCTGTCCCGTTTGCGGTGGAGCAGCCGCTCGAAACGCAATGCTGCGGCGCGCAACATTTCCGCCTCTTTACCCTCGGGCGACGCCACCTCTTCGAGGCCGTAAACGATCTGCGCGACGCCGAGTAAATCGACGAATTCCTGAACCTGTCGCCACGGCGCTTCGGCAGCGACACGCTTCAGTTCTTTCTGGAGATTCTCAGCGATGCTTCTCGTCCGCTTCGAGTAAACGTCGTCTGGAGCGTGGGGCATTCGGGCGGTTCTTTTATCGGTTCGCTCGCAGGAGATTTGCTGACCGGCGGGCGCAAATCAATCCGCGCCGCATCATTTTGTTCTGGGCGCGCGAGAGCAGGCGTAAGCCGCGCCTTCTGGGGAGCTGTGCAAGCGCTGCCGGGCGCCCCGGCGAGCAAGGATATAGGGCTACAAATCGAGCGTCGCTAGCAGGATGAATAAAGCTGGCCGAGTTCGCGTCTCCGATAAGGCGACTGAAGCCCACCAGGAAGAGCAGCGATCAAATCGCAGCCGGCGTCTTCCTAAAAAACAGCGCCCGGCGTCCCGTGACGGGATGCGCCAGGCGCGAGACCTCAGTCGGAGTAAATCCGGATCGTTACTCCCTTATCGAGAAGACCGTCAGCACGCCGCCGAGCGCCGTATAATTGGAAAGGCTGCGATAATTGCCGACTGCGCCAAGACCGTCGTTGCTCTTGGTCAGGCCGGCTGCGAGGCCGATGCCGGCCCAACCGCCAACGCCCGATAACACCGCGACATATTGTTTCCCCTCGATCTCATAGGTGATGACATTGCCAATGATGCCGGAAGGCGTCTTGTGCTTATAGAGCTCCTTGCCGGTCTTGGTGTCGACCGCCTTGAGATAGCCTTCGAGCGTGCCGTAGAACGTCACGCCGCCGTCGGTGGAGACCGCCCCCGACCACGCGGAGAACTGCTCCTTGTTCGACCACACGATCTTTCCCTTCCTGGCGTCCCAGGCGATGAAATTGCCCGTGTGCGTCTGCCCCTTGTCGCGGTCGGCAGGGAACATTTCCACCGAGGCGCCGACATAGGGCTGACCAGCCGAGTAGCTCACGCGAAACGGTTCGAAATCCATGCAGACATGGTTCGTCGGAACGAGGAAAAGCCCCGTGTTCGGGTCGTAGCTCGCGGGCTGCTCGTCTTTGGAGCCGAGCGTCGTGGGGCACGCGCCTTGCGTCGTCACGTCTTCGCCATTCTTTTCGGGCGAAAATCTTTCGTCGAGAATTGGCCGGCCGTAGGTCTTCGACGATTTGTCCATGTCGATCCTGGTCGCCCAATTGACAGCCGGATCGAATTTTTCCGCAACGAGCAGATCGCCATTGACGCGATCGAGAGTGTAGCCGAAACCATTGCGGTCGAAGTGGACAGCCGTCTTCACTTTCTTCCCGCCGATCTCCTGATCGACCAACAGAAGCTCATTGACGGCGTCATAGTCCCACTGGTCGTGGGGGGTCGTCTGGTAGAGCCAACGCGCCTTGCCGGTGTCGAGATCGCGCGCCCATAGCGTCATGGACCAACGATTGTCGCCGGGCCGCTGCAACGGATTCCAGGTCGAAGGATTGCCCGTTCCATAGTAAATGAGGTTCAGCTCCGGATCATAGCTGTACCACCCCCAGGTCGTTCCGCCACCCAACTTCCACTGATCGCCCTGCCAGCTATTGATCCCGGAGTCCTTGCCCACGGGCTTACCAAGATGCGTCGTCTTTTCCGGGTCGATCAGCGTGTCGCTGTCGGGGCCCGTCGAATAGCCACGCCATATCAGTCTGCCGGTCTTGATGTCATAGGCGCTGATCTGGCCCCGTACGCCATATTCGCCGCCGGCATTGCCGACGACAACCTTGTCCTTGAAAATATGCGGGGCAGCAGTCGACGTTTCGCCTTTCGAAGGATCGCCGAATTTGATCGACCAGATCGGTTTGTCTTTGGTTGCGCCCGCCGAGGCGCCTGTCGCGGCGTCGAGAGCGACGAGCGTCGTATCGGCCTGCGCCAGGAAGATTTTGCCGTCGCCATAGGCGAGTCCGCGGTTCACGGTGTCGCAGCACATCACGGGAATGACCGAAGCGTCCTGCTGCGGCGCATATTTCCAGATGATCTTGTGGTCGCGGTCCTTGAGATCGAGGGCGTAGACGACATTGGGGAAGGGCGTATGCAGATACATGACGTCGGTCGTGTAAGCTTGCTTGACGACCACGCCGTCCTTTTCCTCGGCAGGTATCTTGACGTTATGAATCACCAGAGGGGCGCCTTCATGGCCCCGCAATACGCCGGTCGAGAACTGCCAATCGACGACGAGCTTGCCGACGTTTTCCGTCGTGATTTTCCTGAGGGCCGAATGGCGGAGATTGGCGTAATCCCCCGTGGGCGACACCCACTGTGTCGGGTCCTTTTGCAGCTCGAGCAACTCGTCGGCGCATACGCCGTTGCTTAAAGCGAGCGCCAGCATTGTAAGAGACGACGACACCAAGAACTTGTTCATGGCTTTCCTCCATGGCCCGGCATCTTTTGAAAGCGGCTCTCTCTCAGATGGATCGACAGCGCACGCCTGGGAGAACGTGCGCTGTCTATCGCGGGGAGGAGCAGAGGACCGTATTGCCGGCTCGTGCCAAGGGAATTTCAAACAAGGCGGCGCCGACCGCTAGTGGGGGGCGAAGCAATGAAACGCGGTGTGTCGCAATTCTGCGACGATTTTTCGCACCGATCCGCAATGCAAGGTGGCCTCCTACGGCGCGCGGAGCGTCGACGTCTGCGCTGGAGCGGCGTGCATCTCGCTGAGAAAGCGCTTATACTCGTTTCTTCTTCTTTCCCCGGAGACCTTCGATGGAGGGGCGGATCCCACATACGCACACGGATTTGGTGCGCTCGGTCGTCCAGAATGAGATCGCGCCGGCGACGTCGGCGATCGCCGCGAGCTGGCGCCGCTCGATGACGGTATACGGGCTCGACCCCGGTCAGAGCCGCGCGCCAGATGTCCTCACTGAAGCCGAGCTGCGCCAGGCGCGCGAAGAGCTGGAGCCCCTGGCGCGGGTCGCACAAGCCCCGATCGATCGGCTGTTCGGCGCCGTCGCCGAGCTTGGTTGCTGCGTGCTGCTGACCAACAAGGATGGCGTGCCGATCGAAGGGCGCGGCGCCGACGAGGCTGTCTTTCAAGGTTGGGGTCTGCGGCTCGGGGCGATGTGGAGCGAGGCGCGCGAGGGCACGAATGGCATCGGCACTTGCCTCGCGGAAGCCCGCGCGCTCACGATTCATCGCGACCAGCACTTCCGCGCCCGTCATACCGGCTTGAGCTGCACCGTCACGCCCATTTACGATCATCAAGGCCGGCTTGCCGCTGCTCTGGACGTTTCCTGCGGCCGGGAAATCAAATCCGAGGGGCTGATCGGCCTCGTCGCGGTGGCCCTGGCCGATGCCGCGCGAGCGATCGAAGCTTTGAATTTCCGCCAGTTCTTCGCCGACGCCCGCATTGTCTTGTCGCCGAGCGCCGGCCGGAACGGGGCCTCGCTGCTCGCGGTGGATCGTCACGACCTCATTATCGGCGCGACCCGGTCAGCGCGACTGGAGCTCGATATTTCCGACGCCCGCATCGCCGCGCAGCTACCGGCCGTCGATCTCCTCTTGCCGACGGGCGTCGGTGGGGAGGCGGAGCTTGTCGACGCCGAGCGCGGCGCGGTCCGCAGAGCGCTCGCCCGCGCCGAAGGTAATGTCTCGGCCGCGGCCAAGCTGCTCGGCGTCAGCCGAGCGACGCTGCACCGTAAGATGAACAAGCTCGGAGTTTCGAATACACACTGAGAAATTCCCGAAAACTGGGAATATGACTGCTCTTGGGGGGCCAGCTCTCGAGTGCGTTCGGGTTCGAAAATTGACGCGCCCGAGTGTCGCAAAATTGCGACAGACGGCGCTGAGGCTTTTCGTCCGACGCTAGCGGATGAAGCTCTATAGGTAGAATTTCCTCGGGCGACGCCGGAGAACGGCGCGTGATAATCCGAGGAAACCCCCATGAACAAACCAGCCTTCATCCGTTCGATTCAACCCAAATTCAAAGAGCATTACGGGAACTTTATTGGTGGCCGATGGGTCGAGTCGGCGAATGGCCGACATTTCCAGAATCCGTCGCCGGTCAACGGGCAAATCCTCTGCGAAATCCCGCGATCTGACGCAGCGGACATAGAGCTGGCGCTCGACGCCGCCCATGCGGCAAAAGACTCCTGGGGCAGAACCAGCGTCGCCGAACGCGCGCGCGTTCTGAACCGGATCGCCGACCGCATGGAGCAGAATCTCACGATCCTTGCCGAAGCCGAGAGCTGGGACAACGGTAAGCCGATCCGAGAAACCACCAAAGCCGACGTGCCGCTGGCGATCGATCACTTTCGCTATTTCGCCTCGGCAATACGCGCGCAGGAAGGGGGCCTTTCGGAGATCGATCAGGATACTATCGCCTATCATTTTCACGAGCCGCTCGGGGTCGTCGGTCAGATTATCCCTTGGAATTTCCCGCTATTGATGGCGGCTTGGAAGCTCGCCCCTGCGCTCGCGGCCGGCAATTGCGTCGTCCTCAAGCCGGCGGAGGTGACGCCACTTTCCATTTTGATCTGGGCGGAGCTCGTCGCCGACCTATTGCCGCCGGGCGTCGTGAATATCGTCAATGGCTTTGGCGTCGAGGCCGGTAAGCCGCTTGCATCTTCCAAACGGATCGCCAAGATCGCCTTCACCGGCGAGACGTCGACGGGCCGGCTAATCGCCGGCTATGCGGCCGATAGTCTGATCCCCGCGACCCTGGAGCTCGGCGGCAAGTCGCCCAATATTTTCTTTGCCGATGTGATGGCCGAGGACGACGCTTTCCTCGACAAGGCGTTGGAAGGCTTCGTCATGTTCGCGTTGAACCAGGGCGAGATATGCACCTGTCCTAGCCGCGCGCTCGTGCAGCGGAACATCTATGACGCCTTCATGGAAAAGGCCCTGAAGCGCGTGGGCGCGATTGTGCAGGGCGATCCGCTCGACGAGAAGACGATGGTCGGCGCGCAGGCCTCTCGCGAACAGATGGACAAGATCCTCTCCTATATCGACATCGGCCGGAAGGAAGGCGCTGAACTACTGATCGGCGGCGGCAAGGCGGAGCTGCCAGGCGATCTCGCGGGCGGCAATTACGTGCAGCCGACAGTGCTGCGCGGCCACAACAAGATGCGCATTTTCCAGGAAGAGATTTTCGGTCCGGTCCTTTCCGTCACGGTGTTCGACACCGACGAGGAAGCAGTGGAGATCGCCAATGACACGATCTTCGGCCTCGGCGCCGGCGTCTGGACACGCAACGTCAACCGCGCTTATCACATGGGCCGCGCCATTCAGGCCGGGCGCGTGTGGACCAATTGCTACCACGCCTATCCTGCCCATGCGGCCTTCGGCGGATACAAGCAATCGGGCGTAGGCCGCGAGAACCATCACATGATGCTCGGTCACTACCAGCAGACGAAGAACCTGCTGGTCTCCTACAATCCGAACAAGGTTGGTTTCTTCTAGAACCCGTCACGGATTTGGCGCGCGCCGCGTGGGTGCAGATGGAGCCGCTGCGTTCGGGCAAGCTAACGATCCCGGGCGCAGCGGCAAGGATAACGGCGAGGATAATTGGCGTTTCATGGAGGCCGTGCTTTCGCCTGTTCGAAGAAGCGGGTGCGCGATTTTGGGGTAGCACTGATGCTCGCTGAGTTTTCCTGCACTATCGGATTAGTATCCTCGCGACCGGGGTGACGAGCGTGTAAACAGAGGGCTGGAAACCACAAGGATGAGCGGCTGCACGCAAGCCGGGGACATGATCCCTCGTCAGCTATGATCGCGAGGGGGCGCGAACCAATCCCATGCAGCCAGGCAACCACTCGCGCGAAATGGCGTTACCTTGTCATGCTCCCAACCGCGTTGTTGAGGCCTAGCCCATGCGAAACGTCTTGCTCGACGGGACCAATTTGCGTCTATCGAGGATCGGATTTGGCACAGGTCGGCTTTTTAGCCTGCGCTCCATAGGCTCGACGTCCGCGCGTCATCGTCTTCTCACGGCGGCCTATGATTCGGGAATCACGCATTTCGACACGGCGCCCTCTTATGGAAGCGGCATCGCGGAGAGCGACTTGCGAGCAATCCTGGCTTCGCATCCAGACGCGACGGTTGCGACGAAAGTTGGGATTTACACAGCAGGGGGTGAAGATCAGACGCCCATTTCTGTAGCCCTTCGGAAAGGCGTAGGAAAAATCTTACCATCCCTTTGCAAGAAGACCGTGGATTGGAGTGTCGATCGAGCGCGAAGATCCCTCGACGGAAGCTTAAGGCGGCTGGGTAGGGAGCGTGTCGATCTCTATCTGCTGCACGAACCTCACGCCCATCTGCTGGCCGCCGACGAGTGGCTTCAGTGGCTCGAATGCGAGCGGGATCGCGTGGCGAATTTCGGAATTGCATGTGAAGCGGGACGGCTTGCGCCATTTCTTGCCAGCGAGTCGCCGCTCGCCAAGATCGTACAATGTAGCGACAGCGTCGAGGGCCGCGAAGCAGACGTCTTGATCCAAGCCGGCCGCCCCCTTCAGCTCACCTTCGGCTATTTTTCTGAAGCGAAGCGTCATCCGAATTTTTGCGCGGAAAAAGCGCTCGCAGGCGCGCTGCGACGAAATTCCGCCGGATGCATCCTCGTATCGACAGGGCGGCCGGAGCGAATTGGCGGTCTCGTGAGCGCCGTCGATAAGCACGACGCGACCGCGGCGGTCGCGTGCGCCTCTTAGAGCGCATTGCGCAAAAGGTGCTAGGCTTTTGCGAAAGGTATGCGCTCCACGTTTTTTAATCTGCGCGCTTTCTCATCGCTCGCATGATCCCATGCGAGCGAAAACGCGCTGGAGAGTGTCGCGATGATCCAAAATCTCATGACATCAAGCGCGGACCAAAAGTTGGAGGCTGACGTCGCCATTATCGGCGGAGGCACGGTCGGTCTCGTTATCGCCGTTCTCCTTAGTCGAAAAGGCTTGCGCGTCGTCGTCGTCGAGTCGGGTCAAGAACAGCAGACGGAAGACAGGCACCCTCTCAATGAGGTCATCCAAACTGGGGCTATTTATAAGGGCGCCGAGGAAGGACGATTCCGTTGCCTCGGGGGCTCCTCCACCAGATGGGGCGGCGCCCTGATCCCTTTCTTGCCACAGGACGCCGATCCCATCGCGGGTTGGGACGCCATATGGCCCGTCGGCGTGGAAGCCTTCACCCGCTACCAGGGCGACGTCGAACAAATGTTTGGCGTCAGTGAGGGCCCATACGACGCGCCCGAAGTGGTTGGCCATAAGGAGGCCGCTCAGCTCGATTTCATACCCCGCCTTGCCAAGGCTATACCGGTCTCCAATCGAAACACGGCGAATCTTTTGCGTAAGGAGCTCGAACGCGAAAGCGGTCCGCAGATATGGCTCGGCGCCACAGTCAGTGATTTCTCTCTCGACTCTGGCGGACGCATGGAAACCGTTTGCGCGAGGAGTTTGAATGGCCGGCTCCTTTCCGTGAAAGCGCGGGAAGTTGTCGTCGCCGCCGGCGCCATCGAGAGCACGCGCATTCTCCTCCTTTTGGACCGGCGCTACGGGCACAGAATCTTTGCCCCCGACAACATCCTCGGCCGTTTTTTCCATGACCATCTCGCGGCGCCGACGGCCCGAATACAGGTCTCTGACGATCGGGCTTTGAACAGGACCGCGGGAATCCGCTTCGAAGAAAAGATGCTCAGATTTCTTCGTTTCGAGCCGAACCCGAAATTACGCAAAAGGCTTGGCTCGTGCACCGGTTTCGCGCATATTTCCTTTGCCTCTCATTCGCAAAACGGTTTGGACGCCTTACGTGGAATCGTCGGCGCGCGACAAGAGGGACGATTTCCTTCCACGAGCGATTTATTGCTTCTGGCGTCCCAATTGCCCTGGTTTGCCCGCGCAGTCTGGTGGCGCGTGGCGGAGAAACGCCTACTCTATCCGCCAGGCGCGACTCACCAACTCGAGATGGTTATCGAGCAGACCCCCCTCGCGAGAAACCGGATCACACTTTCCTCCGAGCGAGGGGATTTCTTTGGGAATCCTCTCGCCGAGATAGATTGGCGTCCAAGTGACGAAGACGCCCGTAACGCCGCCAGATTGACCGAACATTTCGTGCGCTTCTGGGAGGCAAGCGCACTCGCCTCGGTCGCCACTTTCGAGATCAAGCCACAAGCGACGATTCTCGAAGAGCTGGCGTCGGGAGGAGGCGTCTATCACCCTGGAGGCTCGACCAGGATGGGAAAAAGTCCAACTACCGGCGTGGTCGATAAAAACCTCCAAACATTCGCCATCCCGAATCTGAGCGTCCTCTCAACGTCGGCTTTTCCCACCGGCGGAGGCGCAAACCCGACGATGATGTTACTGATGGCGGCGTTTCGGCTTGCCGATCGGCTTACGCCGCGGCTGCTCAAAACAGGCAGAACATACTGCTTAGAATCTTGAGCGCGATCGCACGTCGAGATCAACCGGACGTCTACATCTCGCAGGTCCAAAATCGCGGAGGCCAATGGGTCTGCGGCTTCGTTTCTTCTCGCATAAAGCGTCGTATTAGGAGGCTTTCTCAGACGAGCCCGCGCCGGCAAGTTGGGCCGGCGTCCCAACTAAAACTCTCTCCTTGCCCTCGGCAAAATCGCTGCCGTGGATCGACGGCGCAAAATGTTCGTCAGTAGAAGCCGCCGAGCGTTCTTTTCGAGTGGGCAAAAGCCGCCACAGCCATTTATTGAAGGGCTTTTCGACGGAAAAGTGGAATGCGAGAGCAAAAGAGACCGCGGCTGCAATCGAGCCCGCGTGCCAAAGCAAGATTGCTGGTCGGGGCAGTCCGACGAATAGCCCGCCAATCTTACCGAGAGCTGAAAGCACGAGCCAGTGGCTGAGATACAGCACGTACGAGCTATCTCCCATCACCCGCAGGAAGCGCGTCGTCAAAGACGTTTGTGACGCCCATCTCTCGAGCCCAATCGAGCCTGTGATGAAGAAAAACCCCATTGTTCCGCAGCCGAATACGCGCAGCAAAGAAGGACCGGGGCTTCGCCAACGCTCGAGCGCCGCCCCCACAACAACATAAAGTGCGACGGCCAACAAAATCTGAGCAACTGGCGCGCGCGGAGCGACGCTTCGATGAAAGCGGTAGGCCAACGCTCCGAACAAAAATTCCACGTAATAGAGGCTCAACAATTGCCCGTTGACGAGGTCGATTCCAGCCAAATACAGAGCTATGCAGACCGCAGATAAAGAGGCGATCCAGGCAACGAGGCGTCTCGAGCCATTGAACATCAAAATCAGCGCCACGCTACAATAAAATATCATTTCCTGGATAAGCGTCCAGGCGACGCCGAGCACCGGCGCTTTATATTGGGGAATGAGAGACAGCGATAAGGCAATTCTTTGAATGTCCGCCGCTCTATCTCCCGAGAGTCCGCCAACATTGAAATTCTTGTTCAATGCATAGGCGGCAACCACGAGAAGCGAGAAAAACCAATACATCGGGTATATTCTAGCGACCCTCCTGGAAACATATAGCCTAAATTGTGCCTCCTTCCCACTCATGACAAGCATACACATTATAAAGCCGCTGAGGCAGAAAAAAATATCCACCCCAAAATCAAGGTGCCTGAACGGGAACAGGTAGTGTTCTTGCATGTATTCAAAGCTGTCGGATCGCCAGTACGTATCTTCGAAGTTCTTTATAGAAAGATGTGAATGCCAGACAACGATCATGAATGCGGCGAAAGCCCGCAATATCTGGATCGATACGAATTCTGAATGGCTACTCGCGGTCGAAGCGCGTGGGCCCATGATGCTCTAACCTTCTTTTGACTCTCTTCGCTGTCAAACGCGACGGAGTGGGGCGGCCCCAATGGGCAGATCGCGGCTATCTTGCGATTCATCGAGTGAGCGGTTTTGGGCGATGGCGCTATCCGCAGAACGACGGCGTCAGGGAAGGTAATTGGAAAGTCCGGAAACGGTCAATTGAACGCATGTGCAGGCTTACTTAGTCCAAAAGTTCAACCCATAAGCTGCATAATCAGCGATCGTTCGATTGAGTGGCATGCGTGGGAGCGCTCGGCAACATCCTAAACCCTCGATCGCGTCGCCTGCTGCTCGGGAAATACCCTCTGGAGTTAACTCTAAGTAGACGCGCGACAAATCTTTTGTGTCGGAGCCCGACCACAAAATGGCTGCTATGTTGTTGTCGGTTCTAAACGACACAGTGAGCGAATAGATTGAGAGCCTTTCACGCGACTTTTGAAAGCACTCGAACAAAATACTGCCGCGCTTCAACACGCGTTCTCATTGGAGTCGCCGGCGTCTTATTCCTTGGTTGCGTGGCGGACAGCGGCGGCTATGCGGCCGAAAGGAGAGTATCCCCCTCCGGAGGGGATGACACCTTGGCGGTCAGAACCGCGATCATCGCGTCAGCCTTTGGCGATGTAATTATCTTTTCTCCGGGGCTATTTCACCTTGGCGAAATCGCCCTCAAATCGGGCGTTACATTTCAAGGAGAGAACGCAATCCTGAGCGCGACGAGCTCGAGCCCAATCTTTACCGCGGATCCAAACGACAGCCACGACATCAGGATCGATTCTTTCTGCTTCTTGGGCAGCGGCGCCAATCCAATGCGGGGCGTGATCAGACTGTTTGGGAATGCGTCGCCCGATTCCGTGTCGAACATCGAGATTTCGAACTCGACGTTTCGACATAACGGACTGACCTTCAATTTCCTGAAACGCGCGCGGATATCGGGCAACCGGTTCGAGGACGTCGCCGCAGGCGGCTCCGGCGTCTACGGGTATAATCTCGATAATTCGTCGATCGACCACAACGTCTTCAAAAATGTTTATCAGGGAATGAGCATCGTACTCGGTGACGTCGAGAATCAGGGACGGAACATTATCGTCTCGGATAATGTCGGACTGGGGATTTCCCGTATGGGAATCGAGATCCAGGGAAAGGCTCCGCCACGACCCGGAGAAAGTCGGAATCTTCTCGTTCAAGGCAATCGCTTCTCGACCTGGAACAATCCGGCCGCTGACACAATCGGATATTCGATCGTCACCGACGGTGGAGTAGGGACAAAGGTAATCGGCAATTATGTGCAAACGACACTGCGGACCGGCATTGGAATTGAGATTTCCGGCGAGAATGCAGTTGCGGAGCGAAATTATGTCGACGGATTTGAAGTGGGGATTACGGCCTATTCCGCCGGCGACGTCATAACGGGCAATACTATCATCAACAGCGCCCATCGCCCGGCGTCCACATTCGGGCGCAGCGACGTAACGGTCTCCAACAATGATACTGTCAAGGTCGAAAACCAGGCGCCGTTCGAACCAGACGACCCCGGGGATCGGCGCTGCATTATCCAGCCTTCCGAGCATCATTAAGCACAGCCATCCGTGAGATTGGAAAGTGACCATGGAAGGACCTTCCGCCGCGACTGTTGATGACGCGCAGGGCGAACAGAAGGCGACGGCGCTCGACTTTGCGCGTCTGAGAAAAGCGCCCAGCGGGTTACTTCATTTCATCAAAATCATGTCGGCCATTGCCGAACAAGCTATTTTCGCCGGCACGAACTTCATGCTGACCGTTTTGCTCGTGCGCTGGATGCCGATCGATCACGTGGGCGTCTACAGCTTCTGCTATTCCCTGATTATCGTTACCTGTATGCTATTCGAAGCGCTCGTGTCTGAGCCAATTCCGATCCTCGGGCCCGCCAGATACGCAAATCGCCTGCGCTGCTATACGGGAGCGGTCGTCGTCCTGCATTTTGCTACGTCGGTGTTAGCATCTTTGGCGCTTCTGGCGGCGGGATCGATTTTTCACGATCGCGGATCCCCCCTCATTGCGGAGACGATGGTGGGGGCCATCATTGCGGCGCCGCTGCTGTTCCTGCGACCGATGACGCAACAGTTGTGTTACACGCATTCCTATAACGGATTGTTTGCGCTTGGCGGAGTGGCTTACGCCATCTTGGCGCCGGCATTTCTGTTCGTTCTGCACATCGCCGGCGTTCTGAGGCCGTCTTACGCCATTATCTCGATCGGGGGAGCGATGGCTCTTCCCTGCCTGTTTATTATGGTCGTATTTCTTCGTCCCGATTTAAGGCTCGCGCGCGTCGGGTCGATGATCCGCGAGGTGTTGCGCGACCATTGGCGCTATGGGCGCTGGGCCATTATCGCTCAGACGAACCACTGGCTCGGCGGCAATATTTTCCACTTGGTGGGACCGTCGATGATCGGCCTCGAGGCAACTGCAGCCGTCCGCGCTATTTTCAACATGATCTTGCCGGTAAATCTTGCGACGGCGGCGACTTTATCGGCGGCCGCGCCAACGCTTGCGAGGTACCATTCGGCCAACCAGCGCGATCGATACCGAAGAACGCTCGGGCTTTTCGCCGGCACAGTTTTGAGCGGGACCGCCGTCTACGCGTTCCTGTTTTCTTTCGTTGGCATGCAAGCCATTCACTATTGTTATAGAGGCGCGTTCGACAAGCTCGTTAGCCCGTCGCTGATCGTGTGGCTTTGTGTCATCCCGGTGCTTTCCGTTTTGAACGCAATCGTGGAGCTCAACTTACGCCTCAACGGCAAGATGAAATCCATAGCCCTTTCTAAATTTGCTTGGACGGCGTCAACGATGACGATCGGCATAGCCGCATGCGCGGCATTTGGATTGTTGGGCGTCTTCATCGGTTGGGCGCTGAGTAGCGTAATTCTTCTCAGCCGCAACATATGGTGTTCCTACCGGTTATCGAAGCGTGCGTCTGATGCGCAAGGTCACAGGGACTAGGAGGATTGGATGCTCAATTTTGCCCTGGCCCTGGTCCTGGCGGGAAACCTGATCCTGGGATTTAGCTTCATGCAGATCAGGCTGCCGGGGCTCGGCATCCCCCTTGGGGAAACTGTTCTGATTTTGGGCTTGCTGGGATCGAATGTGGTGAGCTCATTGCTCGAGATGAGGTCGGTGATCCGACTGTTCCCCCTCGTCGCGTGGTGGTGTTATGCGATCGGTTGGGCGGTGTTTTTTACGCCCGAATACGGATTGTGGGCGTTGCGCGACGCGTCCCAAGCGATCGACTCGCTTTATCTGATCGTAGGATATTCGTTTGCGTCGCAACAGCAAGCCTTGGAACGGTTGTTCCGCTGGCTTCCGGCAGCGCTTGTTGTCGCTGTCGCCTATGCCAGCGTCGGCTATATTTTTAGAACCGAAATTATAGCGGCGTCGCCTCAGATCGTATCGGAGCATGGTGAGGCGGTTCCCATATTCGGCCTGTTCAACACGGGGGACGTCGTCATCTTTTGGGCGGCGGCCTGTCTCATCATAAGATTTCCCGGTGCGCCTTGGGCCGCCTTGCTGGCGGGCGCGCTGGCTTCTTATATCATTGTCGTTTTCCAAAATCGCACCGCCTATATGCAGCTCGCCGCGCTCGTGTTGCTAATGTGGTTCCTGCGTAGATCGGCGATACGACCGCTTTTATCTTTTGCGCCTCTTTTGGTTGCTGCGCTGGCGGCGATCGAAGTCCTGGAGTTGCACGTTCCGGGGCGCCTGACGAGCCAGGTTTCTCTTTCGTTTTTCGTCGATCACATTGCTGCGATGGTCGGAATCTCGGACGGGAGCAACGACGCGATATCCGCCGCCGCTTCGGGCGTGGATCAGCGCATGCAATGGTGGACCGACCTGATCGAGCGAGTTACGGCGGATTCCACGACGTTTCTCACCGGTCTGGGGTTCGGGTTCCCGCTGATCTCATTTGGAAATGTCGCGGGAATTCAGGTGCGAGAGCCACATAATTCTATGATGTCTGTTTTTTCTCGATGCGGCCTGATCGGATTTGCCGTCTGGTTCTGGATGCATGCTGAGCTCTTTTACGCCGCCCTGAAAGCATTTTTTCGCGCAGGAGCCTATTTGCCTTCCCGCCTCTGGCAGGATCGGATCTTTGTGATGTTAGCCTTTGTCGTGCTCGTTCTTATGGGCTCGTTAGGCGAAGACAATCTGGAAAAGCCCTATTTTGCGATCCCATACTACTTCCTCTGGGGCGTCATTTTGCGCGGAGCGTTTACGCTGGGCTCATTCCGTAAAAATTGTGGGTCAAACTGCATCACCTCGCCGGCGAACGTCGGCGTATCGCCTTCCGGCGGCTCTTTGTCTTCTGCGACAGGAGGGTGAGGGCGCGCCGGTAGGAATCGCGTCTACCGCCTCGATCGCGCGGAAGGACTGTGGTGAGGTATCACCGGGCCATTTCTGTTTCGGCCTTGGTCGTCATACCGCACGACAAGCCCTACTGAGAGCTGGCTTATGCGTCGCTCGTCCGTGGCAATAGCCGGCCCGTTTGCCGTCTGCAGCCGGAAGGCTGAGAAATTGCTCCGATCCGTCTTGTCTAGGCCGACGAGGAGAGCGGGCGGATGAAGGAAGCTGCACTAAACCAGAATTAAAGAGATAAGGCGCCGTGAGGCTCTTGAGACTACCGTGGCCGTCGAGGCGCGCTCCACAAGAAATGTGCTTCTTGTAATCTTGGTTGCCTATTGACAAGCGGACAGCAATAAGAGACATGGAACTATGCGGCAGTTTTACCAGATAAAGGACTTTTTGCGCGCTTTTCGTGCGCACGCGGTCATTTGTCTAATTGTGCTGCAAGCGGTCGCCTTTCTTTTCGCGCCCGTCAGCCGGAGCCACGTCCAGAACGATATTCCCGGGGTTTCGCTCGCTTTGGTTGGCGCAATTTGCGGGGACGACGCGCCTCATGGCGATCCAGCGCATTCTACTCACGATTGCCAGTGTGTGCTTTGTGCGGGCGCCGGACGCGACCATTGGAACGTGACGCCTGCGTTGCTCGCGGCTGTGGCGATCTTACTGACGCCGGATCTAGAAGAATCGTCGGCGGCGTCGAGTTCGCAAGAGTCTCCGTCGCTACCATCCCGACGTTTCCTCATACCGCTGTCTCGCGGGCCCCCGACCTCCCTCTCCTAATACTTCCACGCCGGGCGATTTAGATTCGCTCGGCCATCTTCTCGCACTGTTTTTGCGCACGTCGCGAACAGGAGGCGAAGCTATGTACATTTTTCGGGTGTTGGCGCTGTTTGTGGCGGTTTCTGCGCCTCTTGGCGTCGCGCGAGCCGCGCAGGACGATCGAGGCGACAAGCAGCAGGTCGCAATTCGTTTCTCATTGGCGGCTGGAGGCAATCCGGTCCGATGCGGGCAAGACATTCCTGGCCTCGGAACCGGCGGCCGCTCTGCGCAGCTCCGTGATGCGAGACTCTATATCTCGGCTGCCGCGCTCATCGACGCCGCCGGGCGCGAGGTTCCCATCGAATTGGACCAGAATGATTGGCAGTACGCAAACGTCGCTTTGCTGGATTTCGAGGACAAGACCGGCAAATGCGTCGGCAATGCCGACATATACGACACGATCAAGGGGCTGGCGCCGAAAGGACGCTATCGCGGCGTCAGCTTCGTCGTCGGCGTTCCAAGCGTCGTAAGGGATAAAGAGGGAAAGGACATCTTTCTCAATCACTCGAACTTCGCGACGGCGCCGGCGCCTCTCGACATTCAGGCGATGGCCTGGAATTGGCAGGCCGGGCGTAAGTTCATCAAGGTCGAAGTCGATCCGGAGGGAGGCGTGACGCGCCCTCCGATCACGCCCAAGCTTGCGCCGGGCAGTGCGGACGGCGCTACGGCGAGCGCCATTGGCGCTCCCGCAATGGCCGATGCGGCGAAGCCGGCGCCTGCGAAGGTCAACGCCGATGGCACAGTCACCGTATCGACCTGGATGCTGCATTTAGGCTCGACTGGGTGTCGTGGCGACGCGGTAAAAGGCGAGATCACCTCTTGCGCCAGCGCCAATCGAATTCCGGTAAAATTTGCGTCATTCGACCCGGCCCGACAACGCGTGGTTTTAGATTTGGCGGCCTTGTTCTCCGGCATCGATCTCGGCCAAGACAAGGGCTTCTCGACGGGATGCATGAGCGGCCCCGCCGACCCCGAATGTGGGCCGATGTTCGAGAATTTGGCGCTTCGGCTCAAAGAAACCGCCCTTGACGCGAACGACGCCGGTAAACCATCCGGCGCGGTCACGAAAATTTTCCGTGTGGAGGCCGCGAAATGACTCATCGTCGTCTTGCCATCCTTCTGACGGCTTTCACGCTGATCTCTCCCGCAGCTCATGGAGGAGCGGACCAAAACGAGTCTGCATGGCGCTGGTCCTTGCCGGATTTCTTGCCGCCGCCTCGCGTCCCGACGGACAATCCAATGTCGGAGTCCCGCTTCCAGCTCGGGCGCAAGCTGTTTTACGACACACGGCTGTCGGGAAACGGGAAGGAAAGCTGCGCCTCGTGCCATTTGCAGCGTCTCGCGTTCACAGACGGGCGCAAGCTCGGCGTGGGCGCCACGGGCCAGAACACGCCGCGCAATGCGCCGAGCATTGCAAACGTGTCCTGGCGCGCGACGCTTACCTGGGCCAACCCGGCAATGGTCACGCTGGAGCGACAGATGGAAGCCCCGCTCTTTGGCGAAGACCCGATCGAAATGGGCGTCAACGACAAGAACCGGAAGGAAATTCTTTCGCGCTTTGCAAATGACGCAACCTATCGCCAAGATTTCGCAGCGGCTTTCCCCGGTGAAGCGGAGCCGCTCACCTTTGGAAACATCATCAAAGCGATCGCCGTATTCGAACGCGGCGCTGTGTCAGCGAATTCGAAATACGACCTCTACCTCCAAGGAAAGGCGACGCTGACCCCCGAGGAAATCCGCGGCAAGGATCTGTTTTTCGGAGAGAAAGCCGAGTGCCATCACTGCCATGGGAGCGTCAATTTCGACGATCAGTTTTATCACGCCAAATCCCGTGGCGTCGAAACGCCGTTCCACAATACAGGGCTATATAATCTCGACAAGGACGGGTCATATCCAGCGCCCAATCGCGGCGTTTACGAGAACACTCACAAGCCAGAAGATATGGGGACATTCCGCGCGCCCAGTCTGCGGAACATCGCCGTGACAGCGCCTTACATGCACGACGGAAGCGTTGCAACTCTCGAGGATGCTGTCGAGATCTATGCCGCCGGCGGGCGGAACCTGAAGGAAGGCCCCTTGGCCGGCGATGGACGCCACAATCCAAACAAGAGCGCGCTGATCGTTCCGATTGATCTCAGCGAGCAAGAGAAATCCGATCTCATCGCGTTTTTGAAAACGCTTACGGATGAGTCTTTCCTCTCGTCACCGCGTTTCAGCGATCCGTGGAACGGCGCCTCGCCCTCGATCGGCGTCTCGGTCGTTACTCCGCCTCATTGAGAACTTCTGAGGAATTCGGTCCGTGGCTAACAAGATTCGCCTGACGCGCGGCGTTTTTGCTTCACTCGCGTTGGCGCAGCATCATCTGCCGCGCGGGACTTGTCCCTAGAGCGCATTCTGATTCCATGCGAGCGGAAAGCGCGCTAGGCGGGTCCCCCTCGAGTCCTGGCGTTGGGCAAAAGCAAGGAATCGCGGAGGTCCATGCTTCTTCGCATCTTCCTATTAACAGTCGTCTTTTGGCAGGTGATTGGCGCATCGGCGACTTTTGTCGTGCGGGGTCATGGCCCGCGCATGGAGGGCCAAATCTGCCGGATTGGCGCCTCGCCTGGACCGCCTCTGAACCCTATCGAATCTCCCTATGCGTGCGATTGCAACTTTTTCTGTGGCGCTTGCGGGGATCTGCAGCCGTTCCTGCACGCCCAAGATCACGCGGCCTACATAGGCGGCTCTTCGACAGAGATCGGCGCGAGTCCTTGGGGCTGCGATGATCTATCGCCCCTGCATTCGCGCCGCCAAAGGGCGCGCGCTCCGCCCGTCTAATCTCCTTTCGCTTCTATCTTCAGTGGCTTGGGTCTCGGTCATTGCGTTTGAATTAATGCGTTGCAACGCCCCCCTCATTAACGAGGCCGGCGCCCGGAACGCGTTCGCGCGCTAGGCCGCGCTCAACGGCCAGATTGGACGTCGAGCCTTCAATAGAGGGCCGCCGGAATGCACGCGACCTCACCCTTTCCCCAACCGGAGCGCAACAGCGCCCACAACACCGCGAGGTGCTCATGCGCCATTCATCCACCCTCGAGCGCTTGTTTCGCAATCACCATCGCGCGCTCACAAGCCGAGCGAAACGTCTGATCGGCGCACACGAAGCCGAGGACATCGTCCAAGAGGCTTATCTAAAAATGCTCGAAAAGGGAGATTGGGAAAATGTAACCAACGTCCGGAGCTATCTATCGAAGACCGCCTCGAACATCGCAATCGATTGGCTTCGCCGGGAGAGGGCGCGCAGCAAGTCCATCGCCAACGACGTAGCATTCACACAATTGGCGAGTGGCGAGGCGTCTGTTGCCGTCGCCTCGATCGAATCGGACCCGATGTTTCACTTGAGAATGATCCTCGGCCATCTGCCGCCGGATTGCCTCAGAATCTTCCTCCTAAGCCGGGTTCTCGGGCACAGCCACGCCGAGGTGGCGAAAGAAACCGGCCTGTCCGTTCGAACTGTCTATCGCTGTATCAATCGCGTACTCGAGCTTCTGGATGTCGATTCTAGCAAAGCTGAAGGCCAGTTGGCGCAACGGTCCCGGGAACCCAGCCGACCTTCAATTGGCGCCCATAAGAAAAAACTAATTCAGAAGAGTCCGATTTGTCCGGCGCCGATCGTCTTACCTAACGGGCCTCCCAATTCGGAGCCTCGTCCGATCAAAGTCGGACAAATTCACACTAGGAGAAACGCTATGAAAATTCGCATTGCCAAGCGCGTCGAGCTCAATGTCATCGGTCGCGCCAGCGCCCGTTGCGCGTCGACCTGCGCGATGACGAACGGCTAACCAACTGCCGAGGCCTTGCGTCGATCCCAGCCGGGATCGACGCAAGCGCCTACAAAAGACGCAGAAAGGATAGAGCTACATGCGCATCGGCCTCAATTTCACGCTCGGCGACACATATGATATGGTGAAGCGATTGCTCGCTGAAGGTCATATCGACTACTGCGAGTTCCTGATCGACAATTTTTTCTGCGTCGACCCTGCGGAAATTGCCGGCGCTTTTGATTGCCCTGTCGGCTTCCACGTGATGTATTCGCGTTTTCTGGAAAGCGACGAGGCGACGCTCGTCGAATTCGCGAAGAGATTACGCGATTACATAGACGCCGCTGATCCGATCTACGTCTCGGATCATATTTTGCGGTTTTCGCATGACGGCAGGCAATTTTTTCATTTAGGAGAAATTGACTATTTTGCAGAGTATGATTTCGTGCGCGATCGGGCGCTGCGCTGGCAGGAACTGGTAGGCCAGAAAATTCATTTCGAAAATTATCCCTCCATCATGGATGGCGGCCTCGAAGCGCCTCGCTTTTTCGAACGCCTCATCGACGACACCGGCGCAGGCGTGCTCTTCGACGCCTCCAACGCGATCTGTTCCCATCGTAATTGCGGGACTCCCCTAGAGTCATGGCGACGCGTCATCGGTTCAGCCGAGCATTTTCACGTCGCCGGATACAGGCAATCTCTGATCGAGCCATATATCGCATTGGATACTCACGCCGAGGCGCTGGCGGCGGACACTTTGAGCTTCCTGCGGGATTACAGGTCGGTCTTCGATAAATCGGGCGCGACGATCACTTACGAGCGCGACGACGAGATCGAGTTCGACGCCATCGTCGAGGATCTCAAAGAGATAAGAAAAATATTCGCCGAACCGATGGAAGGTCATAGGAATGAACTTGTCTTATCCGCCCACGAGAGCTGATCGCGATCTCTACCCCGCGCTCATGTCGATCGAAGAGAGCGAAAACTTCCCGCGAGATCATAAGTCATTCGTGCGCATCGACACGAGCCTTCGCGTCTACTGGCACACGCTGTTCGATATATGTCCGGATTTACTGACTCTCTCGGGCCCGGATGGGATGGCGATCTTTCGACCCTTTATGGCGTGGGCCGCGCGCCGGCGTCTGGCCTTCGACTGGTCGTTTTATCTCTGGGTATATGTGTGGCTGCAAGAGTCGGAATTCAGGGATCGGTTGGATCGAGACGGGCTGCTTCAAACGATCATGGGCGCCTCTGCAGCGCGCTGGGCGATCCTCGATCGCAGCAAGGACTGTGGAATTGTGATCGGCTGCGCCGACACAAGCGATCTCGTGGTGGGCTGGAAATGCCACAGCATCCGGGGTGGGCGGCAAATCGAGCTCATCGAGCCCGAGGAAGCGCTGCCGCCGCCAGCCAATACGTTCGGGTATTTTACGCAGCCCGATTTCGAGCTCGGCGGATTTCCCGGATGGCAAGGCTTGTCGAGATGATCGACACGGTGTTCTGGCGTGGATATTCGATGCTCGCGGCGAGCGCCTGCGCTGCATCTGTGACCATGCAGATCGACCTTGCTATGATCGCCAGATCGGGAGGGCGCGTTGCGGGCGCCTTCGCCGTTCTCATGCGTATGACCTTGCTGGATGTGGCTTTGACGATCGCCTTGGCCTCCGTCGCCGGGATTGCCGCCGCTCATGCGACAGACCGTGACCATCTCGGTAGCGTCGTCGGGCAGTTATGCGTTCTTGTCACAGCGGTTGGCGTCGTCACGAGCGCTCTCGGCTTCTTTGCTTATCCGCCCCTGTTGGCGCAGTTGATAGGGACGGAGGAAGCGGCGCCTTTGATCGGCCAGCCCATCTTTTGGCTCGTCGCCGGCACGCCCTTGCGAATGCTCGCGAATGCACAAGGTTTTGTGCTGCATGCCTTCGGGCAGGGCTCGGTGGCGTTCCGTTCGAAACTTGCCGAGGCCCCGTCGAAGTTTATTCTCAATTTCCTCCTCATGGACGCGCTCGGATTCGATCTAGCAGGGTGCATGATCGCCGGCTTCGTCATCGCAGCCGCTTCGTCCTTGTGGCTTTGGCTTCGTTTGCGGGAGCTCGGCGCGTGGTCGTTCGATTGGCCAGAGCGCGCCTTTGCGCGATGGTTTCTCTGGACGACGTTTTGGGAATCCCATCGTATCTTGTCGCCTCAAGCGGCAATGCTCCTCGCCCTGGCTCTGTTCTCCTCCACGCGATTTAGCGGCTACGGCGTCGATCGTCTCGACGCCTTCGCGGCGGGGCAAGCCTTCATGTTGTTTGTTCTCAGCCCGATGCCCGTCTTGACGCGTTTCCTTGCCCTGCGTTTAACAGCCGTCGCGCCTCAGAAACAGTCACCCGCGCTGATCAAATTGGCGCAATCCGGCGCGCCGATCGTTTCGATCATCGCAATTTCTCTGTTCATTGGCCGCGACTGGATTGGCGACTCCCTATACCATCAGCACGGATCCTGGTGGTCGACGTTTATCGCCGTCTTGTCTCTGTCACTTCCCATTCGATATTTTGGCTGCGTGTCGAGGGGAGCGATGCTCGCGCGTGGCCGGTTTCCCGAGCTAGCCATGATCGATGCGTTTGCGCAATGGCTCCTCACGCCGCTGTTTCTGTTTCTCGGCCTTTCCGCTGATGCTCCGTGGTTGGCTTATCTTTCGCTCATCATTCCGGAAGTCGCTTGCGTCTGCTTGATTCCGGTTGCGCTCTGTCGATCGCGCAACAGCGCTTCCCTCTCACCGCTTCCATCCGAAGGGCCTATTCGATGATCCGACAGAGAGTGCCTGTGTTGATCGTAGGTGCGGGATACGCTGGCCTATCCGCCGCGACCCTGCTGGCCTGGCGGGGAGTTCAATGCATGCTGGTCGAACGGCGCGAGTCGACATCGAGGCTTCCAAAAGCGCATGGATTGAACAGGCGAAGCATGGAAGTGCTGAGGGTCGTCGAAGGTCTGGAAGAAGCGTTGCATTCTGCGAGCAGCGCTCCTGCAAACGACTCCACGCTCATCATCGCCGAGCGGGTCGTCGGGCCTGCAATCGCAACGCTGGTCACCAAGAACGCGCTCGACTTGACTCTCGTGTCGCCCGCGAAGGTATGCACTGCCGGTCAGGATCGCGTCGAGCCTGTGCTGTTGCGCTATGCCGAGGAACACGGCGCCGATGTCAATTTTTCGACCACTCTTGTCGAGTTTCGCGCGATGAGCGAAGGCGTCGAAGCAGTCCTTCGCGACGAAAGGACTGGCGCCGAAAGGATCGTGTTTGCTGATTATCTCATCGCCGCTGACGGTGCTGAAGGGGCGATCCGAGAAGTCGCCGGCGTGAAGATGGACGGACCTGGCGTGCTAGCGCATACAGTCTCAATTCTTTTCGAAGCCGATCTGGCGTCGGTTTTGCCGAGCCGCGGGCTTGTGCTTTATTATCTCCGGCATCCGTCCTTCAGTGGCTCTATCGTTACCTGCGACGACCCAAATCTGTTCCAACTCAACGTCGAATATGACCCCGCCTTCGACAAGGCTTCGGATTTTGACTTGGACCGTTGCGCCCAATTTGTGAGGGACGCGGTCGGCCTGAGCGATCTTGAATTCGAGATACGCGACATTTGGCCGTGGAAGATGTCCGCCTTGATGGCGGACCGTATGTCGTTCGGCCGTGTATTGCTTGCCGGGGATTGCGCACATGTCATGCCGCCGGTGGGAGGATTAGGCGGGCAAACGGCGATACAGGACGCCGCCGACCTTGCGTGGAAGCTCGCCTTGGTGATCAAAGGGCACGCTGCTCCGACTCTGGTCGAGACCTACGAGCCCGAGCGTCGGCCGGTCGCGCGTATCGCCATTGCGCGGCAGATCGCCAATTACGTCGAACGTCTTTTGCCGGACCGGCAGGAGTTGCGCATTCCAGCCGACGAATATGACATGCTCTCGACCTCGATCGGGTATCGCTATCGCTCCAGCGCCATCATCTCGGAGTCGGACGATAGTGGAAAGGCGGTAGAAAACCCGCTGGAGGCGAGCGGCGCGCCCGGAACCCGTCTTCCGCACGTCTGGTTGGTCCGTGGCGGAGAGCGACTCTCCTCTCACGATCTGATCGGCCGTCATTTCGTTTTGTTTGCGGGTCCTGAAGGCAAATGCTGGGCCGAGGCTGCGGAGGAAATCTCCAAGTCGGAACCGCCGCTTTCGTGCTACCGGCTGTCCAGCGACATAGCCGATCCTGCCGATCAGTTTCTCTCACGCTTGGGATTGTCTTCAAGCGGCGCGGTTCTGGTGCGCCCGGATGGCTATATTGCGTGGCGGTCGCGCGAGGGCCAGCGGCGAGCGCATTCGGTTCTGGAAAGCGCTTTTGCGCGTGTGCGCGGCATGAGGTCTATGACGCAATCACACCAAGCCGAGGCTGAATCGCTGTTCGAAACGGGGCTATGAGTTAGCACCCACGAGGAACAACCAGGGTGTCGAACTCATGAGCTAAGAAGCAGGCGCACGCCGAGCGTCCTCGACCGGCTTTTGTTTCTAGCATCGGGTACCCCAATATGTGGAGGATGGACATGTCGCGGAGTGTCGGCGTCTCTGAAAGCCCATTCGCTTCGCAGCGGATAGCGGTCGACCAGAAACGGGTCGAGACGCTGCAGCTTCCCTATCGGGATTTCAGAGAGCTGTCTTTAGCTGGGGAGAATTGGCGGAAGTTGCCTTTAGAGGCGCGTCGCCAGTTCAGAAGCTATTATTTCTTCAATCCCCCAAAATGGCGGGTGTGGGCGCGGCGGCTGGGGTCGGCCGAACGCATGGAGCCCAGCTTCGCTTCAATCGGCGCAGTGCGTTCGGGCACGTCATTTCTATCGTCGTATATATTCCAGCATCCCCATGTGGTGCTCCCGCTTTCCAAGGAAATATCCTTTACAGAAACCATGAGAGACCTCATGGCGCATTTTCCCACTCTGGCCGAGCAACATGCCGCCGAACGGCGGTATGGCGGCGCGATCACAGGCTATTGCACGCCGGTGATGCCTAATCCGCTTTGGATATTCCTTGCCAAGTCGATGTTTCCGAATTTGCGAATCGTCTGCGTGCTGCGGGATCCGGTCGAACGCGCGTTTTCTCATTGGCGCTGGGACCAAAAGCGATTTGTAGAGCGAAAAAAGCTTGACCCGCATTGGAAGGGATTTCCCACGTTCGAAACGCTCATTCGGACAGAACAAGAGACAATCCGTGCCGGGGGCATGGAGGTCCATGCCTTTTCAGGGGCGCGCGCTGGCTATTTGAGGCACGGCATCTATGCGCCGTTTCTTCGTTTGCTGGCGGAGCAGTTCGGGCGCGAACGCATTTTCGTCGTTGACGCCGCCGAACTCTTCCGCGATCCGGGCGGTGTTACGAAACGGATCTACGGATTCCTTGGCCTTCCGCAGATCGAGCCGCTTATTATCGACGAGCAAAACTCGGGTCCATCAGGAGTGCTTCCCGACGCGCTGCGCTCGGAACTGACGGAATTCTTCCGCCCCTATAATGAAGCGACGTATGAATTCGTCGGAAAAGATTTCGGTTGGGGAACAGCTTATACGGGGTCCGAGTGATTGGTGCGGCGCATTCCCGACGCTCGCGCAGCGAGCGATCGGGAATGACAAGCGCCAATGCGAGTTATTCAAACGGGAATGGTGGCAGATGTTCTGGGAGAACCCAGCCTAATCTCAGGGCGCGCGTATTGTTCATTCCGGCGACGTTAGGCGGTGTCCGGCCTGGGGAGTGTCTGTGTGATCGACGATAGAGGAAATCCTCACGCAACTGCAATGCAGCCAATGAGCAGCCCCGCGCATCAGCGCACACAGAATATTCAGTGGCAGCCGACGATGGTCGACAAGGCCAGGCGGGCCACTCAGAAAAGCCAGAAGCCTGTTGTCTTGTGGTTTACCGGACTTTCCGGAGCCGGCAAGACCACGCTCGCCAGTCTTGTCGAAAAACATTTGTACGAGAAAGGGAAACATACTTACCTGCTCGACGGCGATAACCTCCGTCACGGGCTCAGCAATGACCTTGGCTTTACCGATGCCGATCGCGTGGAGAATATCCGACGCGTCGCCGAAGTCGCCAAACTGATGGTAGACGCTGGTCTCATCGTGCTCGTTTCCCTAATTTCCCCATTCCGTTTCGAGCGACGTCTGGCCCGCGAAATCATGGCTCAGGGCGAATTTGTGGAAATTTTTGTGGATACGCCGCTCGAAGAATGCGTGAGGCGCGACTCCAAGGGCTTATATAAGCGTGCAATGTCCGGTGAGATCCAGAATTTTACCGGGGTTTCGTCGCCTTACGAGGAGCCCGAGAGCCCTGAGCTCCACATTCGGACCGTTGGTTGTGATCCCTTCGAGCTCGCACGCCGCGTCGAAGATTACGTGGACCTGCATATTCGCTAGACGAGACGTCTCTGTCCCCGACCGGACGCCCATGACGTCATTCTGGTCGACACCGCGCCGGACGAGCTTCTTCGCCGCCTGAAGGTGGGAAGGTCTATGTCCCAAGAGGGCCCGGCGGGCGACGCCAGCTCGAACGGCCGGGAATCGCCGCGTGAACAAGCTTCGGGTCCTCATTGTGGACGACGAGCGCAGACGGGCCTCGAGACCGTCCCTGACCGCGAATGGCTACGAGGCGCCGGAAGCGGCAAGCGGCGATGAAGCTCTGACGCAGGTTTCCGAGAGCATGGGCGTTCGGCCTGTGCGCCGTTTTCGCGCGTAACGCCGGCGAATTCGCCTTACCGAGGCCAGGACGGCGATCCTCCATTGCCGATAGCACGCCCTTGGCGCGCTTTCCGCTCGCATGGAATCATGCGAGCGATGAGAAAGAGAGCCGGCCTCACGAATTCGGACAGTAGCTTGAGTGGATTTTCTGCCTGACAGCGGCGAGGATTCTCGCTGCGAATCAGGAGCATTCGATGACGAAGCGAAGCCGCCGGACGCATTCTCCGGCCTTCAAGGCGAAAGTGGCTTTGGCCGCGATCAAGGGCGAGAAGACGCTGGCCGAGCTGGCGCAGCAGTTTGACGTCCACCCGAACCAGATCACGACGTGGCGAAGCCAGTTGCTGGAAGGCGCGGCCGGCGTTTTCGGGCAGGATAAGACGGAGCCGAAAGAGGCCGCCGTCGACCTGAAGGGTCTTCACGCGAAGATCGGCGAACTCACGTTGGAGAACGATTTTTTGTCCGGCGCGCTCACAAAAGCGGGATTGCTGAGCGCAAAAAGATGATCGACCGCGATCACGATCTTTCGATCGCCCGGCAGGCGAAGGCGCTGGGCGTCGCCCGCAGCTCCGTCTACTACAGGCCGCGGCCGGTTTCGGCCGAGGACCTCGAGCTGATGCGCCGTCTCGACGCGCTGCATCTCGAACACCCCTTCGCGGGCGCGCGGATGCTGCGCGATCTTCTGCGGCGCGAGGGCGTCGCCGTGGGCCGCCGGCATGTCGCGACATTGATGAAGCGGATGGGGATCGAGGCGCTCTATCGGCGGCCGAACACGAGCAAGCCTGCGCCGGGACACAAGGTGTACCCGTATCTGCTGCGCGGGGTGAAGATCGAACGGCCGAACCAGGTCTGGGCGACGGACATCAGCTACATCCCGATGCGGCGCGGCTTCGTCTATCTCGCAGCGGTCGTCGACGTCTTCACGCGGCGCGTCCTGTCGCATCGCGTGTCGATCACTATGGAGGCGGAGTTCTGCGTCGAAGCCTTGAAGGAGGCCCTGGCGAAATACGGCAAGCCAGAGATTTTCAACACGGACCAAGGCAGCCAGTTCACCAGTCTCGACTTCACCGGCGTGCTGCTCGATGCGAAAATATCGATCAGCATGGACGGCAAGGGCGCGTGGCGGGACAATGTCTTCGTCGAGCGGCTGTGGCGCAGCGTGAAATACGAGGAGGTCTATCTCAAGGCCTATGACAGCATGTCCGAGGCGCGCGCCTCGATCGGCCGCTATCTGGCCTTCTACAACGAGGGGCGCCCGCATACGGCGCTTGACGGGCGCACGCCCGACGAGGCCTACTTCGGCATCAAGGAAACGGCGATGGCCGCATGACCATCGCCGTCGATTTTGTCGCAGCTCTGGTCGGGCCTAGGCCCTCCCGCCGCCGCGACAAAATCGAAACGCCCCGCGTTCGGCAAACCCCGGCAGAGATCCACTCAAAATCCGCGGGGAGCTGTCCAGACAAGCGAGGCCAGCTCTAAAGCGCGCAGCGCAGCGTCAAAAAGTGGGAGCGCATTCTAATCGCAAAAGTCCATCAACTTTTGCCAAAATGCGCTCTAGATTGCCGCGAAGGCGCGCCGCCGTCCCCTCGGCCTGCTGGCCGCGCACCGAAGAACTGCCGGGCCCTCGGCGCTCTCACTTACGCTCCCGCTTGAAGCGCAGGCAAGCTTTCCATTACCATCCGCCCGCTAAATAGCCAGAAATGTTGGAATAAGTCCGAACAGACAATATCGACGTTTGTTTGAATTAGGGGGCGCGCCATGGATGGCCGGCGCGATGCGAGGCCATTAGCCAGTAAACGAGCGGAGACCATCCTCGGGCATGTCCGAATGCGCGTCGCGATTAGATCGCAAACGCCATTTCCTTGTCCTGATCGTCGGCAGTGGCGGAGCAGAGCGGGAATTCGTTTGTCGTGCGCTCGAACGAGACGGGCTTAATGTGGTCGAGGCGCCTTATGGGCAGGACGGCCTCGCCAGATTGAGGCAGCTCGAGCCCGACTGCCTCGTCCTGGATGAAGGCTTGGAAAGCGAGCGCCATGAATTTCTCGCGGCCTTGCGAGAGGGCGGCGGGCTGTCTGGCTCCATTATCGCAATCGATGCGCATTCGACCGGAATCTTCGATGCGGAGACCGACGGGGCGGTCCATCTGCAAAAAAGCACTCTCTCGGACGAAGGCGTCGCGGCCGCGGTTCGCGTCGCGGTCGATCTCGCCCGTATAACGAAAGAGAATAATCTTTTGGTTTCGAGATTTTGCGAAAGCAGGTGCCACTTGAACGCTTTTATTCGGCAGGCGCCGGTCGCAATCGCCATGTTCGACACGGAGATGCGCCACATCGCCTATAGTCACAAATGGCTCGACGCCTTTGGGATGCGGGCCGATGTGCTCGGTCGATCATTATACGACGTCCTTCCCAGGGTTCCGGAGCACTGGCGCAAACTGCACCGACAGGCGCTGCAGGGCGAAAGCGTCTCGCGGCGAGAGGATCTCCTTCTCTCCCCTGATGGGCGTCGCCAGTGGCTGGCTTGGGACGCATCGCCGTGGCGCGCCTCCGACCAAAAAATTGGCGGCGTTTTGCTCGCCGTCCAGGATATCACAGGGCGGCGGGCGATCGAGGACGCCCTCGAGACAAATCAGGCCCAGCTCGAGGCGGCCCTCGCAAGTATGACGGAGTCTATCGCAATTTACGGCGCGGACGGGCGGCTGACGCAGTTCAACGGGGGCTTCGTCAGATTCCATAGATTCGACGACGCCGAGGATTACAAAAAATCAGACCCCTCATTTCTCGAATATTATGACGAGTCAGGGCATTTCGTGCCCTGGAGCGATCAGCCCGACCGGCGGGCGACGAATGGCGAGACAGGCATCGGCCTCGTTTATCGCTTGCAGCGCAAAGAGACGGGCGCCCAATGGTTCGGGAAGTATAATTTTGGTCCCATCCGCGGACGCGGCGGCGAGATCGTCGGCGCCGTCGTTACCGCGCATGACGTTACGGAAGAGAAACGCGCCGATGAAGCCCGGCGAGAGGCGGAACGACGCAAGGACGAATTTCTTGCGGTCCTTGCGCACGAACTGCGCAACCCGCTCGCGCCGATCCACAATGCGGTTGAAGTTCTGCGGCGGACCGAAGACGCGCCCGCCGAAAAGCGACGCACCATGCTCGATATGATGGAGCGCCAAGTGCGGCATCTGGTGCGGCTCGTCGACGATCTGATCGAGATTTCCAGAATCGAGCGCGATAAGATCGAGCTTCGGCGGGAGCGTTGCGAGCTTGCGTCGATCCTGCAAAATGCCGTCGAAACCGCGCAGCCCTTAGTCGAGCAGAACCGTCACAACGTCGGCCTTCATTTGCCTGCCGAGAAAATCACCTTGCTCGGCGATCCGGTGCGGCTCGTGCAGATTTTTGCCAATCTCGTGAACAACGCCGCAAAATACACGCCGCCGGGGGGCGCGATCGAGATCCGGGCAGAGCGGCGGGGCGATGAAATTGTGGTCGTCGTGCGCGACAATGGCGTCGGAATCCCACCTGAGTCGCTGCCGCATGTGTTCGACCTTTTTATGCAAGGCGACTCGAGCCGCCGAGTCGGCGGGCTCGGCATCGGCTTGGCGCTCACGTGCAAGCTCGTGCAATTGCACGGCGGATCAATCGAGGCGAAAAGCGAGGGGCAGAACAAAGGCAGCGAATTTATCGTACGCCTACCGCTTCAGCCTTCTGTTCCGCAGACCGCTTCGCCGGCGAAAGCTCGAGGCAAGGTCTCGGATCGGCCGATCCGGGCGCTCGTCATCGACGACGATCTGGATGTAGGCAATAGTCTCGGCATATTGCTCTCGACCTTGGGCGCGGAAGTTCGAGTCGTCTACGATGGCCCTTCTGGCGTGGATGCTGTTCGCGATTTCGCGCCGGAGGTTGTGTTTATCGACCTTGGCATGCCGGGGATGGACGGTTGCGAAACCGCGCGGCGGATTCGCTCCAGCCAGATCGGACGCGAGCTCAGGCTCGTGGCGCTAACGGGCTGGGGTCAGGACGAGGCGCGCGCCAGGACCAAAGAGGCCGGCTTCGACGCCCATTTGATCAAGCCTGCCTCGCTGGAGGCTATCGAGCAGGCGCTTCAAAGGGACGCACAAGCGTGACCGCTGGGCCGTCATCCGTCGCGCCGAGGTCGGCGCTTCGCGTAGTTTTCCTGAATGATCCGGACACGATCCGCCGCCGCCATTGCTTCGTCGGCGTCTTTCAGCAACGCTTCGGCGTCGGCGCCGCCGATGATGGAATGCGCCGCCATGTGTCGCTTCAAAATCGCTTCTTCCTGCAGGCAACGCATCGCGCTCCAAAAGGCAGTCTCGGTGTTTTCGGCCAGCCCCGCCAACAGCGCCTGCTCCGTGAAGGCGTGACCGGTATGGCACCGGAAACGCGCGGGCCTTTCGCCTTGCAACAACGTCAGCGCGCCGTGGCATTCCGGGCATGTCAAAGCAGTCGGCTCTCCGATCTGTTTCAGCGTCTCGATCGAACCCGCTCCGCCGGCGAAGATTGCAAGCTCCGCCGCGAGATCCCGCGGCTTGTCCACCTGAGGCCGCGCGGGCTCGGCGATCATCCGAACAAGTTGCGGACCGATCTCGACCAGCGGGAGGCAATAATCGACGTGGACATTTTTAAGCGCGCTCGACGGCATCCCCGGCGCCAGGGCCTCTTTTGGATCCTGCACGATTGCCGCGCCGCCGCACAGCTTGATGGCCTGCAATCCCGCCGTGCCGTCGTCGAGATAGCCCGTGAGCACCACGCCGATCAAGCGCGGTCCGAACACGAGCGCTGCGGATCGGAAGAGCGGATCGATCGCCGGGCGGGCGAGGTTCTCCTTGGGCCCCCGGCTCAACCGGAGCCTACCGTCTTCGCCGACCAGCAAATGACGGTCCGGCGGCGCTACATAAATTTTTGCGGGTTCGAGCGTTTCCTCGTCTTGCGCCGAGACGGCGGCCAGAGGTCCCGCACGATCGAGAATCTCTGGAAGCATGCCGGGGCTTGTGGGGGAGAGATGCTGGGCGATAAGCAGCGACGCAGGCAGACCGGATGGAAGGGTCGCTACGAGCGTTCTCAGCGCTTCTATCCCGCCAGCCGAGGCGCCGATGGCGATAATGTCGGACCGCTCCATGGGGCGCACGCTCGCTATTCGAGAAACGCAAGGACTCGCTTGCGCGCGCAAGCGGATCGCTGGATAAGCTAGCGCGCGAGGGAAGAATAGAAATGGTTGAGGATATCGACACGCTGTCCGCTGACGCGCCTCGGTTGCCTGTCGTCGGGATTGGCGCATCCGCGGGGGGAATTATTGCCCTTTAGAAATTCTTCGGCGCGCTCGGGGATGATGTCGGCGCCGCCTTTGTCGTCATCGTCCATCTCGATCCCGCGCATACCAGCGAATTGCCCGCCATCCTTCAAAACCACACGCGGATGCGTGTCCTGCAGGTCAATGACCCCGCGCCGCTCGAGCCCAATACGGTCTATGTGATTCCGCCGAACCGTCGGCTGCTGGTCTCGGGGGAGAGCGTCGCGACCGGGCCTTTCGACGAGCCTCGGGGACAAAGAGCGCCGATCGATCTTTTCTTTCGCTCTTTGGCAGAGCACCACGGGGATGGCTACGCCGTTGTTCTCAGCGGCGGCGGCGCGGACGGCGCCATCGGCGCGCGCGCCATACAGGAGAAAGGCGGAATCGTTCTCGTGCAAGACCCAAACGAGGCCGAATTCCCTTCTATGCCGCGAAACGCGCTCGAAGGCGGCGCAGATTTCGTGCTTCCCGTCGCCGATCTGGCGCGAACCCTCGCCGGCTTGATCAGGGCGAGGGGGCATCTTTCGGTCTATGCGCATAATGATGAAGGCGATGAGGACTTCCTGCGTCGCATTTTGGCGCATCTTCGGTCCAGGACCGGCCAGGATTTTTCGGGCTACAAGCGCGCCACTCTGATGCGGCGCATCGCACGGCGCATGCAGGTCACGCACACCGAGCGGATGGATCAATATCTCGCCTATCTGCGAGACCACGCCGAGGAGGTGCATGCGCTTTTCAACGACCTGCTGATTTCGGTCACGAGCTTTTTCCGCGACCCGGAGGCCTATGTCGCGCTCGCCAGGCATGTGATCCCGAGATTGTTCGATCATCAGCCGCGGGAGAACGCGGTACGCGTCTGGGTTCCAGCCTGCGCGACCGGCGAGGAAGCCTATTCCATCGCTATGCTTCTGCTGGAGGAAGCCGCGCGGCGCGAGCTGCGCCCTGATATTCAGATATTCGCCACCGATATCGACGAGGCCGCGCTCGCGATCGCGCGGGAAGGACGCTACCCCGCCGCGATTGCCGTAGACGTATCGGAAGAAAGGCTTCGTCGCTTCTTTGCGCGGGAAGGGGATCAATACCGCATCAGGCGCGAGGTGCGCGATCTCGTCGTCTTCGCCTCGCACAGCATTCTGAAAGACCCGCCTTTCTCGCATATCAACCTGATCTCCTGCCGTAATCTGCTCATCTATCTGGATCGCGATCTGCAGCAGCAGGTCATCTCGATTCTCCATTACTCGCTGCTGGGGAAAGGCTATCTATTTCTGGGCACGTCGGAGAGCGCCGACAATCCGCCGGGTTTGTTCGCACCCGTCGATCGCGACTCCCATATCTATCGCGCCATCGACAGGCCCCGAGACAGGCTGCCGGCTTTGCCGCGCCTCTTCACGTCGGTGCGCGTTCCCGAGCTGCCCGGCGTTCCACGACCGCCGCGCACGCAAAGCGGCGTCGATTCCTCGCTGCATCGCCAGGCGCTCGAAGATCTGGCGCCCCCGAGCCTGCTCGTCGACGAGGGGCATCTGATCGTCAATCTCTCCGAAACCTGCGGCAAATTCCTGCTGCTCCCAAGCGGACCCATGACCAATGACGCGGCGGAAATCGTGCGGCCCGAGCTTCGGTTGGAGCTGCGCGCCGCTTTGCACCGCGCTTTCGAAAGCGACGAGCCGACGGTCAGCCTGCCGATTCCCGTGCGCTTCAACGGCGCGCCCAAGGCCGTCGTGCTGCATGTGCGTCCGGTCAAGCGCGATGACGCGCCGCGCGCCGCGCTGGTGATGTTCATCGAGGGCGGCGCCGCCGAGCCGGTTTCACCCGCAGGCGCCGAAGGAGGCGAGCAGTCGCGAGTCGTTGCTCAGCTTCGCGAGGAGCTGCACGCGACCCGAACGGTGTTGCGCACCACGCGCGAGCAATATGAGGCGGCGACGGAAGAGCTGCGCGCCGCCAATGAAGAGCTGCAATCCATCAACGAGGAATATCGCTCCACCGCCGAAGAGCTGGAAACGAGCAAGGAAGAGCTGCAATCGATCAACGAGGAGCTTCAGACCCTCAACAATGAGTTGAAACTCAAGCTCGAGATGGTGTCGCGCGCGCATAATGATTTGCAGAATCTGATGGCCGCGACGGACGTGAGCACGATGTTCCTCGACTCGAGCCTGCGTATCGAACGCTTCACGCCGCGCATCGCCGAACTCTTCAACATCGTCCAAGGAGACGAAGGGCGCCCTGTCACCGATTTCACCCATCGTCTGGAATATCAGGATTTGGTAGCGGACGCGCAGCGCGTGCTGGCGGACCTTATTCCAATCGAACGAACGGTGCGCACCGTCGCGGGCCGGTGGTTTTTGCTGCGTCTGCGGCCTTATCGGACCATCGAAGACAAAATCGAGGGCGTCGTCGCGACATTCGTCGACGTCACCGAACACCGGGAAGCCGAGGCCGCCTGGGAGGCGCGCCAGCAAGGGTTGCTCAAGGAAATTGCCGATCGAGCCGAGTGTACGCTCGAGGTCGTGCGAATGCTGGCGAGCCATACGCTTGGCGACGGCCGGGCGACGCCGGACGCCTTGAAAGCGCTTCTGTCGGGCCTCGACGCGCTCTTGGAGACCAATCGATTGCTGGTGGAAAGCGACTGGCGGGGCGCGGCTGTCGACGCCATCGCCCGCAGGCTGCTCGCCGCCCACGGAGCTGAATTCATGAAAGCGACCCAGCTCGCAGGCCCTTCGGTCTTAGTCGCGCCCAGAGTCGCTATGGCGCTCGCCCTGGTTTTGCAGGCGCTCTCGCAAACGGCCGTAGAGCACCGCACCGAGGGGCACAACGCGCAGGTGGAAGTTAGGTGGCAAACACGGACGACGGAGAACGGCGCTCAACTCCTGGAGCTGAAATGGACGGAGCGCGGCGGCGCCGCCGCGCCCGACTATGCCGCGGCAAGCGCCGCCTTTTCTGTTATCGAGCAAGCCGTGAAGGGCAGTAGCGCTCGCAGTAGCTGTGACGCTGGCGAGTTCCAATGTTCCATCGCCCTGCCCCTTACTTCCTAGCGCGCTTTCTCGCCGCTCGCATGATTTCCATGCGAGCGGAAAGCGCGCACTTTAAAAAGCGCTGGAGCGCATTCTTTAGCGAAAGACTGCGAGAAATCCTCCCGCAAGTTTTTCGATGGTCTCGCGCGTGAACAGACTCGTCGCATACATCAGGCTGGCGTTGATCTCGCTTTCGTCGATTGCGAGCGAAAGGGTCAGCGGGCGCCGGACGAAAATGCGCGCGGCAGGGGTGCGGGAGAGCCGCAGCCCGGCAAGCTGCACGTTTTGCGGCGCCGCGTCCTCGACGACGAGGGCGGCGTCGCCGAGGCGTTCCGCGTCGGGGCCGTGGTCCTTTCGTAGAGCCGCGACGATCTCGTGCCACGGTGCATTCTGATGTGCGAGCGCGGCAAGGGTTGTTGCGCGCACGCATGGCGCGAGCTCGTCGATCGGCCGGTGAGCGCCATCGATGCGCAGCGGCAGAGTGTTCATGAAAGGTCCGAGCATTCGGTGCGTGGCCGGATGGTGCCGGCGCGACACCGGAAGGGCGATGGTCACGCTCTCTCTTCCAAGCTCATGCGCGAGCGTCGACGCGAAAGCGGCGCTCAGCGCCATCGGCAAGGTTGCGCGTTCGCGCATGGCGCAAGCCTTCGCAGCCTCCACCGCGACGCGCGGAAGCGCGAAGCGCAGAATATCACCCTCCGAAGGAAGTTCGCCCGAGGCGCGCGGCCCATCGGTCGGCAGCGGCGACGTGAGGCCAGCTTCGTATTCACGCCGAAAATGTTCGACCTGTTCGTCGCGCGCTTTCTGCGTGAGCCATTGACGCTCCCAATTCGCATAATCCGCGTAGGACAGCGACGGATCGAGGAGGGGGAAGAGGTCCATTCCCTCCAGGCTGTTCGCGTAAAGGGCCCAAATTTCGCCAAGCAACATACGAACGGTCGCGCCGTCGGCAAGCATGCGGTGACAGCGCAGCCGTAGCAACCATTCTTCCTCTCCCTTCCGCTCGAGCGACATCTGAATAGCCGCTTTGCCATCGGCGGCTTGCTCGAACGCGCGCCCCGCCGGCGAAAGGCTTTCGAGCTCGCAGCGCGAGATCTCAGGGATGCCGTCGAGAACGCGCAGCGTCAGCCCGCTGTCGGTCGGCGCGACGATCGTTCGCAATATGGCGTGGCGCCGCAACGCCTCTTGCATGGACCGAATTTGTCGTTCTTCGTCCAGCGGCCCGACGATGCGCACGCTCACGTCGATCCAGTTCCCCGGCGATCCCGGATGAGCCTGTTCCGCTGACCATGCGATTTCCTGGGCCATGGAGGCCGGCGTCGCAGTTCCCGCCGGCGCCTTTACAAGTTGTGGCAGGACGGCGAACGATCCGTGGGCGCTTTCGAGCCGCGCCGCAAGAGCGGCCAGCGTCTGGTCCTCGAAAATGGCGTTCAGCGGCAGCTCCACATCAAGGTTTTGGTGAATGCGGGCGCGGAGCTGGGCGGCGAGCATCGAATGGCCGCCGAGAAGGAAGAAGTTGTCGTTCGCCCCAACGCGCTCGACCTTCAGCAAATCCCGCCACAGCGTCGCCAGGGTCTCCTCGACTCCCGGCCTCGGCGCGACGAACGCGACGTCCGTCGCGATGCGCGTCGGCGCCGGCAGCGCCGCGCGGTCGAGCTTGCCGTTCGGTGTCGTCGGCATTCTTTCGAGGGTCACGAAGGAAGACGGGATCATGTGCTCTGGCAGAATGCAACGCAAGTGATCACGCAGCGCTTGCGCGGAAACTTCGGCCCCATTGACGGTCACATAGGCGGCAAGGCGCTTGTCGCCGTCATCGTCGAAGGCCGCGACCGCCGCCTCCTTCACCAGCGGATGATCGAGCAGGACGCGCTCGATCTCGCCGGGCTCGACGCGCACGCCGCGGATTTTGACTTGAGCGTCGTCGCGACCGAGGAATTCGAACAGGCCGTTCTCGTTCATGCGCACGATGTCGCCAGCGGCATAGAAGCGTTGCGGGACGTTGCTGGCGTCCTCGAATTCGAAGAAGCGCTCCGTGGAGAGAGCGGGCTCGCCGAGGTATCGGAGCGCGAGGCAGGCGCCGCCGATGTGCAACTGCCCGGGGACGCCGACAGGCGTTTGTCGCCGCTGTGCGTCGAGCGCGATCATCCGGACGTTCGCGCGCGGCCTCCCGATCGGCACGATCGCCTGCGGGTCGGCCTCTGCCTGCGGATCGACCGGATGCAGGCTGACGATGCCGGCGGTTTCCGTCTGCCCATAGAGATTGAACCAACGAACCTTGTCGCCGACGAGCGCGCGCCAATCGCGCGCGAGCCCATAGCGCAGGGGTTCGCTCGCGGTAAGCAGGAGACGTAGATCATTGTCGAGGAGCGTGGCGCGCTCGGCATTCGGCAGCATCCGCAGCGAGTCGACCACTTGCCTCACGACCGAGGGCACGAGATCGACGATGGTCGCCTCCGCCGCGCGCACACGTGCAAGCAAGGCGAATGGGTCGCGTCGTTCGTCATTGTCGGCGACGATGATTCTCGCGCCGGCGGCGAGCGGCGCCAAAATCTGCCGCATCGAGGACGAGAAAGCGATTGAAGCGGTGTGCAGCCAGGCGTCCGAAGGTCGCACATCGAGTTCGCGTACCAGTGTTTGCGCATATTCGGCGGCGGCGCCATGCGAGATCACGACGCCCTTGGGCCGGCCGGTGGAGCCCGACGTGAACACGATATAGGCGGGATCCGACGGCCCCACCGCGGGCGCGAGCGGCTCGGCCGACTCTTTTGCGACTTCGGGGCCGAGCGGCTCCGACACTTCGAGCGCAACATTCGCTTCGGCGAGCATGTGCGCGATACGATCTTTCGGATAGGATTCATCTAGGGGAACATAGATTGCGCCGGCCTTCATGACGCCGAGCATGCCGACGATCATATCGACCTTTCGTCCCGTCCGTACCGCCACGGCCGCCCCGGCGCCAATTCCTTGGCTACGCAGCCAGCGCGCCAGCCGGCGAGCGGCTGCTTCCAGCTCGGCGTAAGTGAGGCGGCGCTCGCCATCTTCGCAGGCGACGGCTTCGCCGCGCTGGACGGCGACGGACTCGAATAGTTCCGCGACCGTCAGCGGGCCGGCAAGCGCCAGCGGCGCCGCCGCTCGCCCGGCGGCAAGCTCCTCCGGCGTGAGCAGCGGGAGGGCCGACAGGCGGCGCGTGGGGTTCTCGACAATCGCGTCGAGCGCATTGAGGAAATGGCGCAGCAGGCGCTCGATCCTGGGCGCGTCGAACAGGTCGGTCGAATATTCGACGTGGCCGGCCATTGTCGCATCGTCGAAGAGCGTGAATGTGAGATCACGCTTGGCGGTTTGCGTGTCGATCTCCTCGACCTCGATCTCGAGGCCCGGCAAAGCAGGCGGGTTTATCGCCGCCTGGAGAAGCAATTGCACGCGGAATAATGGGCTTCTAGCTCCGCCGCGTTCGCGCTCGACCGCATTGGTGACGAGATCAAATGGCGCTTCATGCGCCATCGCGCTCTGTAAGCGCGCGGCCAGACGGGCGAGCAGGTCGCGAATCTCCGGGTCTCCGTCGAGAAGGACTCGCAGGGGCACGGCATTGACGAAGAGGCCGATCAGACTTTCGATTTCCAGCCGCCCTCGGTTTGCGCTCATGGCGCCGACGACGAAATCGTCCTGACCCGTATGGCGCTGGAGCACCGCCGATAGCGCTGCGAGCAATGGCGTGAACAGCGTAACGCGCTCGGATTGGGCCAGCTTGCGCAACGCGCGCGCGCGGTCGGCGCCGAGCTCGAAGCGTATTCGACGCCCGCGGAAGGTCGACGTGCGCGGCGGGGGCCGGTCGGTCGGCAAGGACAACGGAGAAATTCCCGCCAGCTCCGATTTCCAATAGGCGAGCAATTCCTCCAGCCTGTCGCCGCTGAGCCATTGGCGCTGCCATGCGGCATAATCGGCGTATTGGATTGGCAGTTCCGCGAGCGGCGAGGGCTCGCCGCGCTGATAGGCGCCGTATATGGCCGACAATTCCCGCAGCAACACGCCGAATGACCAGCCATCCGTGATGATGTGGTGCATTGTCACCAGCAGAACGTGGCGGGCCGCGTCGAAGCGCAGCAACCGCGCGCGGAAGAGAGGCGCGCAAGCGAGGTCGAAGGGCGCGCCCGCCTCGCGTCGCTCCCATTCGGAAACTTCCGCCTCGTCGCGGACGTCGTCGATCGGCAGCGGAACATTCACCGTGGGTACAATTTTCGAGCGCGCTTGGCCGCGTTCGACGCCAAAGGCGGTGCGTAGCGCCTCGTGGCGCGCCACGAGCGTGTTCAGGCTGCGCTCCATGACCGCCGCATCCAACGGGCCGCGGATGCGGACGGCGGCTGCGACGTTATAGGCGCAGGAGGACGGCGCCAGCTCATGAAGAAACCAAAGCTGCTCTTGGCTGGAGGAGAGAACCAGCGGAGAGTCGTCTCGAGGAATGCGCGCCATCGGCGGCTGCCGCTTCGACTCGTCCCGCTGCGACTCCTCCCACCAAGCCAGCAGGCGGGCGGCGAGCGTTGCGACGTCCGGGCTCTCGACGAAAAGCGCGACTGGCGGGGCGGCGCCGAGCGCCGCTTGCATGCGGCTGCGCAGCTCCATCGCCGTAAGCGAGTCCATGCCCATTGTGGCGAAGGCCGTGTGGGCGTCGACGTCCTCGACGCTCATGTGCAGCGCGCGCCCGATCTCGGCCCGCAACCTTTCGACGACGATCCCGAGGCGTTCTCCTTGCGGCGCGTGGGCGAGCCAGGCGTCTGCGTCGCGGCGATCTGGTTCGGCCGATGCTGTTTCGGGGATGTTGTCGCTCGGCGCGATAGCCGCCTCCGCGAACCGGCGCGCCGGCGTGAACCAGAATTTTTTCCGCTTGAACGAATATTTCGGCAGATCGACCTTGTTGCGCTCCCACGGTTCGTCGACAGCCTTGAAGTCGATCCGCGCGCCCGCGACATACATCTGCCCGAGCGCTTCTTTAATCTGCCGCGCGTCAGGCGTGTCGCGGCGCAGCGACGCGACAGCCTGCGGAACTTGAGAGCCCTCGGGCCATGCCCTGAGCGCCATCCCCGCCAGGACGGGTTGCGGCCCAATCTCCAGCAGCACGCGGCACCCGAGCCCCCCCAAAGTCTGCACGCTCTGCGCGAATTGAACCGGCTCGCGCGCGTGTCGCCGCCAATATTGCGCATCCAGTCGTGTCTGCCCGCCCAAAACTTTGCCCGTCCTGTTGCACACCAGCGTCCGCGTCAGCGCGCCATACGGTATCTGCGCCGCATAGGCCTCGAACGCGTCCAGCGCCGGCTCCAACAGCTCCGAATGGAAGGCATGCGAGGTCTCGAGCTCCTCCGCGCGAAGCCCCTCCTGCCGAAACAGCTCGACAAGCGCGCGAACGTCTTGCTGCGGGCCGCTGACGACCACATGTGCGCCGTTATAGGCCGCAAGCGAAAGGCGCGGGTATGCGGCCAGGCGCGCCTCGATCGCTTCCGCCTGCGCGAACACAGCCGCCATCGACCCGCCGGCCGGCAGCGCGCCGAACAGCCGGCCGCGCTCGGCCAGCAATTGCGCGCCCTGCTCGAGCGTGAAAGTCCCGGCGACACAGGCGGCCGCATATTGTCCGACGCTGTGGCCCAGCACCACATCCGGCGAGACGCCCCAGCTCTCCCACAGGCGCGCGAGGCCCATCTCCACGGCGAACAAGGCCGGCTGCGCATAAGACGTGTGGTTGACTGCCCCGTCGCTCGCAAACATCACATCGAGCAATGGGCGCTCCAGCATGTCCTCCACAGCCGCCGCGCATTCATCGAGCGTTCGACGGAACACAGGCTGCGTCTCGTAAAGCTCGCGGCCCATGCCCACGCGCTGACTGCCCTGACCCGTGAACAGCCACGCGGTTTTCGGCGGGTCCGCCGAAACGCCGCTATGAACGCCCGGTGACGAATGTTCCTCGGCGAAAGCGGCGAGCTGTTGCGCTGCGCCGGCGGGGTCCGCCGCGACGATCGCGGCCCGGCGCTCGAGATGGCTGCGCCCGACCCCCGCGGTGTAGGAGACGTCCGCCAGCGCCGACGCCGAGGGCAGCAGCTCGACGCGCCGCGCATAGTCCAGCGCCAGCGACTTCAGCGCCGGAGCCGTGCGCGCCGAAAACGTCAAGAGATGCCATGGACGCTCCGCCGGCGCCGACGAGCCGTCCCGGGACGCCGCCGCAGGAGAAGCGGCCGGCGCCTCCTCGATCACCACATGCGCGTTCGTGCCGGAAAAGCCGAAGGAGCTCACCCCCGCCCGGCGCACACGCTCGCCGCGGGGCCAGGGGCGCGCCTCCGAAACCACTTCCAGCGGCAGCCGTCGCCAGGGAATGTGCGGCGATGGCGTTTGGAAATGCAGGTGCTTCGGCAATAGGCCGTGCTCCAATGCGAGCACGACCTTGATGACGCCCGCGATCCCGGCCGCCGCCTCGAGGTGACCAATGTTCGTTTTCGCCGAACCGATCAGCAGCGGCCGGTCGGCTGTTCTGTCGGCTCCCAGCGCCGCAGCGGCCGCCTGCACCTCGATTGGGTCGCCGAGCGACGTTCCCGTTCCGTGCGCTTCGAGATAATCGATCTCCGCCGGCGCAAGACCGGCCTGCTTCAACGCGTCCTGAATCACCCGCTGTTGCGCGCGGCCGTTGGGCACGGTGAGTCCGCCCGACGCGCCGTCCTGGTTGACGGCGCTGCCGCGCAAAACCGCCCGGATATTGTCGCCGTCGCGAACCGCGTCCGAAAGGCGTTTCAAAACCAAAACGCCGCAGCCTTCCCCGCGCACATAGCCGTCCGCAGCGGCGTCGAACGTCTTGCAGCGGCCATCGGGCGCAAGCATCCGAGCGCGGGACATGCTGACCATGACTGCCGGCGTGAGGATCACATTCACGCCCCCCGCGAGGGCGAGATCGCATTCGCGCAGCCGCAAAGCCTGGCATGCCTGGTGAATCGCGACGAGAGAGGAGCTGCACGCCGTATCGACCGTAACAGCAGGCCCTTCGAGCCCGAGCCGATAGCTGATGCGTCCGGCGCCCACTGCCGGCGACGTGCCCGTGGCGAAATAAGCGTCCAGGGTCTCGGGCGCCGTATGCGTGGCCAGAAGACCGAGATATTCGTGCGTGCTCAGCCCCATCCAGACGCCTGTGCGCGAACCTTCGAGTTCGGTTGCGGCGATTCCCGCGTGCTCGATCGCGCGCCAGCTCGTTTCGAGCATCAGACGATGTTGCGGGTCCATGCTGATCGCTTCACGCGGCGCGATCCCGAAGAACTGCGCGTCGAATTCATCCACTGCGTCCAACAAACCCGCCCGACGCGTGATGGTTTTCCCGGCCGCGTCGGAGTCTGGCGAGTAAAAGGCGTCGGCGTCCCAGCGGTCCGGAGGGATCGTGGAGATCGCATCGCGTTCCTCGCGCAGCAAGGCCCAGAAAGAGTCGGCGTCTTCGCCCCCAGGAAATCGCCCTTCATATCCGATGATCGCGATCGGATCGCCCGTGCCGGCTTCGAGTTCCGAAACCCGTCGCCGAAGAGTCTCCAGCGCGACAACTGCTTTTTTTCTAAAGTCGAGATCGCTCATTTTTATCCTCGCGTCATTAAGCAATTGCACTGGCCGCGCCTCGCGCGGCCGTGAAAGACGAGCAGCTTTGCTCGAGGAGCTCGATCAGCAGTTGCTGGCCAGCGGGCGTCCGGAAATAAAAGTGGTCGCCCTCGACGAACCTCGATTTGAACCCTATGCGGCTATGCCTCCCCCACGCGTTCATTTCAGCGCGCGATGCGACAGGATCGGATATTCCGCCTACTGCGGTGATAGGACAGGGCAATGGACGCCGTTCCCGCCATCGGTACTGTTCGTTGATCCGCAGATCCGCTTGCAAGGCGCGGCCGATCATCGCGACATAGTCGGGCTCCTCGAGCAACATGGCGGGAATATTGCGATGTAATTCGGCGATCTTGAACACGATGTCGCGAGTGGGGAGATGCGACAGCCTGGGCGTTCGGGACACGAGGTGCGGGGCGATCCGGCCGGACACGACGAGATGCGCCGCGTCAGCCGCGATGCAACCGTCGTCATACAAGCGATGCAGGACCTCGTAGGCAAGCAGGGCGCCGAAGCTATGCCCAAAGACGACGAGGCGACGGTTGGCCAGCTCTGCGACCGCCGCCGCCAGCGGCGAGACGAGAGCCTCTAAATGACGCGCGGGCTCCTCGCGGAGGCGAAACTCGCGGCCGGGCAGCGATGCGATGTACACATCCGCGCAGGCGCGCAATGGTTCGATCAAAGATCGATATCCGACCGCGCCGCCGCCGGCCGAAGGGAAACAGATGAGCGCCACAGGCGCGTCTGCGGGGCCGGGCAACGGCCAGAGCCAGCCGGGAGCGCTAGAAATTGAACGATTCATTGTCGAAAGCTCGCAATGTCAGTGAAAGTCAGCTCGAGGCGCCTGCGCGCCGCTGAGCAAGATCTGTTGAAAGCCCCGCTTCGATCGTGGACGCGTTCGCGCGCGGTTCGATCGTGAGCGGGGAGTTTTTTATAACGGCGTCGCTATCGTCGATCGATCTTCAGCGCCGCGTCTATGCTGTCTTCCAGCAGAGCGTCGAGGGCTGCTTCGTCTAGAAGGTCGATCTCCTGTTTGATCGTCGACTCCTCCCAAGCCATCGGTGGCGGGACGATGCGCTTCTCGGAGCCGACGCCGAGCGCCTCTTCGCGGATAAGCCTCGCGAGCGCTTCGACCGTCGGGTATTCGATCATCAGCGTCACGGGGAACGAATGTTTGAACGCGGCTGACAAAGCGTTGCTCAACATGACGCCTTTGAGAGAATCGATTCCGAGCTCCATGAGCGGCGTTTTCCAGGTGACGCCTTCCACGCCGCATTCGCGCTCCAGCCATTCCGCCAGCCGTCGCTCCAGCACGCCCGGCTGGGTGAGGGGCTCGCCGGTCAGGTCCATGACCGGGACCTGCAAGGTCGAGCGCCACTCGTGCACCACGGACAAGGCGCCATCCTCCAAGGCGGCGCGACATTGCGCGCGCTGAACTTTGCCGCTGGAGGTCATCGGCAAGCCGAAAGGCCGGAGCAGCACGACGCGATCGAGCGCCAATTGATGTTCGCGCGCCACGTTACGCCGGACTGCGTCGAAAACCTCGGCAGGATCCACGCTGCGCCAAGCGCCGCGGCTCAATTCCTGCACCGCAACGACATGCACGGCGTCGCCGTCCTCGACGCCAAATACCGCGCAGGCCCCCGCGCGAAGCGCGGGGTGGCTGGATTCCACCGTCAGCTCGATGTCCTGCGGGTAATGATTTACGCCCCGAATGATGATGACGTCCTTACGCCGGCCGGTTACGTAGAGTTCGCCTTCGTGTATGAAACCAAGGTCGCCCGTGCGCAGGAATGGACCCTCGCCTGCGGCGGTGCGGGCGCCGAAGACAGCGGCCGATTCCGCCGGCTTGCCCCAGTAGCCCTGGCCGATGCTGCCGCCGCGCAGCCAGATTTCGCCCACGGTCGACGCCTGGACATCGGTCAGCGTTTCCGGGTTCACAATCCGAATCTCTGTATCGAGCGCAGGCACGCCGGAGCTGACCAGGCGCTTTGCCTGCGCAGTCTTTTCGTCACACAGGATCACGCTGCCTTTGCGCAAGGCCGTCTCGTCGACCGTGCGCACGATCGGCGGAACAAGGTCGCGCTTGCCCGAAACAAGAAGAGTAGCCTCGGCAAGGCCGAAAGCCGGCGAGAGGCGTTCCGGCCGGAAGCCCGCGGGAGCGAATGTGGCGATGAAGTCGGCCACCGTGGATGCGCGCACGGGCTCGGCGCCGTTCCACGCCAGATCCCACGACGAGAGGTCGAGTCCGTCGACGCCCTGCGTGCGCGCGGCGTCGACGCATGCTTGATAGCCAAAGTTGGGGCCGCCGCCCATGGTGCCGCGAAAACGCGTAAATGCGCGCATCCACCGCATTGGATTCTGAACGAAGCTCGCTGAGGCCATCAAATAAACCGAGCCTCCGGCCCAGGTGGGCTCGAGCGCCCCCGCCACGAGCCCCATATCGTGGAACAGCGGCAGCCAGCTAACGCCGACGGAGTCGGGCGACGATCCGAGCCCGTCTTGCAGCGCCCGCAGATTGCTTGCCAAATTGCCGTGACTTATCATCACGCCGGCAGGCGCGCGCGTGGAGCCGGACGTATATTGAAGAAACGCCAGGTCTCCCGCGCCGCGGGCGATCTCCCGGAATGCGTCGCTTCGATCCGGAAGTCTGTCCGTCGCCACCACCGACACGGAGGCGGAGTCGCCTGCCTCTACGAAACGACGCTCGATCATGTCGGCGTATTTGTCGATCGTGAGGACGAGCTTCGCGCCGCTGTCGACCGCGATGAGCTCGAGCCGCCTATCCTTGCCATGCGCGAGCGGCAGGGCCGCTGGCACGGCCACAGCCCCGGCGTAGAGGCAACCATAAAATGCAGCGAGGAAGTCGAGGCAAGTCGGATAGGCCAGAATCACTCTGGCCCCCTCGGCGCCACGTTCCTGAAGAAAGGCGGCCATCGATCGCGCTCGGCGGTCGAGTTCCGCGTAGGTCCAGCAGTCGCGGACTTCGAGATCGTCGTCGAGGAAGGCCAGGGCCAACCGGCTGGGGTTGGCCGCAACATGGCGCCGCAGACGGTCCGTCACCAGATCTTTGTGATTTGTCGGGTTAATTGAGCTAATCATTTGCTGTATCCCAAAATGGCGCGATCGATCGTTCGCCTCGCCGGCTGTCACGGCGAGAACGTGCTCTGTTGATTTTCGCTTTGCCGCGCTCGGGTCGTCGTTTCCGACGACCACGAAACGCTTGCCCGGCGTGGGACTTTAAGCCGGCGCCATCAGCTTCTTGAGTTTGAGCGCCAGCCCCATGTCGCCGTCGACTTTCAGCTTGCCGGAGAAAAACAGTTCCCGACTGTCGACCTCGCCATCGGCCAGCCGGATAAAATCGGCGGCGCCCATGCGGAAGGTACAGTCGGCCGCTCCGTCGCCTTCAAAAACGCCGGGCGCCTCCGTCAGATCGAGCACGAATGTGCAGACGGCGTCGTCATTGAGCACAAATTTGTACCGGACATTGGCCGCGCTCGCCCGCTCCTTGTTCGAAAAAACGATTGCATTGGCTCTTTCCAATATTTCTTTGACCGTAACCATGAGAGGCCTCCTCGTATCTCGAATGTCCGCTTACGCCGGCTCGGGTTGAAATTCGTCGATCTGCGACAGGATGCTCTCGTCGGGTACGGAAAACACGGCGGGCGGCTCCCCTCTCTCGATGCGGGCAATCTCGCGCGCATAGAGCTTTCTCAGCAGGATGATCGCCGCGTCGGAGCTGCCCAGGCGGTTCTTCGAACGGTCGGGGATGACGCCCTGCCCCTTGAGAACAATGCCATCTTCGATGAGCACGAGGTCGGGACGAGAGTCGACGTCTTCCCAGCGCATGCGCCCGGACAACACGGAATCGACGACATTTTCGACGGTGGGTAGCGTTTCGACGTATCGGAGGCCGGCGCGCACGCCCTCGGCGACGTTGCGTCCCTCCTCGGGGGACAGATGTGTTGCGATGAAGATGAAAAACATCTTGTGGCTGACGTCGTCGATCGGGACGTTCCACAGGAAGCTCTTGAATCCCCGCAACACCCCGGCGCCCGAATTGAAATACAGCATGTTGGGCATGAACAGCGCCAGCTTGCGCAGGTAGCCGCTCGGGAATGACGTATATTGCATCAGACCATAATCGGTCGCGCGCGCTGCGGAGGCCGGGATTTCACCCGCGTTGCCCGCGTCCTGATAGATGCCCTCGGCATGGACCCAACGCTGGTGAACGTCGTCGACCGTATTCTCCAGGTCGTGAAAATAATTCCATTTGCGCTGTTCCACGACATGGAAATAGCCGTAGCGCTCCAACCCGGGCCAGCGCGGCAGCGGCGGCGCAGGATCGGGACCCAGATACGCCCAGATCAAACCAAAATATTCCTCGACCGGATAGCTGCGCAAACGCACTTTCGACGAGAAACACTTCGGCTCGAAAGGCTGCTCGACGCACTGGCCGGAAGCGTCGAACTGCCAGCCGTGATAGCGGCAACGAATGCTGTCGCCCTCGACTTTGCCGACCGAGAGCACGAGCCCTCTATGCGGACAGCGCCCCTCGACGATGTGCGCGACATTATCTTCGCCGCGATAAAGCGTGAGCTCCTCACCCAGGATTTTCAGCGGCACGGGATGCGCGACTTTGAGTTCTTCGGAAACAAATACGGGTTGCCAAAAGCGCCTCAGAAGCACGCCAGCAGAGCACCCGGGTCCAGTGTGCTCGAAATCAACGTCTGTCAAACTACTCATTTCAGCATCCTCGAGTTGTGACGCAGTTGCGCGATCAACTAGCGGAGCCAGTTAGGCCTTCCCTCGGGCGTTAACCTGTGTGCTAATGCACATGAGACGCGCTGGCGGGACTCCGCCTCGAAGAACCATTCGGGTTCGACAGAGACTCTAGCTAATATGACTCGCAGAGCGTGGCGCTGGCGCTGAAGCACGACTCTGCGTCATTGCGTTTCAGGGTGTCTGCTCTAATATCGTCGCAGATGTTTCGCGCCTTTCCGAGACGGCGAAAACGGGAAGCTTTTCGCTTCTGCCTCTCACGGCGATATGCGCGAGCTTCTGCACATCATACCGATCCGAGACCCTCTCCGCGGTTTCCGGTCCGACGATGACGCCGACGCCGAACTCTTTCGTCAGGCCCTCTAGTCGCGAGGCCAGATTCACTGTGTCGCCAAGCACAGAGTAGTCGTAGCGCCAGCGCGACCCGATGTTGCCCACCACGCATACCCCCGTGCTGACCCCTACCCCGACGGCGAGGGGCACATGGGTCGGGTCTTCGGCCGCAAGCTGTGTATTGAGGCGTGCGACCGTCTCTCCCATCCGAACGGCTGTGGCGACGGCGGCGTGGGGGTGGTCAGCGACAGGGACCGGGGCGTTCCAGAACGCCATCACGCAATCGCCCATGTATTTGTCGATGGTGCCGCGCGTCGCCAGCACTTCGGCGGAGAGCGCGTCCAGCAGTCGGTTGATGATCGTCATGAGCTTGATCGGATCATCTTTCAGACGCTCGGACAGGCCTGTGAAACCGCGCACGTCGCAAAACAAAACGGTAATCTCGCGCCGCTCTCCGCCGAGCTGGAGCGCTTTCGGGTCTTTCATCAACTCTTCGACGAGCGCCGGCGCGACATAGCGCGCGAAGGCGTTAGAGATCTGCGCGCGCAGACGCCGCTCGCGCGCATAATCGAAGCCTACGCGCGCCCCGTAAGCGCCCACGACGGCCAGGGCCGGAGCGACCGGGGCAAGCCATAAGCGCTCATAGCGGAGCAGCAGATAGCTTCCAATAATCACAGCGATAACCATCAGAGCTGGCTCGGCCGCCTGACGAAGGGCCGTCTGCCCCGTGCGAAAGCCTGCGCCGATCCACGCCGAGAAAAACACAGCGAGACTCAACACGCTCTGGCTCACCGGCGTCGTCCACAGGCGGTAACTCAGATTGTCGAGAATCGTCGCGTGCAGCTCGATGCCCGCGGTCATCGTGGCGTCATGGATCGTGAAGGGCGTCTGGAACGCGTCCGTCGCGCTGCTGTCCGTCGCGGGCGCCGCCTTGAGGCTGAGGCCAACGAGCACCGTGCGGTCTTTGAAAAACCCGGCGGGGAGGAAGCGTTTCGGATCGAGCGCCTGATAATAGGAGACGGTCGGATAAGTTCTGGCGCCGCCGAAGAACTGTAGCAAAGCGCCGGGTGGGCTTTTCTTCGTCGTCCCGCCGCGCGCGCTCAGGACGGCTTCGACGAAGCTTTCCTCGATGGGCGGCGCCCGCCGCATCACGCCGTCCCCGTCGAGGTTCACAGAAGTGTCGCCGGATCTGGCGCCGCCAGCCAGCAGCATCGGAAGAGGGTTCACGCGAGAGACCTGCGTGCCCTGATCCATGTGGATGACGTCTTGAACGGCGGCAAGCACATTGTCCGGGCCGAGCGCCTGCGCCAACACCACATCGTCCTCCGGATCGGCCGGTTCCGCGAAAAGGACGTCTAGCGCCACGACGCGTGCGCCCGCCGCGCGTAGCTGTTTCACGAGGCGCGCATGGAGCGCGCGCGGCCAAGGCCAGCGCGCTCCGACCTCGGCGAAGGAGGGTTCGTCGATCGCGACAATGACTGCGCCTGGCGCCGGCGGCCTCGCCGGCCAGAGAGTCGAAAGCAGGTCGTACGCCCGCGCCTCGGCGAACTGCATGTCGGCGCGCGCATGCAGCGCCGAGAGGAGAACGGCGATTAAAATGGCCAGCAGCAATCCACGGCGCGATGGATGCGCGCGGGCCCATGCGTTCATGACGCGTGAAAACATGTCGCCCATGCGGGCGCGGGCTCCCGACAGACGCGCTCCGCCGAGCATCAGAAGCGGACCCTCACGCTTGCGGCGAGGGTGCGCCGTTCGCCGGCAACAGCCTCGCTCTGAGCGCGCGCCGCCCATTGATCATATCGCCTGTCGAACAGGTTGAGCACCGAGAAGCCGAAGAGGAAACGGCGGTCCTGCGTTTCGAAGCTCGCGCTCAGATCGGTGGTCCACAACGGCTTGAGCTCGACTCCTCCCGGCGCGTCGAAGCGTCGGCCAATGTAGTTCTGGACGACGCTGAAACGAAGGCGGCTCGGGTGGACGAAGGTCAGACCAGCCCGCCCGAAGCGCTTGGGGATGTAAGGAACGTCCACGGCGTCGCCGTTGGCGTCGGTTGTCCGCGACCGGGCGAGACCGACTGCGCCGAACACGCCGACGCCATGCGTGAGCCAGAGGTTGGCGCTCGCGCTCAGAGTATCGAGGCGCGCTTTGGCGAGGTCGAAGGTCTCGAGCGTGTCGGGAACCCCTACCCTAAGCCCAGAGGCGCGCTGGCGCTGGTATTCCACCGAAGTGAAAATCTGTGATGTCCATTCGGCGTCGTAACGGAGCGCCGCCGTCTCCTTGCGCCCGGCGAGCAGGAGCGGGATACTGTTCGGGACGAGACCAAGCGTCGCGACCGGCGCCAGCGAGAAGCTGCTCGGCAGTTCTGTGTCGCGTCGCCAGGCCGCCCGCAACCACTGGCCGTCAATGGGCGCGAAGCCGACGCCAACGCGTGGATTGACCCTTGTTTCGACCGATGTGTTGCTCGTATCCAGTCGGACGGCTTCGAGGCCAGCCTCCGCCTGAAAATTGTCGATCGGCTGCCAGGTGGCGAACGAATAGATCCGGCCGGCGGTGAAATTGACGCTGGCCGCATTGTTCACCAATTGGGTCGCCTGAGTGTCGAAGGCAGGAATGGTCAGCCTCAGGAAATCGTTCTCGGCGGCGCGCGAGCGGCCAGTCTGCACTTCAACGCCGCTACGCAACGTAAGGTCGCCCACGCCGAACAAGTGGCTCGCGGCGGCTGTCAGCGTATCGGTTTCGACCCTGCGTCTCACTTGCGTCTCGAGAGTCATCGGAAATAGGTTGAAAAACGGGTCGAGCAGGGCGGAGATAGCAAAGCGGCGGTCTCGAAGCTCGGAGCGCGTTCCGACGACCGCCATGTTCAGCACGTCTCGATAGCCGAAGGTGTGGCTGTAGCCCGCGCCAGCTTGGCCCGCGCGAATTTTGCGGCGATCTTCGTCCGCGAGAGTGATCGCCGGCGAGATCAGGTCCGGCTCGACGGCGCTCGCGGCGCTCCAGAACAGGAACCGGTCTGCGGCGTTCGGCGCCATGCCAACAAAGATACTTGCGTTCTGCGCTTTCTCGCCGCCGGGATAGCGGTCGGCGCGATCCATTGCGCGAGTCTGCGAGGCGCTGATAGAGACGGCGGTCGGAACCGGGTCGTTGGCGAACGCTTGCGCCGACGCCTCGCTCCACCAGCCGCCTGATCCGCCCCGGTTGATCCACGACCCGCCGATCTCGACGTCGAGAAACGGGCGTCTCAGCAAGTCGATGCGCCCAAGCCGGCTGGAAACCGCCAAGGGATCGAGCAGAAGTCCCTGGATAACGAAATTCCCGGCAACGTCGGCGTGCTCAGCGCCATTGAGCTCATCGAGGGTGGATAAAGTGAAGAAAGGCCGTGTTCGGCGGGCGGCCGAATAATCGAAGTAACTGACCGCCGTGAAAGGATCGGCGACGCGATCGGTGTAGAAGCGCGCCCACTCGTCGAGTCCCAGGAGCCGATAGGCGTCGCCCAGATAGCTTCCTCCCGTGCGGGTGGCGGCCAGGGCGGAGAAAAACCCGCCCCGGTTACGATAGCGGCGCACGGCCTCGCGGGCGTTGAGAATCGCCGCGTCCGCGTCACGCTGGTCGATGGCGATCGCGGTGCGCGCGATAGAGGTGACGGGATCGTTCTTGTCCAGGCGGTCGGCGTTGTCGAAGGCCTGGGCGGCGATCTGGAGGTCTCCAGACTGGTATTGGACGATGGCGGTCATCAAGAGCGCTTGCGCCGAAGCGGGATTGGCCGCGCTTCCCGCCAGCACATATTCCAGCGCCTTGGTCATGTCGCCGGTCTGGAGGTAATAACGGCCTTTCGCCGTGTAGGCTGCGTCGAGGGACGGGTCGAGTTCGAGCGCCCTGTCGATCAATTGCCCCGCCTCCCGCACGCGGCTCTGATCCAGCAGCACGGTCGCGAGATTCGCGTAGGGGACCGGGTTATAGGGATCTTCTGCTATCCCCCGACGATAGGCGGCCTCGGCCTCGAGGTTCGCGTCGCGCGCATATTCCGCCAGCCCGAGCGCATTCCAGACGCTGCTCGAACCCGGCGCGAGACGGGCGGCTTCGGTCAGGTCGCGAACCGCGCCATCTAGGTCGTTATCGATCAATCCTTTGAGCGAGCCTGAGGCGTACAGCGTCTCTGCGCTTGTCGGGTCGATCGCGCGCAGTTGCTCGACCATCGCGCGCAGCGCGCTGCGCCGATCCATAAGCACGGCAATCTCGGATGACAAAAGAACCGTTCTGAGGTCGCGCGGATGCGTCTTCGTCGCCAGATCGAGGATCGTCTGAGCCTCGCCGATGGTTTTGCCGAACGCGGTGACATAGGCTGCGCAGAAGCTTTGATTGGCGTCGCCGGCCTTGGGCCAGGGCAACAGCTTCTTGGGATTCGCCAGCGTCGCCGCCGCGAAATATCCGCATTCGGCCTCCTCCCGCCGCGGCCCGCTCAGGGAGCGCGCCGCGCGTGCGAAAAGCGTCGCGGCTTCGGCGTAGCGCTTCTCCGAGCCGGCGACGATCGCCTCGACAAGATCGAGCCTTGCTCGCAGAGCGCCGACCGAGCCGCCGCCCTCTCGACCTTCCAAGCGCCGCCGCGCTTCGGCGATTGCGTGCTGAAGCGTCTCGCGTCGGTCGATATTGACGCCGGTTTCGGCTATGCGCAGCCAGTCCTCCGCCGTTCTCGAGGCGGCGGGAATGGCGGTTAGACGGGCCAGCTCGGCCTGACGCCGACTACCTTGCAGCGGCGACGCCAAAAGCTGACGGAACAAATCGCGCAGCTCCACATAGAACAACATCTGCTCGCGGTCGTCGGAGCGTACGAGGACCGTCTTCGTGGGCTTCTCGCCGATGCGGGCGCTCGCCGCCTCCCCCTGGCGCACTATCACCGATCCCTGCGGATTGGAGAGCTCGATCTCCCCTTCCATGACGACGAGCGCCGTGCGGTCGCCCTGGACGTTGAGCGACCAGTCGGTGCCGCGAATGGCCGCGGCTGCGGCCGGCGTGTTGACCTTGACGCCGGAGCCTCCGCGTGAGGCCCGGGCCCAAACCGCGCCCCCCGGAAGCGTGAGTTCGGTCGTTCCTTGTTCCGGGCTCGACGCGATGGCGTTGACGACGAGGGTCGACTGGCGGCCGAGACGAATTGTCGTCTGGTCGGCAAAGGTGATTCCCAAAGCGCCGAGTTCGCCGGTCTTCAGCGTGTCGCCGCCGAGGACATCCTGCGTAACCACGGCGGGACGCCAATGTCCTTCGCGCAGGATCCGAAGCTCTTCGCCGCCCTTGGCGGAGACGATCACGCCGGCGCGCGGCGGCGGTCGGGGGAACGGTTCCTGGGCGTAAGCGACCTGGCTCCACAAAACGCCTAAGACAATCGACAAGCAGAAAAACCGACGCAATAGACCCCCCTTATGCGAAAAGCCTTTTAATCCGGAAGCCGCACACGGTTATGCCTTAGCGCGATATCTTGCCACGCTCCAGGCGAGATCGAAACGCCCAGTTCCGCTCACGCTATAGCTTAAAGGGGAAAGCCGAGACCGAATCCAGGAGGTATTTTTCCAGAAATTCGGGCGGAATTTCCATATATCAGCGGGATTAATAGTCGGCCCGACGAACGGCCGGCTATACGCAACAGCAATTCATCGATGAGCCACTTGGACCGTCAGGCGTCTCCGCAGGCGAAAAAATCTGTGGGTACCTTTCGCGGCAGAGGGGCTTCAACGGCGATATGGCGAAATCAGTTGGCCCAGGGATTGAGCGTCTCGCCTTTACTGCTCAGCTTGCCCTCTTGGCGCGATTTTCGCTCTATGTTCGGCGACATGCGGCGCTCCTACCGGGCGGGCCGAAAGCTTTCGTCGCGCCGAAAAACCCTGTGCCCCAATTGCGTCGACCTCTTTATGCCCTATAATACGCCCTCTAAATCAGGCAAAATAGCTTCCAATGGTCACTCCCAAATCCCGCGCAACAACAACCAAGACAACAGCGTCCGTCCGCCGCAAATCACGGGCAAAGGCCGCGGCCGATTTTCCAGCCGGGCTGGAGCCCGCGCCCTTGGTTGCGGACCTTATGAATCACCGGGGCTTGGTCACCGTGGATAAAGTCGCGACGACATTCGGCATGTCGAAGGGACAAATCGCCGAAACCGTCGGATTGAGCCGGGAGGCGTTCTACAAGCTCGCCCGGTTGGAGGCGCCCAAGACCCAGTCCCGCCTCAAGGAAATGCTCGAGATCGTGTCGCGCGTCTCGGATTGGGCAGGCGGCAAGGAGCAGGCGATGGCTTGGTATCGCGCCCAGCCGATCGCCGCTTTCGGCGGGCGCACGGCAGAGTCTCTGGTGAAGGACGGGCAAGCCGGCGCGCTACGCGATTACCTCGATCATATCGCGCAAGGCGGCTTTGCTTGAGATTTCAGGCGACCTGCTACAGGGCGCATGATCCGCGTTGGTCTTTTGCTCCGCTCTCGGGGGCAGGCGCCGCGATACGCGGGGCGCGCTTCAACCCGAAAGGCGCGCCGGCGCTCTATCTCGCACTCACGATCATGACAGCCGTCAAGGAGATCAACCAAGGCTTCGCGCACAAGATCGAACCCTGCGTGCTCTGCTCATACGACGTCGATTGCGAAGATGTTGTCGATCTTCGAACCGAAGATAACCGCAAAACTGCTGGCGTCTCTCTGGACGATATGGCCTGCGCCTGGTTCTCTGACATTTCGCAGGGGCGGGAGCCGGCTTCTTGGCGGGTCGCTCAGCGGCTCATAAATGCCGGCGCTGCGGGCATCCTTGTCCCGAGCTTCGCACCGGGAGCCAGCGAGCCTGACCAAAACCTTGTTTTGTGGAAATGGGGCGAGCATCTCCCTCACAAAGTTTCTGTCTACGATCCAAGCGGCCGCCTGCCAAAAGATCAGCTCTCCTGGAAATGATCCGAAGACGCCATTCTTAGACCAGCGTCATTTCGAGCCGGCTGAAAGCGCGAGGCTGATAAGCCGCGCCGCGTCTTCGATTTCCTGAGGCTTGGTCAGAACATCCGGACAGACCCGCAAAATGTCGCCGCGCGCATCGCAGACGACGCCCGCCTCCTCGAGCCTGCGCACGCAGTCTCTGGCTTGCGGCGTGCGGATCGCGAGGAAGGCGCCGCGCGGCGCGCCGGGAGATAGAGTTTTGACCCCATTTGCGGCAAGCAGGTCTTGGAGCCGCGCGCATTGCGCGAGCGAATGGGCGCGCAGCCGCTCGACGCCGATCGCGCGTGTGAATTCGAGACCGGCGTGCGCCTGATAAAAGGGCGCGATGGCCGGTGTGGACTCGAGCCAACCGTCGCCGCCGGCCGCTACGCGCGCTTCCTCCGCCCGGGTGAAGTTGAAAGGCTCTGGGCGCGCGAACCAGCCCGTGTCCAAGGTGCGCATCGTCGCGAGCCGTCGCGGATGCACGTAGAGCCAAGCGGCGCCCGGCCCGCCACGCAAATATTTGTAGGAACCGCCGATAGCGAAATCAACGTCGAGGCTTTGAACATCGACCGGCAGAGCGCCGGCGGCGTGGTAGAGGTCGAGGAGAACGCAGGCCCCCTGCTCTCGCGCCGCATGCACGATCGCCGCCGCATCCTGCAACCACTGCCCGGTGTCGTAAAAAACGAGAGAAAAAACGACGAGATCGGGCTTTTGCCCCAGCCCGTCGATGAAGTCCTCTTCCCCGTACAGCCGGTTCGCGCGCGGCGCGATCCATTGCAGTTCGACGCGCCCGCGCCCGGCGAAGCTTTTCAACAAGAAGTCAATCGAATCGAATTCGCTGCGCGTCGTCAGCACGCGGATCGGCCTGTCGAAACAGTTCAGCACCGCCCGCAGCCCCTGGCCGGCGCTCGTTTTCGGGACAATGCATCCCGGTTTCGGCGCATTGATCAAGGCGCCCACATTGGCCCGAAAAGCGCCTACCTCTGCGAGCCATTCTTCCCAGGCGCCGCCGAGATTGTCATACCAGGCAGCCGTATAGCGCTCGAGGTCCGCCTGCATCCTGTCGAGCGGACGCCCGAGAGAATGGTTCGCGAGATAAATTGTGCCCGGATTCGTTCCGAGCACACGGGAAAATAGCGGATCGACGCAGCGCCGCAGCAATGTGTCCTGTAGAGGTCCCGGCCCGAGAGCGGCCACGGCAGTCGTGATGTCATCCATCACGCCGATCCGATCCGTGTGCGAACGTCGAGCAACTCGGGGAAGAAGACATAGTCGACGATCCGTCGCAGGAAGGCGACGCCTGACGAGCCTCCGGTTCCTTTCTTGAAGCCGATGATGCGTTCAACCGTTTTGACGTGCCGGAAACGCCAGAGCTGGAACAGCTCGTCTATGTCGATAAGCTTTTCGCATAAGGCGTAGACCGGCCAATGGGCGGAAGGCTCCGCATAGATGCGCTCGAACACCGGCACGAGGGCCGGATTGCGCACATAGGGGGCGCTCCAGTCCCGGCTAAGACAGGATTGAGGCACCGCGTGGCCATGTCGCGCCAGATAGCGCTGAAATTCGTCGTAAAGGCTTGGGCTTTCGAGCTCTCGGCGAAGCTCCTCGCAGATTTTTGGGTCATGCGCAAAAAGCTGGAGAACATCCTTCTGCTTGTTGCCGAGGATAAATTCGACTGTGCGATACTGGTAAGATTGCAGGCCCGACGCCGGCCCGAGCATGGGGCGGAATTTGGCGTAATCGCTTGGCGTCAGCGTTTCGAGCACCGACCATTGATCGAAGAGCTGCCGCTCGATGCACTTCACGCGAGAAAGAATTTTCTCGCAGGGGTCGAGCGTGTCGCGCATGATGGCGCTGCGGGCGGCGCGCAGCTCATGCAAGATGAGCTTGAACCATAGCTCCGCCACCTGATGCTGAATGATGAAGAGCATTTCGTCGTGCTCGGCGCCGAGCGGGTACTGAGCGCTCAATAAGGTATCGAGCTTCAAATAATCCGCATAGGTCATACGCCCAGCAAGGTCGCGATCGATCTGGTCTTCGAGTGGACGGACCGGCTGTGTCTCTGTCATCTTCATGGCTCAGCAGTGACTGCCTCAAAGCGTCGGGCCCCGGGACGCCAGGCCTAATCGCTCGCATGACTCCATTCGAGCGGAAGCGCGCTAGACAAAGGGCTATTGCGCTCATGAGGGCATATGTAATAGCCACTCCAAGGTTGGTCGATTGCATATGCAAAACCGAGAAGGCGCCTGATCGCCATAACAGCCGAAAGCCAAGCATGTTCGCCGAAGCAAGAAAAAAAGCCGCCAAATTAGGTCTCGACGCGACGCGCCGTCACATTTTCCTCTGCGTGAAATGCAGCCAGCAGGCCTGTTGCAGCGACGAACTGGCCGCCCGGTCCTGGGACCATCTCAAGAAAAGGCTGAAGGAGCTCGGCCTGAGCGAGGCTGGCGGCGTCCAGCGCACCAAAGCGGACTGCCTCCGAATTTGTTCTAGCGGGCCTGTTGCGGTCGTCTATCCAGAGGGCGTCTGGTACGGGCGATGCACTCCAGAGAACCTCGATAAGATTATCGAAGAGCACCTTGTTGGCGGCACGGTCGTCGACGCGCTGCGCATTGCCGGGCCAATGGCTGCGTATTCTTGAGGCTCGTCGCCGAGATAAAGGCGGGCGCCGCTCTCAGGAGCGCGGCATAGACAGGACTACGATGGACTGCCCTTTGATCTCGGCCTTGCTATAGCCCGCGACCGGATAATCGAGCTTTCGCAGAGAAGACGCGCTCGAACGAAGAGTTCCAGTCCTGGACACTCTACCCGCCCCGACCAAAGTAACGTAGGCTCAGTGGGCGTTCGAGCGATCGATCGGGTTTCCCGAGACCATAGGCGAGGCGCGAGGCTGCGGTGATGTCTATTCTGAAGTCGACGCGTCGGCCAAGCCGCGCCCCGTCGGGGCGAATTGTGACCTTCAGCGTATAGGCCCCGTCGCGGGGAAGCGTGACTTCCCGACTCGCGCCCTGTGTCTCGCCCGATCTGAAGATTGGCGTATGGGTGGAAAGCGACGTCACGGAAATGACGAGCCATTTCATGCGCGCCGAATGGATTTTGATCAGAACGCGCTGACCCGAGCGAGCGTAGAAAACATCTTCATGCGTCTGCCAGCCCTGCAGCGTCCCACGCACATGGATCGGCAAGTGACCATAATGATGCCTTTTCTCGACGGCGAACGCCGGAGCCGCCCAGAGAGCGAAAAGGACAGCCGCGAGAAGACCCGCCTTCATTCTAACGATCCTCTCTCCCCTGCCCTTGTCTGCCGGTGATTCCATGCGGGCGGAAAGCGCGCTAGACGCTGCGCGCGGCGGGCGGCGCGGCGCCCTCCCCGTCTCGGTGCAAGGTGAGCGGCCCGAACTGACGGGCTTGCGGATCGTAGCCGAAGACCTCGCCCGTCTCGATCTTGTAGACCCAGCCGTGCAGATTAAGATTACCCTGCGCAAGGCCGGAGGCGACGACCGGATGTGTGCGCAGATTCTCGAGCTGCATCAGCACGTTTTCCTGAACGGCGACGTTGAGCAGGCGCGTCGGATCGGCTTCTGGATATTTGTCCCGCAGGATACGCGGCGTCGACTCGGCGTTGGCAAGCCAATTCGTGAGCGCGGGGAATCGCGCAGGCGGCGGCGGATCGAGGATCGCCTCCACGGCGCCGCAATGGGAATGGCCGCAGACGACGATGTCTCGCACGCCGATCGCCGCTACTGCGAACTCGATCGTCGCCGCCTCGCCGCTGTGAGGATTATAGGGCGGCACGAAATTGCCGGCGTTGCGCATGATAAAGAGCTCGCCTGGCGCTGTCTGGGTGAGAAGATTGGGATCAATGCGCGAATCCGCACAGGTGATGAACATTGTTTCGGGCCTCTGGCCAAGCGCCAGGCGCTCGAACAGCGCGCGCTGCGAGCCAAAGATTTCACTCTGGAAATGATGGAGACCCTCGACAAGCCGCTGCATCGCCTTCTCCTTACCGGGACTCCTAAAAAGATGACGGCCTCCGGAGTGAATTCAAGCAAGCGGCCCGCGCTTTCGGCGCCGCTGGGCTGGTAGAACGAGGCGCTCCCATTATTTCTCCTCAGAAACATTCGAGGAGAAGACGCCGATGGAGTCACTGAAGGCGCCGCTTGCGCGAACATTCGGACACGACCTTTTCGCCTCCATCGTCGTCTTTCTGGTGGCGCTGCCGCTTTCAATGGGCATCGCAATTGCCTCCGGCGTGCCCATGGAAAAGGCTGCGCCGGTGGGTCTGGTGACGGCGATCGTCGGCGGCCTGGTTGTTGGACCGCTGTCCGGCAGCCCCTTGCAAGTGAGCGGCCCCGCCGCGGGCTTGACCGTTATGGTCGCAGCATTCATTCAGAAATTCGGCTTCGAAGCGCTCGGGATCATTGTTGCGATCGGCGGATCGATCCAGGTTCTTGCCGGGCTTTTCCGGCTGGGTCCCGTGTTTCGCGCCGTGTCCCCGGCGCTCATTCAAGGGATGCTCGCGGGCATCGGCGTGCTGATTTTCGCCTCGCAATTTCACGTCATGGTCGACGACGCGCCGCCGGGCACGGGCCAGGAATTCGGCGGCGTGATCAATCTGTGGTTCATCCCCGAAGCGGTGTTCAAAGGGATTACCGTAGCTGAGCATCGACCCGCCGCGATGATCGGCCTTCTGACGATCACGATCGTCGCCTTATGGTCTGTTCTCGCGCCGAAAGCGCTGAGGCTCGTGCCGGCGGCGCTGCTCGGCGTCGTCGCCGCCACCGCGGCTGCGGCCATATTCGATCTCGACATGAGGCGCGTGCCCGTGCCGGAGAGCCTGCTCGACGCGGCGCGTGCGCCGAGCCTCGCCGATCTCGACGCCTTGCGCGACATTGGCGTCTGGCTCGCCGGTCTGTCGCTCGCCTTCGTCGCCAGCGCCGAATCGCTGCTCACCGCCACGGCGGCAGATTCACTCCAGCGCCATGCCGAGCGCACGCGTTACAGCCGTGAGCTCGTCGCGCAGGGGACAGGCAATATTCTGTGCGGCTTCTTGAACGTCTTGCCGCTGACCGGCGTTATCGTGCGCACGTCCGCCAACATCATGGCGGGCGGGCGTACGCGCCTTTCGGCGTTCCTCCATGGGGCCTGGATGCTGCTCTTCGTGCTGCTGCTGCCGCAACTGCTCAGCATGATTCCAATCGCCGCCCTTGCGCCATTCTCGTTTACACCGGCGTGAAGCTCGTGAAGGTGGACTTCGCTACGGATCTCTGGAGACAGGATCGCATCGAGGCGCTCGTCTTCGGCGTCACTTTCGCGGGCGTCGTTGGATTCGATCTTCTAACAGGCATATTGCTCGGCATCGGCGTATCGCTGGCGAGGCTCGTCTACACTTTCTCTCATCTCGACATTCGAGTCGAAAAGGACGAAGCTTCAGGCGTCGCGCATGTGTTTCTCGACGGCGCCGCGACCTTCATCCGTCTGCCGAGGTTCGCCGGCGTTTTCGAGAAGATTCCGGCGGGCTATGACGCGCATATTCATCTGAGCGGACTCACTTATATCGACCACGCCTGCCTGACGATGCTCATGGACTGGGGCGAGAATTTCGAAGCGGCGGGCGGCCGCCTCCATCTCGACTGGGACGTCGTGCACAGGCTCTTCGAAGAAAAGGCTTGGCGCCCGGCGAATGCGACCTGAGCGCGACGCGAGGAATGCAGCAGTGGACCGCTTCCAGATCCTTCCGCATCTCGCCGCGCTCGGCGCAGCTTATGTCCTCGCCCTGCCGATCGGATGGGATCGGGAAAAGGAAGACCGCAGCGCTGGGCTGAGAACCTTCCCGCTCGTGGCGATCGCGTCTTGTGGCTTCATTCAGGCTGCGGAGTCGATCCTCGTGAATTCGCCCGAAGGGGTTGCGCGCATCGTCGAAGGAGTCGTCACCGGCATCGGCTTCATCGGCGGCGGCGCGATCCTCAAGACTGGCGCCTCGGTTCATGGGACGGCGACGGCGGCAAGCCTTTGGGCGACAGGCGCGGTCGGAGTCGCCGTCGCGCTCGGAAGCTATGACGTTGCGGTCGCCATCGCGACCTTGACCTTCGTGACGCTGAAGCTCATCACGCCCTTCAAAGTGGAAGAAGAGACGGAAGACGCGCGGGCAAAGCGAGACGGCGAGACCTGATCAGCGCTATTGCGAGCCCGTTCCCACCGCCGCCGCATATGTCTGGATCTGACGCAGATGCTGCATAACGGTCGGCAAGACCTCTGAAGCGAGGCCCTTGAGCGCCGGGTTCAGACCGGACCCGATCTCATAGGACAAAAGCTGCGCAGCCTTTTGATGTTCGGCGAGCTGATACGTCCAGAAGCGCCTGTCGAAGTCAGGACCGCTCGCGCTCCGCAACTCGTCCAGCATAGCGGCGCGCTCCTTGTCGAGAGCCGCAGGCGCAGACACGCCGGCGTCCCTCGCAATGGCGGCGAGCCGCTCGCCCAACGCTGCGTGATCTTTCGTCATACGCTCGCTGAATTGCGCGACCGCGGCGTCCGCGCGTTTTTGTCCGCCGAGCTGCGCGACTTCAGCTCCGGCCATGCGGTTCGTCGCCGCCGCGCGCAGGAAAAGCCTGTCCGCGTCGTTGAACGTGCTGGCTTCACGCGTCGCTATTGCGCTTCCTTTCGCGCTGGGCGGCGGCGCCAAGGCGGGATTTCCTGCGCCTGTCCGCCTGTCTGGCGCTTGCGCGAGAGCCGGCCAAGCCAAAGCGACGAGAATGAGCGGTAAATAGCATATGCGCATGCTGAGGCCCTTTCGGAATTCTCGCGTCTCTATCGCTACAGCGTCAGCATATAGGCGACGAGAGCGTCCTTCTCTTCCTGCGTGAGCTTCACGCCCAACACGAGGTTGAAGAATTCAACCGTATCGGCGAGCGTCAGCAGACGGCCGTCGTGCAGATAGGGCGGCGTATCCTTTATCCCCCGCAAGGTGAAGGTCTTGATCGGCCCGTCGGGCAGCGCCACCAGCCCGTTGATCGTCTGCCCGATCTCGTAGAACCGTTCGAGCTTCAGATCATGCATATTGTTGTCGAGGAAAGACGTCTGAGGGATGTGACACTCGGCGCAACGCCCTTTGCCGAGGAAGAGTTTCTCGCCCGAAAGCTCCTGCTGCGTCGCCTTTGCGGGATCGAGCCTGCCTGTCGGGTCGAGTTTCGGAGCCGGCGGGAAATCGATGATGTTCTGCATTTGCGCCATCATCGCGACTTGATCGGGCCGGTTGGGAAGGTGGACGCCCTTACGCTGCGCGCTGACATGATCGCCATTGAAATAGGCGGTGCGCTGCTCGAATTCGGTGAAATCCTCTACGGACCGCAGCGAGCGCTTGGACCCGTGGATTTGCTGATTGAACATGCCGCGAAGACTGACCGTATCGAGGCGGAACCGCGAAGCCTGGGGCCGAACGTCGGGGGTGAGGTGAAAAGCGGCGTTGGTGTGAAAATTCGAATGGCAATCGAGGCAACTGATGCCGAGCGATTGCTCGGCGACCTTGCGATCTTCCGTTTGGTTGAATTCCTCCTGCGGGAATGGCGTCAGCAGGAGGCGCAATCCTTCGAGCTGCACCGGCGTGAGGAACCCGACCATCATGGAATAATGGTTCTTGATGGTCAGGAGCTGTCCGCGAGATACGTCGCCGAGTTCGGGGTGGGTGGTCAAAAAAATCGGCGGGGGAAACTCCGGCGTAAAATGCGCGGGCAGATCGAAATCCACGTCGAATCGCTTCAGGTCGCGCCCCTCTTGCCGATTGATCTCGTCGATCTGTTGCTTTGGAATGACCTGGCCGCCCGTCGCCTGCTTGACGTGCGGAAGCGGCATGAAGCCCGCGGGCAATAAACCTTTCTTGCGGATGTCGTCGGGGGTCATCGACGCGAGGCTGTCCCAGGAGACGCCTTGCGGCAATCTGACGCGAACGGCGCCCTGCACCGGCTTGCGCCCGCCGGACATCATCGCGCCCGGCTGAGCGCGGTCCGACAGGTCGTAGCGCTCTTGCATCAGCGATTGCTGCCGCTGCATAACGCCCGGCTTTTGCGCTTCGTCCTCGGCCCTCACTGCGTCGAAAGGCTGGGTCGGCAACGGCCGATAGGTCGCATCGGGCGGTAAAGGATCGGCCGTCGCGCAGGACGTCGCTACAACAAACGCGATCGGCGCAATCGAGGAAAGCGCGTGACGGAACATGTGGGCCTCCCGCAGCGAACCCCTGCGTCCTCCGAACGCAGCACATATCTCAACAATTCCCAGTTCATCGAGTTCCGACAGCGACGCTTGGTCGGGCGCGTGAAGAGCTGCGACCTTCCTCGGTCGGCGCCGCGCTTCGGCCGACGCTCCGCGGGCACAGAGGTTCTGCACTGTTCAATCCGCCTCATATTAGTGCGACCGGTGTGCTGTTTGCTTAGTTTGCAGACATGGCCGCCTCCAAAATATTCAGCCTTAAACTGGGCAAGATCAGCGTTGCCCCGCAATCAGTTAGCGCCATGGGATAACGCGTCCCTGTCTTCATTTGGCGCGCCCTTTGCATTCTCCCACGCCAGATGCGCCGACTTTGGCGCCAGCTCCCAATGATGGGTCACGCAGCAACGCCGCTGCTCCAGAACTTGCCGCAACCGTGCGGCGGTTCTGGGCAGCGGCGTTTTTTTGTTTTCAGCGAGCCGCTCTTTCGCGCGCGTCGAGCTGAAGGAGCGAGGGGGAGATATGAGTGAGAGAACGATGAGCAGAATCGGCGGCGCCATTTTTATGCTCTGCCTCGCCGCGTCTGGCGCCTGGGCGGATGGCGCGCCAAAAAGCGAGGTGACCCCGCCGCCGCAACCCTTGCCGCCCCAGCCCTTGGCGCCCGCGCCGCTTGGGGTCTTCGGCGCCGACATGCCGCCAGCCGGTAAGCTGATTTTGTCGATCGTCCCGCAGTTCCTCGGACGGTCAACGTCGCTCGAAGGCGCGCGCCCTGTCTCCTCGCAGGAGATTGTCGCGACGACGCCTTGGTTTTTCGACCCGCGGCAAAAATTGCGCGGCGTGCCGCAAAGCGCTCTTCAAGCGGTTCAGACCGTCCAATTGGCCTATGGCGTGACGAAAGTTCTCTCGATCGTTGTCGCGACGGGCATGACTGAAAAAAATCTCAGTTTTCTCACCTTCAAGGGACTGAGCGGGATTACGCCTCTCGGCATGAGCTACACGGGAACCGACAGCATATCGGATACAACGGCGTCAGCGATCTGGCGCGTTTATGAAGATCCCATCAATCGCGTGCAGGTCAATGTCGGCATGTCGTTCCCGACCGGGAGCAACCACAACACATTTACCTTGTTGCAACCGAACGGAACCTACGCAACGACGCGCGCCTTTTATGCAATGCAGATCGGGACGGGGACATTCGACGCAATGCCCGGCGTCGTTTACGCCGGCCAACTGAATAATTGGTCCTGGGGCCTGTCTTATCGCGGGCGTTTTCCGCTCGCCGCAAATCCGGAAGGCTATCGGTGGGGCGATCTCCACGAATTTACCGGGTGGGGCGGATATAGCTGGATCCCCGGCGTGACGACGACTTTTCGCGTGACAGGCAGCCTCGAAGGCCCAATCCGAGGCTTCGACTGGAACATCGCTGGAAAGGCGCAGGCGGCGAATCCGAAATTCTATGGCGGCCAGCGCGTGGAGCTCTTTGGCGGCGCGACGATCAGCGGCAAATTGGTGGGATATGAAAATGTCCTTCTTGCAATCGAAGCCGGGTTGCCGGTCTATCAGAATCTAAACGGCCCTCAGCTATCGAAAGCGTGGCAAGCGGGGCTGGCGCTGCGCTTCAAGATCTAGGGCCTCGCGCCGCAGCAGAAACTGGCGAAGCCAAAGGCGCCTGCTGGCGCTTCTCCAGCCATCGCGCTTAATGTAAGTGGGCGCAAACCCAATTCCTGCGGATACAGGGCCGTGAAAATCGTTATCGTCGACGAAAACCCGATCCGCGCAGTCATCCTTGAAGAGGGCCTGCGAGAGGCGGGGCTTGGGCAGGTCCAGCGGATAGGCGAGATGAACAATCTTCTCGCGCGAATCTACGCCATCGATCCGGATGTGATTCTGATCGACCTCGAAAACCCGTCTCGAGACACGCTGGAGCAGATGTTTCAGGTGAGTCGCGCCGTGCGCAGGCCCATCGCCATGTTTGTCGACCAGAGCGACGCCGTTTCGATACAAAGATCCGTGGATGCGGGCGTGTCCGCCTATATCGTCGACGGATTGAAGAAAGAGCGCATCAAATCCATACTCGACCTTTGCGTCTCGCGGTTCAACGCCTTTTCCAAGCTTCAAAGCGAGCTCGAGCGTGCGAAAGACGATCTCGAGCAGCGGAAAGACGTCGACCGCGCGAAGGGCATATTGATGAAGTCGAAGAACATCTCCGAGGACCAGGCTTATCGGCTGATGCGCAGCGCCGCGATGCGGGAAAATAAGAAGATTGGCGACATCGCCAGATCGATCATTATGGCGAGAGAGCTGCTGAAATGAAAATTGTGCGGATTGGCTTCATCCCGCTCGTCGATGCGGCGACTTTGCTCATAGCGGTCGACAAAGGATTTACGGCGGAGGAAGGTCTGGACGTCCAGTTGGTTCGGGAGGCGTCATGGTCCAACATTCGTGACAAATTGGCCATAGGCTTGTTCGACGCCGCTCATCTCCTCGCGCCAATGGCCGTGGCTTCGAACCTCGGCCTTGGACATGTAAAGGCGCCGCTCGTCTCTCCCATCAGCCTCGCCATGAACGGCAACGCAATCACTTTGTCGCGCAAGCTATTTCTCGAGCTGCAAGAAGCTTCTGATGACAGGCTTTCAGATCCCGCGGTAAGCGCCAAGGCGCTCGGAAAGATCGTTCAAAAACGCGCGGAGCATGGCGACGAGCCTCTGACATTCGGGATGACGTTTCCCTTCTCGATGCACAACTATGAACTTCGCTATTGGCTGGCCGAAGGCGGAATCGACCCGGACGAGGACGTACGACTAGTCGTGCTTCCGCCGCCCTATATGGTCGAAAGCTTAACGAGAGGGCAGATCGACGGCTTCTGTGTCGGCGCACCCTGGAGCTCCTTGGCCGTCGACGCCGACGTCGGAATCATTCTTCACTTTGGTTGCGAAATCTTCTCCCGCGCGCCGGAGAAGGTCTTGGCCATGCGCGAGGCCGCTGCGGCGGATGATCCAGACGTCGCGGCCGCTTTGGCGCGCGCGATCTCTCGGGCGGCGACGTATGTCGATGATCCGACGAACCGCGACGACGTCGTAAGCGTGTTGGCGCGTCCGGATTGCATTGGCGTTGGTCACCACGCGATCCGAGGCACGCTCGCGGGGCAAATAAACCTCGACTCGCGGGGCGGCGCGCGCGCATGTGAAGATTATCTCATATTTGGAAAAAATAACGCCTGCCGGCCCGATCCTCGCCATGCCGTTTGGATTTATGCGCAAATGCTCCGCTGGGGCCAGGCTCGCTTTTCTACCGGGCTCGTGGAGATTGCGAAAGCAGTCTATCGCCCCGATCTTTACGACGCAGCTATTGGCGTTCGGGAGGTCTCGTCCCCATCGCTTCCCGACGTCGTCGGCGCGTTTGCGGGGCCTGATCTCGACGAGCGTGATCTCGATTCTTATTTGAACGGCTTTGATATCGGCTCGAAAATTTGAGCGCCCAGTCTCTAGGCAATCAAATTATGTTTTGAGCTAGCGGCGCCCCTGAAGTAAGCGCCAAAGACAATAATCGACAAGCTTGCAAGTTGGCGCATTCGCCTGGGAGCCCGCGATTTCTCGCGAGATGGACGCGCATCGAGGAAGTTGCGCGTATTTGGCCCGCTTCCTGCAAGAGAGTTTTCGGTCAACGACGACCTCCGGTCCGCCGGAACCGCGCCCAACGATGGGCTCGGTCACAGACGCCGCCGTGGAATCCTGCAAAAGATTCCAAGGCGACGCGGTCGTCTTGCCAAGCTTCATAGAAACAAGACGATCGACTGTGTGAACGGACCGCGAGGACGCTCAACAGAAGTCGAGAATATGCCTGTCACCACGCATCAAGCGAATAGACCCAAGCTCGTTGTCGTCGGCAACGGAATGGCGGCCGGCCGCGTGCTCGAAGAGCTTTTTGAGCGCCGATCGGGAGCATTCGATGTGAGCGTTTACGGCTCGGAGCCGCGCGTCAATTACAACCGCATCATGTTGTCGCCGGTTCTCGCCGGTGAGAAGGCCTATGAGGACATCATTATTCATGGCGAGAGCTGGTATGCCCGCCATGGGGTTGCGCTGCATAAGGGCGAGACGGTCGTCTCCATCGATCGAAACGCAAAGCGCGTGACGACGGCGTCAGGCCGGAACGAGCATTACGACAAACTGCTCATCGCGACCGGTTCCGCGCCAATCGCCATCCCCGTTCATGGCGTCGATCTGCCCGGCGTTGTCACCTTCCGTGACCTCGACGACGTCGACGCCATGCTGGGACAGGCTGAAAAAGGCGGCCATGCGGTTGTCATCGGCGGTGGGTTGTTGGGATTGGAGGCGGCGGCTGGGCTCAAGTCAAAGGGGATGGCGGTGACCGTCGTTCACTTGATGCCAACGTTGATGGAGCGGCAACTGGATCCCTCCGCGGGCTATCTGTTGCAGAAAGCCATCGAGAGGCGCGGCATCGAGGTTCTGACCGGAACGAACACTCAGGCGATCCTCGGCAGCTCGAAGGTCGAAGCCGTCAAGCTGGACGGAGGCAGAGACATTCGCTGTGACATGGTCGTGATGGCGGTGGGGATTCGACCCAATGCGCGTCTCGCCAAAGAGGCAGGTCTCGTGGTCGAGCGCGGCGTCAGGGTCGATGACGAAATGCTCACCAGCGATCCTGATATTTATGCAGTCGGCGAATGCGTCGAGCATCGCGGCCAATGCTACGGCCTTGTGGCGCCTCTTTTCGAAATGGCCAAAGTTGTGGCGGCGCGGCTGTGCGGCGATAGCGCGGCGCGCTACCAGGGTTCGGTCGTTTCTACGAAACTGAAAGTATCGGGCATTGATCTTTTCTCCGCCGGCGATTTTACGCTGGGAGACGACGATGACGAGATCATTTTGCGCGATCCATCGCGCGGCGTCTACAAGCGCATCGTGCTTCGGGATAATCGCCTCAAGGGCGCAGTGCTTTACGGCGAGACCGAAGACGGACCGTGGTTATTCGACCTCCTGAAAAAAGAGACGGACATCGCCGCGATGCGCGATACGCTCATCTTTGGGCAGGCGTATCAGGGAGGATCGCCGCTGGACCCTACGGCGGCCGTTGCAGTGTTGCCGGATGATGCGGAGATCTGCGGCTGCAACGGCGTATGTAAAGCAGCGATCGTTTCGACGATCACGGAACAGGGCCTGACGTCTCTCGACGAGGTGCGGGCGCAGACGAAGGCGTCCGCCTCCTGCGGTCAATGCACATCCAAAGTGGAAGCGTTGATCGTCGGCGCGCTTGGAGACACATACAAAGGCGCGACGCGTAAGCCCATGTGTAGGTGCACGGACCTCACGCATGAGGAAGTGCGCGGCTTTATTGTCTCCAGAAGCCTCTCCTCTCTGCCGGCTGTTATGCAAGAACTCGGCTGGAAGACCTCCTGCGGTTGCCCTTCCTGCCGACCAGCGTTGAATTACTATCTGCTTTGCGCATTCCCGCTGGCTTACCGCGACGATGCACAATCGCGCTTCGTCAATGAGCGCGTGCACGCAAACATCCAAAAGGATGGCACCTTCTCTGTCGTCCCGCGCATGTGGGGCGGGCTGACGACTCCGAATGAATTGCGCGCCATCGCAGATGTTGCGGATCGCTTCAGTATCCCGACCGTCAAAGTCACAGGCGGGCAGCGTATCGATTTGCTCGGGGTCAAAAAAGAAGATTTGCCTGCCGTGTGGGCGGAACTCAATCGCGCCGGGCTCGTCTCGGGCCATGCCTACGCCAAGGGATTGCGTACGGTGAAGACCTGCGTCGGCAAGGAATGGTGCCGGTTCGGCACGCAGGATTCCACGGGACTCGGCGTTAAGCTCGAGCGGCTGTTGTGCGGCTCCTGGACGCCCGCCAAAGTAAAACTCGCCGTATCTGGCTGTCCGCGCAATTGCGCCGAGGCGACGGTGAAGGACATTGGCGTCATCTGCGTGGATTCGGGGTTCGATATTCATATTGCAGGGGCGGCCGGGCTGCATGTGCGCGCAACGGACCTTCTTGGGCATGTCGAGACCGAAGAGGAAACGCTCGAATATGTCGCCGCGATCTTGCAGCTCTATCGAGAAGAGGCCGCCTATCTCGACCGGCTTTACAAATGGGTCGAGAAAACCGGCCTGGAGCGCGTGCGTCATATAATCACGGAAGATCATGTAGCGCGCAAAGCGCTTTATGAACGCTTCCTCGTTTCACAGCGCGCCGTGCGCAAGGATCCTTGGGCGGAACGCGCGGCGGGCTTCAACGCGCAGGAATTCGCACCCTTGGCGATCGTTGCGCCCATTGCGCAACTTGCGGCGGAGTGAGGACGCGCGATGACTCATCTTTCGCCAAACTGGTTCGACATTGGGCCACTCGAGCAAATCCCTCAACGCGGCGCGCGTGTCGTCAAAACGCCGCGACGAAACATAGCGGTCTTCCGCACCGCCGGAGACGAGGTCTTCGCCCTCGAGAATCGATGCCCCCACAAGGGCGGCCCTTTGAGCGAGGGCATCATTCATGGCCGAAAGGTCGCCTGCCCTCTCCACAACTGGATCATCGATCTCGACAGCGGATCCGCCACCGGAGCCGATCACGGCTGTGCGCGCAGTTTTCCAGTCAAGATCGAAAAGGGGCGCGTCTATCTCGAAATGACCGTCGCCGTTACGCCATGAAGGAGCGACAATGAGCGCGTCTTCTAAAATCATTCGCACGACTTGCCCCTATTGCGGAACCGGATGCGGCGTCAAGGCGACCGTTTCCGCCTCCGGCGGAGTCCATATTTCCGGAGATGAAAAGCATCCGGCGAATTTCGGCCGGCTTTGCATCAAGGGCGCGACCCTCGCCGAGACGTTGACGCTAAACGAGCGTTTGCTTCATCCGCGAATTTTCGACAAACGCGCGAGTTGGAGCGAGGCGCTTGCAATGGTCGCCGGCCGCTTTCGGGAGGCGATACAGACCTACGGCCCCAGTTCCGTCGCCTTCTATGTCTCCGGACAGATGCTCACAGAAGATTACTACGTCGCCAATAAGCTGATGAAAGGTTACATCGGCTCCGCAAATATCGACACTAATTCTCGTCTCTGCATGGCGTCGACCGTCGCCGGGCACAAGCGCGCCTTCGGCGCAGACATTGTCCCGAATGTTTATGAGGATCTCGAACTTTCGGACCTCGTTGTTCTAGTCGGATCGAACCTCGCCTGGTGCCATCCGGTGCTATTTCACCGCCTCGAAAACGCAAAGGCCGCACGGCCCGAGATGCGAGTCGTCAACGTCGATCCCCGGCGCACGGCGACGAGCGAAATTTCCGACCTCCAGCTTTCAATTGCGCCCGGCTCCGACGTCGCGCTTTTTCTTGGCTTGCTCCGTCATCTCGATCGCAGCGGGAAATGCGACGCATCTTACGTGGCCCTTCACACCCACGGGTTCGACGATGCGCTCGCCATCGCGGATTCATGGGACGTCGCTTCCGTGGCGAAAGCAACAGGGATTGAAGAGGCGTCACTGCAGCGCTTCTACGAGCTTTACGCTGAGAATGAGCGCGTCGTGACGGTCTACTCACAAGGAGTAAATCAGTCGATTTGCGGAACCGACAAGGTCAATGCGATCCTGAACTGCCATCTCGCGACGGGGCGTATCGGAAAGCCCGGCGCGGGGCCTTTTTCGGTGACGGGGCAACCAAACGCCATGGGTGGGCGCGAGGTTGGCGGGCTCGCCAATCAGCTCGCCTGCCATATGGAGCTTCATGATCCGCGGCACCAGGATATCGTGCGGCGCTATTGGCGTTCGCCCACTATCGCAACCAAGCCCGGCCTCAAAGCCGTTGATCTCTTCAAGGCCGTCTCCGACAGGACGATCAAGGCGCTGTGGATTATTGGGACAAATCCAGCCGATAGCTTGCCCGACGCCGACAGTGTGAAGGCTGCGCTGGCCTCATGCCCCTTTGTCGTTGTTTCGGACGTCGTAGAGCGCACGGATACATCCGAATTTGCGCATGTCCTGCTTCCGGCGCGCGCCTGGGGAGAGAAGGACGGAACGGTCACGAATTCGGAACGGCGCATCTCGCGTCAAAGGCCGTTGCGTCAGGCTCCCGGCGATACCATGCCCGATTGGTGGAGCATTTGCCGTGTTGCGAAGCTTATGGGTTATTCAAGGGGTTTCGACTACGGCGGGCCCCATGACATTTTTCGGGAATACGCCGGTCTTTCGGGTCATCTGAATAATGGATCACGGGATTTCGATATCTCGGACTACGACGACATTTCGCAACGCGATTATGACAGCCTTTCCCCTTTCCAATGGCCGCGGCGCAAGGGCTCATTCCTGAGCAGACGATCGGAAAGGTTCTTCGCCAACGGCGGCTTCTTCACGCCGGACGGCCGCGCGCGCTTTATCGTCACGCCGTTTCATCCGCCCAAGAAGCGCAATGCGGGGTTGTTCACTCTCAACACTGGCCGTATCCGGGATCAGTGGCACACCATGACCCGGACGGGCGTCGCGCCAAGCCTATCGCGGCACATCGTCGAGCCCTTTGTCGAAATTCACCCGGCGGACGCCCGAGCCCTCGATATTCTGCCGGCGAGTCTGGCGCGTCTTTCTAATGCGCATGGCTCGGTGATTCTTCGCGCGCTTGTCACCGATCGCCAAAGGAGAGGGTCGCTTTTTGCGCCGATCCACTGGACGCAGCAGAATTCGAGCTGCGGCCGCATCGACGCGCTTGTCGGCGCGAATACGGATCCGATTTCCGGCCAGCCAAATTCGAAAGGCGCGTTCGTTGGCATCGAGCCTTGGCCGGCTGCCTGGTTCGGCTTCGCGCTGACGCGCAACAAACCAAGCGATGTCGACGCCGGCTACTGGGCGCTGGCGCGAACGGGTTTTGGCTGGCGTATGGAGCTCGCGGGCCTAAGCGAACCGGAAGACTTCGAAAGATACGCCCGCGAACTCTTTGGCGTCACCGCGGACAGCGCAGCACTCGCCTGCGTCGAGGATTTCGGACGAGGGGCGTTTCGTTTCCTTGCCCATCAACATGGTCGGGCGCTGGGCTTGTTTATCATGTCGCGAGAACCCGTCGAAGCGGCGCGTGCGTTTTTGTGCGAGAAATTCGCCTCGCATGATCCAAAAGACTTGATGTCGCTTCTTGCCGCCCGGCCGCTGTCGCACGCCGATTGCGGCCGCACGGTCTGCATCTGCCACGGGGTCGGCGCGAAAGAGATAGAGGTGGCGATCGACGGCCGCGCGCGAACGGTCGAAGCCATCGGGCGCGCGACGCGCGCCGGGACGGGGTGTGGCTCATGCCGCCCCGAGATTCAGCGCCTCATCAATGAAAAAGCCAGCCACGCCCAGCGCGCGCCGGCGCCGGCCCAGGATTCACCCCAAGAGGAGCACGCATGAAACTCGACGACTTCAGAAAAGCTGGCCATTGGCCCACGCTGCTTGCCGCTTTCCTTTATTTCGACATCAGCTTCATGGCCTGGGTCTCTCTCGGTCCGCTGATGATCTACATCACCAAAGGCATGCAGATCCCTGTCGAGGACAAGTTGTCGCTCGTGGCGATTCCGGTTCTTGGCGGCGCCTTTTTCCGCGTGCCGCTCGGGCTTATTGCCGATAGCATCGGTTCGAAAAAGGCGGGGATCGTCGCCCAAGCGATCGTGATGTTCGCTGTTGCGCTCGTCAGCGTCCTCGGACTAACCGGTCCTTCAGCGATCGCGCTCTTCGGGATTGTGCTCGGCATCGCCGGGGCGTCTTTCGCCGTCGCCCTGCCCCAGGCGGGGCGCTGGTATCCGCCGCAATACCAAGGCTTGGTGATGGGCATCGCAGGCGCCGGAAATATGGGCGTTGTGCTGGACGCGTTGTTCGCGCCGTGGATCGCCGAGACATATGGCTGGCGAACGGTTTACGGTGTGCTTTTCGCCTTGATGCTCGCCGTCTTTGCGATTTACGCAATCGCCGCGAAGGACGCGCCGGGCGCGAAGGCGACGATCAGCCTGTCCGATTACGGCAAGATATTGCGCGACTCCGACAGCCTATGGTTCATGTTCTTCTACTTCATCACTTTCGGCGGCTTTGTCGGGCTCGCCTCTGCGCTGCCGCTTTACTTCACGGCGCAGTACCACGCGTCCGGCGTCGCCGCCGGACTGATGGTCTCCATCATCGTCGCCTTTGGCTCGGGTTTCCGACCCGTTGGCGGCTACATCGCCGATCGGATCGGCGGCGTGAAGACGTTGTCTTTTCTCTTTGCGGCCGTCTCGCTGTGCTACTTCGCGATCGCGCTTCTACCTGCCGGGCCGGCCCCGGCGGCTGGCGCGGCGGGCTGGAATCTGACGCAGCTTCCGCCGGTCGCCTTCGCGGCGGTCGGCTTGTTCTCTATCGGCGTGCTCTGCCTTGGCATGGGGAATGGCGCGGTGTTCCAGTTGCTGCCGCAAAGGTTCCGCCGGGAGATCGGCGCCATGACGGGTCTCGTCGGCGCGGCGGGGGGCCTGGGCGGCTTTTTCCTCGCCAAAACCCTGGCTTTTTCGAAAGGCGCCACAGGCGGCTTCAGCGGCGGCTTTGTTTTCTTCGGCCTTCTTGCGCTGCTCGGCCTCATCGGCTTGTTTATCGTGAAGACCCGGTGGCGCACCACGTGGGGCGCGGTGTCTGGGGCGAGAATCTAGCTGATTTCGAGGCGACTCGTGCTGACCCGCTACGATCACGATCTTCGCGTCGAAGCGGGCTTCGCCAGTGAGAAAGGCCGGCGGCCAGACAATCAGGATTACGTGGGGATTTGTTTCGGCCCTAGCGGCGCCGGCGCATTGCAGGGAGTGGTCGCCGCCGTCGCTGACGGCGTCGGCGGCCACAAGGGCGGACGCGCGGCGGCTGAAACCGCGGTTCGCGCCTTTATGGAAGGTTATTATGCTCAGCCAGAAACGATCGGGGTCATTCGCGCCGCAGCCCGATCCCTCGAAGCCGCCAACGCCTGGATCGCCGCGCAGGGACGCGTCGATCCGACGCTTCAAGGGATGGCGACGACTTTCAGCGCCGCTATTCTCTCGCGCCGCGCCGCTTTTGTGGTTCACGTCGGCGATACGCGCGTTTATCGACTGAACGCAGGCGGTCTGGAGCTGCTGACGCAAGATCACATCGTCGGGGGCGGCGATTTCGCCACCCTGCGCCGTGCGATGGGATTCGAGGAGGCGCTGCTCTTCGATCAGGCGTCTATCAGTCTCGCCTTGCATGATCGCTTCCTGATTTGCTCCGACGGGGTCCATGGGTCGCTGCGCAATCGCGCTCTACGCGGGATGCTTGGGGAGCGGCGTTCGCCGCAAGAAACTGCGGAGACCATCGTCGAAGCAGCGCTCCGCGCCGGAAGCAGCGACAATGCGACCGCCCTTGTTCTGGACGTCGTCGATTTGCCTCCGGCGGATGAGCGCGCCTTATCGCGCGCTATCGAGGCTCTCCCTATTCGAGAGTGGCCTGCGGTCGGCGAAACATTGGACGGGTTCCGCTTGGAATCGGTTCTTTCCGAGGGACGTTACAGCCTGTTGATGCGGGCGACAGACCTGCAAACTGGCAGGTCTCTGGCGCTGAAATTTCCTCACGCCCGCGTTGCCGAGGACGAAACCTACAGGCTCGCCTTCGTCAATGAGGCGTGGGTGGCTGCGCGGGTGAGGAGCCCCTTTATCGGCGAAATCGTCGAACTGCCGCCGGGGCGGCAGACCCGCCTTTATTCGGCGATGCCGTTCTACGAAGGCGAGACGCTAGAGCAGCGCCTGCGGCGGAAGCCGAGCGTCGGGCTGGCGGAGGGCCAATTGATTGCGACGCGCCTTTCCCGGGCCGTCGCGACGTTGCATCGCTCTGGCGTCATCCATCGCGATGTGAAGCCAGATAACGTGATACTCCTGCGGGAAGGCGGGCTGAAGCTCGTCGACCTCGGCGTGTGCCGCGCCCCGCGCCTGGATGATTTCACGAGCCAGGAGATTCCCGGCACGCCGAGCTACATGGCGCCAGAGCTGTTTCAAGGCGCGGTGGGCGACGAAAGCTCCGATCTCTATGCGACCGGCGTCACGATCTACCGCATGTTCACTGGCGCCTATCCCTATGGCGAAGTCGAACCCTTTAGTAAGCCGCGTTTCGGGCGGCCGCAGCCGCTTTGCGCAAAAAGGCCCGATCTTCCCGCTTGGCTCGATTTAGCGGTTCGAAAAGCTATTGCAGTCGATCCGCGCGACCGCTTCGGCGACGTCCTGGAGTTCGGTTTCGAGATCGAGAATGGCGCGGCGCGGAGCGGGCCTGCGCCGTTGCGCAAACAATCCCTTTACGAGCGCAATCCTCTCGCGTTCTGGCAAGGACTCTGTCTGCTGCTGGCTTGTCTGCTGATCGCGTCGCTGGCGCTACGATGAGCGCAAATGGCGTTGTGTCAGGGACTGTCGACGCTGATATCACAACATGGCCATCGGCGGCGGGGTCTGGCGCGCGCCTTTGTCAGCAATTGCGCCGAGCGCTTACCGGAGCCGGAGAGACTTAGAGCGGTTCCGTTCTGCGAGCCCAACTCCCCTGCCCTGCTGGGACACCCCGTCTCTGGCGCTCGGGGCCCCGGCAAGGGCTCTGTCGACGTGCTTTCTCCCCTTCCGGCTTGAGCGGTTTTCCCATCGGAGCGCCCGCCTTGCGCATACGTAGAATGCTCGACCGATTTTGTCACTTTGGCCAGAAATGTCTTGTGAGACAATATTGTCTAAGCGGCGGCTCGAAATGATCCGACGACGTCTTCGGTCCTGGGTTGGCCGCGGCCAACTCCGTCATCTAGTTCCCGAAATTCGGCGTTAACGTCTCGTTTACCTAAAATTCGTTGCGCACAGGCGCCGAATCGTGGTCCTGATACGGGCCAAGGCGAATTTGCGCTTTCAAATCGTATCGCAGGAAAAAATCGTGGGTGCGCAGATAAACGAGGCGACGGCAACTTCCGATGCGCGGATCTCCGCGCATGCGCGCCTTTTGTCCGAACAGCTTCAGGCCCTTGGCACACGACTTTTTCCCCCCGACAGTCACAAGTCGCTCCGATCCTTCTCATCGGGGGAAGCTGCGAAACTTTTGCACGTGTCAGACGGATATCTTCGACAGCTCTCCCTCGACGGGATCGGCCCCGCGCCTGAAATAAGCGCTTCGGGACGGCGCTCTTACACGCTCGCACAGATTAACGAGCTGCGCACGCATATAGCCAGGGTCAAACCGCGCGATGCGCTGTCCGTGTTGCCGCATCGCCGGCCGGGCGAGAAAATGCAGACCATCGCCTGCGTCAATTTCAAGGGCGGGTCGGCAAAAACGACGACGTGTCTGTATCTTGCGCAATATTTGGCGATGTCGGGCTTCCGGGTGCTTGCCGTCGATCTCGATCCTCAGGCCTCCCTGTCCGCCCTGCTCGGATTGCAGCCGGAATTCGACCTTGCCGAAGGGGACACGCTTTATGGCGCCATCCGATATGACGGGGCCCGACGTTCGGTCAGAGATTGCGTTCGCAAGACCTATTTCGACGGACTGGACCTCATTCCCGGCAATCTCGAGCTCATGGAGTTCGAGCACGAAACGCCGCGCGCCTTGGCCCTTGGGACGCGGCTGCCCGGCGGCATGTTCTTCGAGCGCGTCGGGAATGCTCTCGCTGAAGTCGAAGCCGACTACGATATCGTTGTCGTCGATTGCCCGCCCCAGCTCGGCTATCTGACGCTCGGCGCGCTTTGTGCGGCGACAGCGCTTCTGATTACGGTTCATCCGCAAATGGTCGACGTCGCGTCCATGTCGCAGTTTTTGCTGATGGCGTCCGATTTGATGGCGGTGGTTCGAAAAGCGGCCGGCGATCTCCGTCACGACTTTATTCGCTACGTCATCACGCGACACGAGCCGCATGACGGGCCGCAGTCGCAGGTCGTAGCGCTGCTTCGGAGCCTTTTCGGCGAGGAGGTTCTCGCCGCCTCGGCGTGGAAATCGACGGCCATTGCGGATGCGGGGCTTACCAAGCAATCGCTATACGAGCTCGAGCGCGGATCGATCGGGCGTGCGACTTACGACCGCGCCATCGAGTCTCTGGAAGCGGTCAATAGCGAAATTCTCGGGCTCATTCTCAAAACCTGGGGGCGGATTCCATGAGCCGACGGAACATTTTGACCTCGCTCCTTGAGGACAAGTTGGCCGCGGCCAACTCATCCGACCGCCCTGCCCCGCAAAGCAACGACAGGGTCCTTGCGGGGCCGGTGCGAACGATGAGCTTGACGCTTGATCGGATGGCGGAAGAATCCCGGACGCTCCAGGAGGCGCTCGCCACCGGCTCGGCGGTGGTCGAATTGGACCCCCAATCCGTCGACGTTTCTTTTGTCAAAGACAGATTTTCCGGTCTCGACGATCCCGAGTTTCAGACGCTCAAGGAATCGCTTCGGGCCCACGGTCAGGAAGTCCCTATTCTCGTGAGGCCCCATCCAACGCGCAGCGGCGGATATCAGGCGGCCTATGGGCATAGGCGATTGAAGGCCGCGCAAGACCTCGGGATCAAGATCAAAGCCGTCGTGCGCAATCTCGATGACCGGCAGCTCGTTATTGCGCAAGGCATCGAGAATTCCGCGCGGCGCGATCTCTCTTTTATCGAGCGCGCCGTTTTTGCTCGATCCCTCGAGGACAGCGGGCACGACCGCAGCGTGATTATGGCGGCGCTCTCCACCGACAAAACCGAGCTTTCGAAGCTGATCACAGCCGCGCGGGCCCTGCCCGATGCAGTCGTTCGAGCGATCGGACCGGCGCCGAAAGCCGGACGGCGACGATGGCTCCAACTAGCCGAGCTTTTGCGCGGGCGAAAAACGCTCGCGCGTGTCGAGGCGGTTCTCTCCGACGCAAATTTGCCGGCGGACTCCGACGCCCGATTTCTGAAGGCGTTCGCGGCGGCGATGGAAAAGGCGTCCAAGACGACGCGCGACGAGATATGGAAACGCCCCGATGGCGCGCCTCTGGCGCGCATCAGTCGCGATCCCAAGGCGACCATATTGCGCTTCGACGAGAAAATAGAGCCCGATTTCGGGGCTTACGTCGCCAGGCGCCTGAGCGATCTCTATGAGGAATTCCGCACAAGTCGTGAGTAGCGGATCGTTGCGTAGGAATATCAGGAAAGAAAAGGAACCAGCAAAAGAAAAAGGCCCCCGAAACGTCACCGCCCGGAAGCCCTTCTCATAGCGTAGCACCTAGAGAATCCCACTTCCGCGAATCGCTGTCAAGTGTCGGCGCCGTTTCGGCGAGCTGATTTCTTTTGCCTGAACGAGGCAAAAGAGCATGCGCACATATTCAACGACGCCCTTTGGGCGGCGATCGTTGTCGCTTGCCATGGTGGCGGCGCAAGCGGCGACACGGGATTTTGTCGCCCAACCCGACGCATCGGAGACGGCTGTCCATAAATGGCGGCTGTTTCGCTCCCTCACAGAAGCTAAGAGCCCGCTCGGCGTCACTGATCGCGCGCTGTCGGTGCTTCATGCCCTGCTGAGCTTCCACCAGGAAACCGCGCTGACTCTGTCCAAGGGCGGGACGAAGGCCGCTGCGAAGGAGGGGATTGATCCCCTCGCGCCTGGCGTCGTCGTTTTCCCATCTAACAAAGAACTTTCGATCCGCGCCCACGGCATGGCGCCGGCGACTCTGCGGCGGCATCTTGCCTCGCTCGTAGAGGCCGGCCTGATCATCCGGCGCGACTCGCCGAACGGTAAACGGTTCGCGAGACGCGGGGAAGGCGGCGCGATAGAGGAGTCTTTTGGTTTCGACCTGACGCCGTTGATTGCACGCGCCAACGAAATCGAAAATCTCGCCGACGAGGTGCGCGCGGAGAACCGCGCCATGGCCCTGTTGCGCGAAAAAATCACGCTCACTCGGCGCGACATCGTCAAGATGATCGAGACCGGCATTGCGGAGGGCGTTCCCGGCGATTGGGACGCCCGCCACGGCGATTATCGAGCGCTTTCCGGCCGCTTGGCGCGCAAGATGACGCGGGCAGGGTTGGAGGCTTTGGCTACGGAACTGGCGGAGCTTGCGGGGGAAATCACCAACGATCTGGAAACCCATGTGAAACGCCAAAAAACAAGCGGCAATGAGTCTCAGACTGAGCGTCACATACAGAATCAAACCACAAACATTTCTGATCTTGAACCTCGCCTTCGAGAAGGCAGGGTCGAACCGCTCGGGCCAATCGTCGAAGACACGGAAGGCGATAGGGCAGGAGATTTGGGAGGAAAGCTACCCGATCCTAAACTCGAAGCCCGTGCCGCCGTCGCGCCGCGCGCTTACCCGCTCGGAATGGTGCTGCAAGCCTGCCCGGACATCGTCGATTACGCCAAGGGCGGTGAGATTTCTTGTTGGCGCGACTTGGTGGACGCGTCCGCCATCGTGCGGTCGGCCTTAGGCGTTTCGCCAGACGCCTGGTCGCAGGCGCTCGATGTTTTGGGCGAGCATGACGCTGCGATCGTTATCGCCGCGATCCTTCAGCGGGGCGATGAAATCAAATCTGCAGGCGGCTATTTGCGGGTTTTGACGGCCAAGGCGCGGGCAGGGGAATTCTCCCTCGGGCCAGTGCTGATGGCGCTGCTGCGCGGAAAGGCTGGGAAAACAGCGCGGGAGCGAAAAAGGGCAGGGTGACATTCCGAGGCCACTTGGCGCTTTGACGATTGCCCGAGCGGTCGAGGTTGCGCTCGGCATCCGAGGACCAGCGGACCATTATCGCAGCGTTGGAGAATGTGTTTGAAACTTGCGCTCGTGAGCGCGTCGCCGGTTGTCCGGCCGGAAGCGTGCATGGTGCTGGCGGCGAGAACCTTTCGGCGAAGGAAGGCCTGCGGCTTGCTCAATCTTGGAGCGAGTGCGTATCGCGCGCCGTTGCTGGCTTCACGATGGCTACGGCCCATGTGACGCCAGCGATTTAAGCCTCGAATGAGTGAGGCGCTCGCCAGAGGATTCACAACCCCGAGGCTTTGGTGAGATTGACCTTGAAGCGGTCGCGCTTGCGTTGGTAGCGGCGGGTCATTTCCGGGGAGGCGTGGCCGAGGTGTTTTTGCACATGGGCTTCCTCGATCCGCGCCGAGCTTGCGAGGCCGGCGCGCAAGGAATGGCCGGAAAAAGCCAGGCGGCGCTCGCCCTCAGGGAGATCGCCGCGCAGGCCAGCGGCGAGGGCGGTTTTCTGCACGAGCCGCGCGACATGTTTATCGGTCAGGCGCTCCGGCGAGACGCCGCCATTTTTGCGGGCGACGGGACGAAACACCGGCCCGTGACTGATCCGCCCGAGCCTCAGCCAGGTCTCCAGCATGGCGACGGGGCAGGTGAGGGGAGAGGAGCCACGGCCGATTTCGACCTCGCGCCAGCCGGTCTTGCCGTTGATGGTGAGCAGCAGGCCGCCCTCGCCGGACGCGTCTGAAGCGCGCGTCTCTGGCGATTCCCCGGCGCTGCTGTTCGCGGGACGAAAAACCTCGATCCAGCCGGTCCCGTCTTCGGTCTGGCCGGGGCCGCAATCGAGCCCGACGATTTCCGAGCGGCGCAGGCCGCCGGCGAAGCCGATGGCGAGAATGGCCTTGTCGCGCAGTCCGCGTAGATCGTTGTCGAGGACGGCGAGCATGGCGAGCAGCTCGTCGGCGAAGATCGCTTGCTTTTGGACCGGCGGGCGGCCGTGGGTCCGGCGAATGCCGGCGAGCACTGTCGCAATATGCCGATCCGAGGCGTCGAGCGGCGCGCCGAGCTGGCGATAGCGCCAGCAGATGCCGGACAGCCGGCGCTCGAGCGACGCGACGCTCAGCGGATTGCGGCCGGGGGCCGCTTCCATGCAGGCGGCGAGATAGAGCCCGACGGTTTGCGGGGCCGGGGGCAGGGGGGCGAGCCCCTGGCGTCGCAGCCAGGAGGCGAACGACCGCCAATCGGCGTCATAGGCGCGCTGGGTGTTCTCCGCCCGGGCGGCGCGGGCGTAATCGCGGGCTTTTTCCGAAAGCGCGGCGAGATGCGGCGAGGGGGCCCGCTCGGCGAGCGGCGCGCCGCCGTGGTCGCCGGCGTCCTGATTGTCGTCGATGTCGGCCATGTCGTCCTCGTTTTAGCGCCCTTTTGGGGCGCTGGGCGTCTTTTCGGGCGGAAAAATCCGACGCCGGGGCGGGCTTTGGGAGGCCGAAAAGCGGGCTTACCGCCCAGAAATCCGCGCCTCTCGATTCGTGTCCGATAAGCGCACATTATCGGACCTAGATAGGAGAAGACAATAGCGGCGCTTTTTATTTGAATTCGCTTGCGTAAGCGCCGCAGTTGGATAGACTCACGACGATCCGAATCTTTTATGCCCTCATGATCGCCCTCGCGCCGCTCGCTCACCGTCCCCGCCAAAAAAACGCCGCCGATGCAGACGACGCGGGGCGCGACGCTTTGCCGGCAAACGCCTTTCCGAAATGGGCGCGCGCTTCCCTCCCCACGCTCGACAGCATGTCCGACGTCGAGGCCGCCGTCCTCGCCGGCGCCAGTCTCGCCGCGCTCCACGCCGTCGTCACGAGCGGGCAGCGGGAGGCGCCGCCGTTCCTGGGCGTCTTGCGCGCGCGCCAGGCCCTCGCCGCGGCGGCGCATTGCGCGCCGGCGGCGCGTCTGCGCGAGGATGACGCCGCTTTGCGCGACGCGCTGCTGCTCGCGGCCCCGGACGCGGCGCTTAGCCCCGCCGGCCGCCTGCACGCGCTGTTTCGCCTGTTCGGGGCCCCGCGGTTCGGGGGAGATCATGGCGACGTCGAGTGCGCCGGGGAGCTGCTGGGCCTGAATGGCGACATGGCAGAGTATGCCGAGATCGTTTGCGCCCATGTCGCCGGCGCTGGCGAGCCGCTCGGGCGATCGGTCGCCGCGGCGCAGGCGATCGCGCGCCGGGCAGGCGCGAACGGCGCGCGGGCCGAAGCCGCAGAGCTGCTCGCGCTCTGGGGGGCAGACCTCGTGCTGGCGAAACGTCTCGGCTGGGAGCGCCCGCTCGCCTTGCTCGCCCTGCGGGTCGGTGGGATGCGCGATGCGACGGGGCGGCGCCTGCGTCCGGGCGACGCGGCGTGGCCGAGCGCGGCGCTGCGCGCCTATGCGCTGGCCGCCGCGGATGCGCATTTGGCCGCCGTCGATCTCCAGCGCCGCGCGTCGATGCTGGTCGCCGTCCTGCCGAAACTGCGCGCCAAGCCCGCCGGCCGCGTCGTCGCGCTGCTGCTCGCCGACGACGGCGTCACCCCCGCCGCCGCGGCCCGGGCGACCGGCATGTCCGATCGCGCCGCGCGGCGGCTTTTCGACCGGCTCGTTGAACTGGGCGGCGCGCGCGAGCTGACCGGGCGCGAAACTTTCAGGATCTACGGACTGTGATGAGCAAACCACGATGCACCCGCGCCAATCGGCGCTCGTACGGAGCGCTTCGCGCGTCGCGTCCGGCGGGCGGGCGCCCATGAGCCGCCGCCGCAGCCCGCCCACGGAACTCGACCAGGAGCTCGCAGAATTCCCCGAGGCGTTACGCTGGCGCGAATGGATGGGCCGCGTCGAGGCGGCGATCTTCGCCGCCCCGGCGCCCGTCCCGCGCGAGACGCTGGCGCAGCTCGTCGGCGCCGCCTGCCGGCTCGACGATCTTCTCGCCGACATCGACGCCGAACTGCGCGCGCGCCCTTACGAGATCGTCCGCGTCGCCGGCGGCTGGCAGTTCCGCACGCGGCCGCGCCACGCCGCCGCGTTGCGCGCGATCGAGGGCTCCAAAGACGCCGGGGCGCCGGAATTCACCAAGCTCGAGATGATCGCGCTCTCGGCCATCGCCTATCTGCAGCCGGTCACGAGGGCGGAGCTTTCCCGCTTTGCCGGGCGCGAGATCAGCCGCGACGTCATCGGCCGGCTGAAGAGCTGCGGCGTCATCGACGCCGGCCCGCGCGCCCCGGCGCCCGGTGCGCCGATCGCCTGGGTGACGACCAAGCGCTTCCTCGAAATCTTCGCGCTCGACAGCCTGCGTGATCTGCCGGACCTCGAAGCGCTGGAACGGGGCGGGCTAATCCGGTCGGAGTCAGATGAGGGCGTCGACGCGGCGCTCGACGACGCGTTGGGGGTGGATGGAGGGGCTGACGAGGACGAAGAGCCGGAGACGCCAGAATTCGATGAATCCGACGTCGGGGCTTGAGAAAGCGCCTCCCGCTCTTTGATGGCGTTATCACTCCGACGCCAGCTTCGAGGGTGGAGTATCGGACCGCCAACCGCAGCCTCAGGCTACCGCCTTTGGACCCGTCCTTTCGAGGTCACGGCAACTAGATGGATAGCGCAGATTCCGTCGGCTGAAATGCCTCGGAATGCCGCCCTTTTAAATCGTCTTCCTAACAGCGCCCCAACTTCGCGGCCACGTTCGAGGGCATATTCCGGCTCCTGCGAGCGCTTCATGAAGCGCCGCTCCCTAAGGCCAGTGTAAGCCGAAAAATCTCGCAACAGGCCCTCGGATTCTGCGATGCCCCCTTGACGGTCGAGCTCGTGCCTGTTTCCACTGGCGGCATGGCTTCGTTTTGGGCGCATCACGGCCGGCTGAGGAGCGCGCTCGCCGCGGGCGCCGCGGCTTGGCTGCTGCTCCTGCAGCTCTTCCTTACCGTTGTGGTGGAGGCGCATGCTTCGCGCTTCGGCTCGGCGGATGTCGCCGTCGCGGCAGCGGGACAGGATTGCATCGCGCCTTCCGGCGATCGCGCCCCGCGGGACCATGCCGACGGCCATGGCCATTGCGTCTTGTGCCGGATTTGCCCGCAGCATGACGCGGCCGACGCCGATCCGGTTGCGTTTCTTCATTATGTGATCGCCTTCCTCTATCCGCGCTCCTCCGGCGAGCCGGTTTTCTTCCGCAACCGCCTGCCGCCGCCGGAGGGGACCGGCGGGTCGCGCGTCTTTTCGTCCCGTGCGCCACCGCCGACCGCCTTGAGCTCTCGACTCTATTGATCTCTTTGCTGGTCTCGATATCCGCCTCGAGCAGATGTCGATGACCGCTGCAGGCGGCGGTGTATGTCGGAAAAGAAATCCCATCTTATTCACGAGTTGTTCGTGCGTAACAGACGCGCGCTAACGGCCTATCTGGTGCGTCGCGTCGGCTCCGAGGCCGCTCACGACTTGTTGCAGGAGACTTTCGTGCGTGCGCTGCGCCACGATCGGTTCGACGACGTCGCGGATCCGCCGGCCTTTCTGCAGAGGATCGCGGCAAATCTGACTCGCGACTACGGGCGCCGCCGCAGGACGGAAGCAAAATATCTGAGCTTCGACCGAATCCTCGGCGAGCCGCCGAGCTGGGACGCGCCCCAGGACGAGATCGTCGATCGTGACCGGCGGGCGCAGCGTCTCGCCTCGGCGATTGAGGCCCTGCCGCCACGCTGCCGCGAGGTCTTCGAACTCTGCGCCTTCGAGGATATGCCGCTCCCGGAGATTGCGAGGCGGCTGGGCGTCACGGAGCGCATGGTGCGGCAACATATGAGGATAGCCATGCAGCGTTGCTGGGCGGCGATCAGATGACAGATTTATGGTTCGACCTTCCTTTTTTCGCGTCCGCGCGTCGTATCGGGCGATGGGCGGAGATTGTCCGAGAGCAGGGGACGACGTCGGCATGATGAAGAGAATGGACGACGACGCCCCCGATCGTGACGACGGCCATGACGCTGCGATCGAATGGTGGTTGCAGGAAAAGGCCGGCGACATAGACGGCGAGCGCCGTATTGCCTTTGAGGCTTGGCTCGCAGCCGATCCCGCCCATGCTCAGGCCTATGCGGACATTACTGAAATGTTCTCGGAGGCGCAGGGGCTGCGGCGCGCCCGCCGCCGTCAGGCACACGGCGTGCGACGGACCTGGTGGGCTGCGGCCAGCGTTGCACTCGCGGCTTCTCTCGCTTTTTTCGGTTGGCTCGCCGAATTCGCGAACCGTCATCCGGCTGATTATTCGACCGGCGTCGGGGAACGCAGGACGGTGACGCTCACCGATGGCTCGCGTGTCGAGCTCGATTCCGATTCGGCGATCGCCGTGCGCGTCGAGACGGGATTGCGGCGCGTGACGCTGCTCTCGGGAGAGGCCTGGTTCGAGGTCGCGCCCATCGCCTCGCGTCCCTTTGTCGTGGAGGCGGCGGGCGGCACGGTCACGGCGCTCGGCACCGCCTTCGACGTTGCGCTCCAGAAAAATGGCGCGCGCGTCGCTGTGAGCGAACATGCGGTGGCGGTCGCGAGCGGCGGCGAGCGGCTGATCGTCGAGATGAGACAGGAGACCTCATACGAAGCGAATACGCCGGCGCGGACGCCCGTGAGCGTCGCCGCCGAGAATGTCGCAGCTTGGCGGCGCAGCGCGCTCGTCGTCGAGGACCGTTCGCTCGGTGAGGCGCTCGCGATGCTCGGCCGCTATCGCCATGGATATGTGTTTTGCCTGCGCGCCTCGACCTGCGCGCGGCGGGTGAGCGGCGTCTTCTCGACCGCCGAGCCGCTCACGACGTTGCGCGAGATCGAATTTTTCCTCGGCCTGCGCGCCATACATTTCACCGATTACCTGATTTTCCTAACCGAGTGACGCACCGGGCCAAGAGCTGCCCGAATCTTTTTTATCAACCCACATTCCGAAATCGTCATGAGAGCGTCGAGTTGGTCACGGGCGGAGACGGCCGGGGCACATTCGGTGGAAAGCGGCGATGACGAAAAAAGGTCTGTGTTACGAGGGTGCGGCGTTGGGTTCGACAATTGCGGCAATGACATTCGGCGCCTTCGCGTTGGGAGGAACACCTGCGGAGGCGTCCCTCTCGCCGCAAGAGCGCAGCGGCGTCGTGATGGTCTACGACATTCCCGCAGGATCGGTGGCGACGGCTTTGAACGCCTTCGCCGTGAAAAACGGGCTGCATCTGCTCTACGATGCGCGCGTGACACGGATGCTCCGCACGACGGGGCTTTCTGGATCTTTCTCGATGCGCGAAGGGCTCGACAGGCTGCTCGAGGGAACCGGTCTGTCCTATCGCTTCGGGGGGCCGGACGAAAAGGCGGTGTCGATCATTCTCGCGCAGAACGATAGGGGCGCGCGCAGCGACGCGGGGTTCCAGGCGCTCCCGCCGATTGACGTGGGCGCGACGAAGCGGACCGACGTCGAGGCGACAAATCCGGACGACAAGAAGGCATATAGCGCCGACCGCGGCGCTATCACCGAAGGAACGGGGACCTACACGACGCCGCTCGTGACGGTCGCCGGCAAGGTGCCGCTGCCCAGAAAGGAGATACCGCAGTCTGTCTCGGTGATGACGAGGGGACAGATGAATGACATGCAGCTCACCACCGTGCAGGACGCGATGTTCTGGGTGCCCGGAGTCTCGACCATTGCTAACGACGTCACGCAAGGATGGCCGGCCTCACGCGGCTACACCCTCGGCGTCGCTTATGACGGCGTCCCGACCTACGATGGTCTTGCCGGCTATCAGCAACTGGATCTCGCTGTCTACGATCGCATCGAAGTGTTGAAAGGTCCGGCTGGTCTGCTATCTGGAGCGGGAAATCCGGGCGGCATCGTCAATATTGTGAGAAAACGGCCGCAGGACGAATTCAAGCTCCGAACGGAATTCACCGCCGGTTCGTGGGACAATTATCGCGGGTTGATCGATGTGACCGGTCCGATAAACGAAGAGCGGACCTTTCGCTATCGTGCGCTGGTGCTCCACCAGGACAAGCACTTCTTCTTCACGCCGTCGCAACCTGAAGACAAATGGCTGGGCTATGGCTCGCTCGAATATGACATCACCCCCAATACACTGCTGAACGTCGCCTACACACGCCAGCGCACCAGTGACCCCGCCTATAGCGGGCAACCAGTCGCTGCGCTTTCTTATTTCGGCGGGACGAGCCCCTATTTCCTGAATGTGCCCAGATCCTGGAATCCCTATCCGGATTGGACTCAAGCCAAATGGGACACGGAGGACAAAAATATCCGCTTGGAGCATCGGTTCGGTGAAGACTGGGTCGCAAAGGTGAATTTTAATCGACGCGACATAGGCTACGAGTTCGCGGACGCCTATCCGAACAGCGGCGTCAATCCTTCCAATTGGACGGCGCAATATGCGCGCCGCCATTACATGTATTATTATCATCGTACGGGTCTCGACTCCTATCTGTCCGGCACGCTGCCTTGGGCGATGATCAAGAACACGTTGACGATCGGCTATAACTATGATCGGTTCACCTATGAATATAAGGGCGCCCCGCGCGTCTATGTGAACAACATCCCAGTCCTTTGGCCGAATGCAATCGGTCCGAATCTCAATCCCTTTACGACGGGCGGCCAGAATCAAACTTTGCAGCATGGAGCCTATAGCCAACTTCGCTTGACGCCAATCGATCCACTGACTTTCGTCTTCGGTGGTCGATTGACGAATTTCTTTGCCAAGAACCGCAATGTTTTCCCAAGCGCGTCTGCCAATTGGTCATATGGCGCGAAATCCAACCACCGCTTCTCTCCCTATCTCGCCGGCATTTTCCGGGTGACCGATGAAATCAATATCTATGGCAGCTACTCGGATATTTTCATTCCGCAGACGAACCAGAAAGCTGACGGAATCACGCTCGATCCGCAGGTCGGCGGGCAGTTCGAAGCCGGCGTCAAAGGCGAGTTCCTGAACAAGAAGCTCAACGCCTCGGCCGCGTGGTTCGAGATCAACGACCGGAATCGTCCTTATGCAGATCCCGCCAACCCGGGCTACTATCTTCAAGCCGGCAAGGCGGAATCCACTGGCGTCGAAGTAGAATTCTCCGGGAAGCCTCTTGCGGATATCGAACTGCCAATCATCCAAAGTCCGTTGCCAGGGCTCGACGTCGTCGGTGGCTACACCTATCTGCAAACGAAGCTCATCGTAGACAAAAACAGTCCGGGGCGGCCGATCAGTTCGTGGTATCCGACCCATATGTTCAAGATCTGGGGCAAATATGATTTCGAGGGGGAGTGGAAAGGGCTGACGATCGGCGCAGGCGTCGTAGCGGAGAGCGGCCTGTCCGGCGCGATCAATACATTGAACGAGGCCCGACATGGGCCGGCGTTTGCCGTCATCAATGCAATGACGTCGTACAAGATCAACGACCATCTGACGCTGCAGTTCAATCTCAACAACATAACCGACCAGAAATATTACATGCGCGTCGGCGGCGCCAACACTTACAACACGCCGGGCGATCCTCGGAACTTCATGGTGACGTTGCGCGGCGAATTGTGAACGCTCGAACAGGCGGTTTCCATTGCGCCCAATGGTCTTGATGCTTTGTATTTTTATGGAGATTTTCTCGCCGAGCGATCGGCCAAAACGGCGCGCCGAAGAATGTCACGATCGACAAGAGCGGCGCCACACGCTCCAATCGAGAGCTACAATGCAGAGAACGAGTCGGGCATCGAGATCCAGCGGAGGAAAATATCTCAACAACATCGTCGAACAGGACCACCGAGCAATCAAGCGGGTTGTGTGGCGGGTGCTGGGGTTCAAATCCTTTCGCTCGGCCGCAGCAACGCTCGCCGGCGTCGAGCTCATGCACATGATCCGAAAAGGGCAGTTGCAAACGACGGGCAAATTGCGCCCAGCAAAGGCAGTTCTACGCTCTCGGGCGTAAGCCGCGAGAAGCGCCCGGCTCGGTAATCCAAGGCTCGACGACAAGCGTTTCGCCACGTGCGCGGCCGACGACGCCGAAGCCTCCGGCGGCGGCAAGAAACCAATGTCGATCGATGAGGCCGCCGCCCGCCGTGAACTCCGGCTTGTCGCGCTTCTTCATGAACCCGTCCGCATCAGACGGCTGCGCCCAACGAGGCGCGAACCTAGCTCATTTATCTACGCGGTAAGTAGGAAATAGACAAGGAAAAAGGACGGCAGCGGCGCTGCGCGAGGACAAAGCAAGATTCACAAAGGCAAGCATCCGCTCCGTATCCGGAGACGCGCTCTAGCGTTGGATCGCAGCAGTTGCATCGCCGCGGTTTGAGCTTGACGTTATATTTATACCATAATAGTAGTCTTATAGACTGCTGGAAGGGAATAAAAGAATGCGATCGAACCTGCTCTGCGCATTTGCCGTTTATGTCCTCGCGACCGCGCCGGCGCTCGCTCAATCGGCCACGTCGGGACCGGCACAGGGCGCAGCCGCACCTTCGCAAAGTCCGCCGCCGCCCCCCGCGCGCGGTCCTTCGCTCGAGCTCGCGATCGAGGCGGCGCAAGCGGCGATCGACGCCGGAAAGGCTGCCGATCAAAAAGTGGCGGTGAGCGTCATCGATTCCTCCGGAGTGCTGAAGGCGGTCCTCGTTTCTGACGGCGTCGGACCCCGCGCGGTGCACAACAGCAACTTCAAGGCGCAGGCGGCGCTCGCCTTCAAGAAGACCTCCGGCGAGCTGGCCGAGCAGGTCAAGAACAACAAAACGCTCGCCGATCAGATCGCCGCGAACCCGAACTATCTCGCGCGCGCGGGCGCTGTTCTCATCAAGGTCAATGACGAGGTTATCGGCGCGATCGGCGTTGGCGGCGCGCGTGGCGCCGACAAGGATGAACAATATGCGCTCGCGGGTCTGCAACGCGTGCAGCCGCGGCTGAAATAGGCTGCGCGCCTTCCCGTGGGCGATGAAATCGCCGACAGGGTTTCTCGTCGTCAGCTCGGCCGATCATCAGCTCGGCCGAGCAGTGACCCATCACGAACACCTTGCCTCCCTCAATACTTCTTTTTGCACTTTGGTTCCTGAAGGTTGAACTTGGCTTACACGCCGAGATGGCGTCGCGGAAAGCAATAAAAGCGGCATACAAAAATCGTCCAAGGCCAGGGAGGCAGCCATGTCGCAGGATCTCACACAACTGACCGCCTATGAGCTGATCGAGGCGTATCGCACAAAAACGCTTTCCCCAGTGGAGGCGACTATGGCGACGCTGAAGCGCATCGGAGAACTCCAGCCACATTTCAACGCCTATCGCGCCGTCGGCGCCGATGCTGCGCTCGCGCAAGCAAAGGTCTCGGAAGCGCGCTGGGCGCGCGGCGCGCCGAAAGGTTTGCTCGACGGCGTGCCGGTGGGCTTCAAAGACCTGCTCAACGTGCAAGGTTTCCCGACGCGCAAGGGCAGCCTTGCGACTCCCGACATCATCCAGCAGGCCGACTCCCCGCCGGCGGCGCGTCTACGAGAAGCGGGCGCGGTCATTCTCGGGAAAACCCAGACCGCTGAATTCGGCCTCAAGGGCCTCACCGAAACGAAGCTCGGCGGCGTGACGCCGAACGCCTGGGACCGCCAATATGTGAGCGGCGGCAGCAGCGGCGGCGCGGCGGTCGCAGCGGCATTGGGGCTCGGGCCGTTGCAAGTCGGCACTGACGGCGGCGGCTCGATCCGTAATCCGGCAGCCGTCAATGGCGTATTCGGCTTCAAGCCGACATTCGGCCGCGTCGCGGGCTATCCGCACAATGGCTCGTTGTTCCATATCGGCCCCCTCACGCGGACGGTGACGGACGCCGCACTGCTCCTCAATGTCATTGCGCAGCCGGACGTGCGCGACTGGCAAAGCCTGCCGAGCGACATTTGCGATTGGAGAGAGAATCTCGACAGCGGCGTGAAAGGTCTGCGCATCGCCTACAGCCGGACGCTCGGCTATGTGAAAGTCGATCCCGGCCTCGCCGCCGTCGTCGATCGCGCGGTCGCGCGCCTATCGGAGCTCGGCGCCATCGTGGAAGAGACCGATCCCGGTTTCAGAGATCCGTCGCCGATCATCGACGCCATCAATTCCGAGCGCGCGATCAGGCTGCGCAGCGAGATCGGCGTGGCGGGGCTGGATTTGATCGATCCGGGCATCCGCGCGCGCGTTGAAAAGCTCGAACGTTATACGCTTGCGGAAGTCGTCGAGGCGAATGAGCGCCGCACCGATCTCGCGATCCTCATGCGACGTTTCCACGAGAAATACGATCTTTTGGTCACGCCCGTGCAGTCGCAGCCCGTCCCGCGCCTCGGGACGCCGCCGCAGACGCCTTTCGCTTTCCCCTTCAACATCACGCAGCAGCCCGGCGCATCGATTCCCGCGGGCTTCGACAATAACGGGCTGCCGGTCGGCCTCCATGTCGTCGGCCCGCAATATGGCGACCTCACAGTGCTTCGCCTAGCGCGCGCCTTCGAGAAGCTACAGCCATTTCCGACGCCGCATCTCGATTCGTTGAGCAAGCTGTAATCGCCGTTTTTGAACGGCGTCGGCAAGCTCATCGCCGCTGTACAGGAGCGACGAGCGAGAGCGTCGAACTCATTTAGTCGATCAGGACTGTACCGGTCGCGCGCGTCAGCTCGACTTCCGCAAAGCAAGGCATACACCCCTTCGATGATCCATGTGTCGTCGGAATGATCGGTCCAGCGCAAATGATCGAGATCGTGAATCGGCTGTTGCTGATCATCATGAGACGTGACGCTCCGCTACCTAGTGCGTGTCACGCCGGCAGCGCCTACGAATTACGCCCCACTCGGAGGGGTGAACGAAAACCGCTTGAGTTCGTCGCGGTCATGCCAGCCGATGGCTCGCCAAAACGCTAGCCCGGCGCCGTTGTCCGCGAAAACGTCGATGTGAATCTTCTCGATCCCTTCTGCTGCGATGGCGGCGACCGTCCGAGCAACGAGGCCGCGCGCGACGCCCCGACGCCGGAATTGAGGGCTCACCGATACATGATACAGATAGCCGCGCCTTCCGTCGTGGCCGCCGAGCACGCAGCCCGCAAGCATTCCCTCTGCATCCGCAACAAAACTCATGCCGGGATTGCGAGCAAGAAATCTCGCGACACCGTCGACGCTATCGGAGCCGCTCATGCCGACGCCCTCTTGCCATAACAACGCCTCGACGAGGCTGTCGTAATCGTCGATTGTGAGAAGGCGGAACTGAAAGCCTGCCGAGATCATTGGTTTTCGGACGAGCCCTGCACGGTATTGGCAGTATGCCAAATGTTCAGAGAGCAAGCAAAACCCGGATCGATTATGAAAGTTCGCGGCAAGCCCGATCAACCGCCTTGAAAAGTATCACTTTTGATGAGGTGTATCGACCAGCGCGCGATCTTGCGCACGTCTGGATCGGGGTCGTCGACCGCGCCGGCAAGATAGGGCAGCGCCTCCGGCCGGCGAATTTCGCCGAGCGCCGCGGCTGCTTCCTTGCGCAGATTGCTGACGGGATGCGACAGCAACCCGCCGAGCGCGGGGATGGCGTCCGCTGTTGAAAGCCGCCCCAGGGCGCTTGCGGCCTTGAGCGCGACTTGCCAAGCGTCGTCCGATAGGGCGTCGATCAGCGCGCGCTCGGCCCCCGCCGCGCGGAGCTTCCCAGCAAGAACCGCCGCGGCCTCGCGCACTTGCCAATGCCCATCGGCAAGACCCGAGAAGAGCGCGTCGATCACCGCATCGGCGGGCGCGAAGGCGAGCGCCGACAGCGCCGCGCGCCTCACATCGACATCAGGGTCTGTCGCCGCCCCGAGCAAAGCCGGCAGCGCGTCGGCGCGCTTGAGGTAGGCGAGCGCGCCGATCGCCTCGCGCCGCACATGCGGGTCGGAATCGGCAAGCGCGTCGATCGCCACGGGAAAGGTCGCTCCGACGCGCAGATCGCGCAGCCCGCGCCAGACGGCGGCGCGCACGTCCGCGCGTGGATGGCCGATAAGCGCGAGCAGCGGCGTGGCCGCCTCGGGCGCGCGCAATTCGCACAGGCTGGCGCCGGCGGCAGCCGCGACGGACGAGTCCGCGTCGAGCAGAGCGTTTGCGAGCGCCTGCGCGACGGCAGGGCCGTCGAACTGCTCCAACCCCGCCGCCGCCGCGAGGCGCACGCCGGGATCGGGATCGCTCAGGGCGCGGATGAGAAGCGCTTCTCCATTCGCCTCGGCGCTTTCGGCAAGTTCGAGCATCGCCATGCGGCGCTCATCCGCGTCCGAACTTTTGAAACGCGCCTCGATGTCTTCGATATCGAGGCTCTGATCCTCGAAAATGCTGTCCCGCGCCATGACAATCACCGCAGCAGATAGGGGATCGAAACGCTCACCGCCTTGGTCGGGCAGTCGAGTTCGCATGGCAGGCAATACCAGCACTCGTCGTAACGCATATGCGCTTTGCCGGTCTCCGGATTGATCCACAGCACATCGAGCGGGCAGACGTCGATGCAAACCGTGCAGCCCTTGTCTGCAATGCACTTCTCCGCATCGATGTTGACCGGAAACTCGGAAGGGTTCTCCGCGAAGGACATCGGCGCCTCAACTGTGAGCGGGAATGCGAAGACGATGATAGGCGTCGCGCTCTGTCGTCTCGACTGGCACCACGTAGGGGTCGACCGGCCGCTTGCGGCAGGAGATGCCGCCGCGCTCATTCTTGTAGAGCTGGGTATGACAAAACCAGCTCTCGTCGTCTGTCTCAGGATGGTCGAGGCGATGGTGGTAGAGGCCCCAACGACTCTCGGTGCGGTAGAGTGAAGCGGCTGCGGCCATTTCCGCGCAGTCCAGAATCGAATGGACCTCGAGCGCGCGCATCAGCTCGTGCGCATCGCGCGCGGCGAGGCGCGGTAGGTCGGCGCGAAGTTCAGCGAAGCGCTTCTGCGCAATTTCATATTTGCGCGTCACTTTTGGCGGCTGCAGATAATCGTTGACGAAGCGCCGGATCTTGTATTCCACCTGATTGGGCGGCAGTCCGGTCTCGTTGCGCAATGGCGCGCGCGTTCGTTCCCGCTCGGCCTCCACCTGTGCGGCGCCATAGTCCGCAAGATCGACCTCATCTGCAAAGCTCGCGGAATGCTCACCGGCGATCGCGCCGTTGACGAAGGCGCCGAGCATGTAATTGTGCGGCACGCTCGCCATGTCGCCCGCCGCATAGAGGCCCGGGACGGTCGTGCGGGCAAACTCGTCGACCCAGACGCCCGACGCGCTGTGTCCGGAGCAAAAGCCGATTTCCGAAATATGCATCTCGACCATGTCTTTGCGGTAATTGGTTTTCCGACCCTTGTGAAACAGCCCGCGCGAGGGCCTTTCCACCTTGTGCAAGATGTTCTCGACCTCCGCGATGGTCTCCGGCGCAAGGTGATCGAACTTGAGAAAGACGGGACCTCCACCGCCCTGGAGTTCGCGATAGAACTCCAGCATCATCTGCCCCGACCAATAGTCGCATTCGATGAAGCGCGCGCCGCTGGCGTTCGCCGTATAGGCGCCAAAGGGCCCACCGACATAGGCGCAGGCCGGACCGTTATAGTCCTTGATCAACGGATTGATCTGGAAGCATTCGAGATTGGTGAGCTCCGCGCCCGCATGAAACGCCATTGCGTAACCGTCGCCCGAATTGGCGGGGTTCTCGTACGTTCCCCACAGATAGCCAGAGGCTGGAAGGCCTAGACGCCCGGCTGCGCCGGCCGCGAGAATGACCGCCTTGGCGCGAATGACGAGAATTTCAGCGCTCCGGCTGTTGATCGCGATGGCCCCTGCAATGCGGCCGTCGGCGCCGGTGAGCAGGCGCGTCGCCATGTAGCGGTTCGAGATCAGCACCTGCGCCTTGCGCAATTGCCGGTACAGGACCTTCTTGATCGACGCGCCCTCCGGCATCGGCAGCACGTAGGTTCCAAGATGATGAACCTTTTTGATGTCGTAGTCGCCATTCTCGTCCTTGAGGAATTTCACCCCCCATTGGTCGAGTTCACGGATCATGTCGAAGGAGCGCTCAGCGTAGGCAAGCAGCGCCTTCTGATAGACGATTCCGTCATTGGCGATGGTGATTTCCCGTACATATTGCTCGGGCGTGGCGAAGCCCGGCACGACGGCGTTGTTCAATCCGTCCATGCCGACGGCGATCGCCCCTGACCGCTTCACATTGGCTTTTTCGAGCAAAACGACTTTCAGCGCAGGGTTCGCAGTCTTGGCCTTGTAGGCTGCGAGGGGCCCCGCAGTCCCTCCGCCGATCACCAGAACATCGGCTTCGAAAATGGTCTCGGCGTCGTCGTTGGCCGTCACGCTGCACTCCCGCTGGCGCATCAGCCAAGCCGGCGGACGCGATCTTGTTGCTACTCTAAGGCATGTTAGTCTATATTACAGGTATGATTTCATCGAGTCCATCGGCAGTCCGCGCCGGACACGTCGAACTGCGCAATCTCACGGTCGCTTATCGTGGCGCGGCGGCGTTGCGAGATTTCGGGATCGCGGCGGAGCCGGGGCAATTCATCTGCTTTCTCGGCCCTTCGGGCTGTGGCAAATCCACCGCCTTGAATGCCATCGCCGGCTTTCTTCCCCCAACCTCCGGTGAGGTTCTTGTCGATGGCGCGCCGATCCGCGGGCCGGGCGCCGACCGTGGCGTCGTCTTCCAGCACTATTCGCTGTTTCCATGGAAGACGGCCGTGGCGAACATCGCCTTTGGTCTGCGCATGCGAGGGATCGGAAGCGCCGAAGCGCGACGGGCGGCGTACGAGTGGATCGATCGCGTCGGGCTATCCGGTTTCGCCGACCGCTATCCCCACACGCTCTCGGGCGGCATGCAGCAACGCGTCGCGATCGCGCGTGCATTGATCAACCGGCCCTCGGTCTTGTTGATGGACGAGCCATTCGGCGCGCTCGACGCGCAGGCGCGCGCGCTCATGCAGGAGTTGCTGCTCGATCTCTGGCGAGACGTCGGCGCCACTATATTCTTTGTCACCCATGATGTGGACGAAGCGATCTATCTGGCGGACAGAGTGATTGTCTTCAGCGCCGCGCCGGGGCGCGTCATACTCGATTTGCCCATCGACTTGCCGAGTCCCCGCCCCCCGGACATCTCCGCGAGCGGCCCCTTCAATGCGGCGAAGTTGCAGTGCCTCGAGCTGATTCGTCGCGAGGGTCGTCGGATCTTCGACCTGTCGGAGTCCGCTGCGTGACCGTCATGCAAGTCATACGCAGGGGAATCCGAGCCGATGAGCTTCGTCCCGCTGGTTCGAAAACGAATATCACCCCGGCGTGGCGCTGGAGCGTGAGAATTTTTTCTCTCGTGGCGCTTCTCGCGGCCTGGCAATATGCCTCCCTGTCGAAGGCGCACTTCTCCTTCCTCACCTTCGCCTTCACGCCCGCTCCGACGCAGGTGTTCGACTCGCTCCTCGAGCTTTCGCATTCGGGAAGGCTGCTGTCGCATGTCGAGGCCAGCCTCGCGCGCGTTCTCGCAGGCTATGCTCTCGCCTCTTTATTTGGAATCGCTCTCGGCGGCCTCGTTGCGCGCAGGCCCTTTTTTGAGGACGCGCTGCTGACGCCTCTCGAACTCCTGCGGCCGATTCCCGCGGTCGCCTGGATACCTCTTGCGATCCTGATGTTCCCGTCGTCCGAAGCGTCGATGGTTTTCATCACCTTCATGGGCGCGCTGTTCCCAATCTTGCTCAACACGATTCATGGCGTGCGGGACATTGACGCCCGGCTCATCGCATCCGCGCGCTCACTGGGCGCCGGCGGCGTCACTGTCGTCGTCGAAGTGGTGCTGCCAGGCGCCTTGCCGAGCATATTCACCGGCCTCGCGATCGGCATGGGAACGAGTTGGTTCTGCCTCGTGACCGCAGAGATGATTTCGGGCCAGTTCGGCGTCGGCTATTTCACCTGGGAATCCTACACCCTCCAGAATTACCCAGATATCGTCGCGGGCATGGCGATCATCGGCGTTCTCGGTTTCCTGAGCAGCGCCATCGTCAGACGGATCGGCTGCGCGCTCACACCATGGCGGGAAGAAAGCCAGTGATCGCGTCGCCTCGAAAGCACGGGTGAAATTGAAATGCGACTGCTTCGAATCTGCGGCATTCTTTCATGGATCCTTGCGACGCCGATGGGCGCGGCTGCGGAAACAATTCGCATCGCGATCGGAACGCAGGATACGACGATCAATTGCGCCGCGGGCGGACTACTGATTCGCGAACTCGATCTTCTGCGGCGCCATCTCCCGCATGACGGCAAGTATAAGGACGCGACATACGACATTCAGTGGAAGAATTTCTCGAGCGGCGCGCCGATCACGAATGAAATGGTCGCGGGCAAGCTCGATGTCGGCGTGATGGCCGACTTCCCCGGCGCGCTGAACGGCGTCGCCTTCAAGAAGGCCGGCAAAAGCAGCCGGTTCATCACGGTGCTGTCCGGCAGCATCCGCGGAAGCGGCAATGGCGTCGTCGTGCCGATCGCTTCGCCGGCGCAATCGCTCGCTGAGTTGAAGGGCAAGACGATCTCCGTGCCCTTTGCTTCGACAGCGCATGGCATGCTGCTGCGCGCTGTCGCTGATCTCGGCTGGGATCCGGGGCGCGACGTGAAGATCATCGCGCAGGCTCCCGAGGTCGCAGGTTCGGCGCTGCAAAGCGGGCAGATCGACGCGCACGCCGACTTCGTGCCTTTCGCGGAACTTTTTCCTGCGCGCGGCTTTGCCCGCAAGATCTTCGATGGCGCCCAGGCGGGCGTTCCGACTTTCCACGGCGCTCTCGTGGACTCTGATTACGCCGAGAAATATCCAGAGCTTGTCGTCGCCTATCTCCGCGCCGTCATCGACGCGAACAGGCTGTTGGCCGGCGAGCCGGAAAAATACAGCGAGTTGATCGCCAAGGCCACCGGCATCGACGCCCCTGTCGTCTATCTCTTTCATGGCCCACTCGGACTTCAGACACGCGACCTGACGTGGAAGAAGGAGTATCGACAGGATCTCGCGACCTCGATCGAAACGCTCAAGCTGTTGAAGCGCGCCGACACCGGCCTCGATCTCGAAACATTCATCGACGATAGATTTCTCCGCGCCGCTTTCAAGGCGTCTGGACTCGACTACGACACTGAGCTTGCGCACTACGCCTCGACGACGAGTGAGCTGATGACCGAAGTGAGCCTTTCCGCAGAGCTCTGGTTGGAGGGCGAGTCCAAAGTCCACCGCTATGCATCGCCGGACGCGGCGTTCGCCGCTCTGACCCAGTTCGAAACGCAAGGCAAGAAAATCCGCGCCGCCTATGCGCAGGACCGCAGCAACGGCATCAAGATATTTGCCAACCGCGCCTGGTATGTCGCCGCGTCATCAGGGCGGCTCGATGCGTTTTTCTCGAAAGCCGACGCGGAATCCTTCGCCGCGAAGTCGGGCGGAAAGGTGCAGGACTTCGACGCGATCCTTCAAAGTAAACCGAGCCCAACTCGGAGGCCAGGATGAGCCTGCAAAGCATTCCGACGCTTCGTGGCCCGGATATGCTATTGCGAGAATTTCGTGCAGGTGATGCGCGGGAGCGTTTCGAGCTCGGAAACGACCCCGCAATCATGCGAATGTTTGGAGTGGACCCGACTGACATCCCGGCGCTGACAGAGGCCGGCGTCCGCCGCTGGGTCGATGATTTGGCAAAGCATCCCCACGCCTGGGCGATCGAACACGAAGGGAGCTGGCTCGGCGAAATCAGGCTCGACAAAATGAACAAGCAGGATCGTCGCGCGCAATTGGCGATCGGGCTCTATGACCCACACAAGCTTGGGCGCGGTCTCGGCAGACAGGCAATACTTATCCTCCTTCGCTACGCCTTTGACGCGCTCGCCTTGCATCGCATCAGCGTGCGCGTCGTTTCCTACAACGCGCGAGCTATCGCCTGTTACCGCGCATGCGGCTTTGTAGAGGAAGGACGGGAACGCGAAGCGGCGCGCGTCGGCGACGAATGGCGCGATGATGTGATCATGGGACTTCTCGCGCACGAGTTCGATAGTTCGAAATCATTAAGCAAGTTCTCGGGGTCTGTCGCAAATTTTGCGTGAGTGCGAGACGCGCGACAGCGGGCCTCTCGAGGCTTGAACCGCATAGAGAAACCACAAAATCATATCCCTATCTCAGTCGTCCTGAACTCCCCCGGGCCCCAGCAGCGCCATTCAGTCCAGATGTGCGACGACAAGAAGACGCTTAATCTCGCCTGATTCAAAGGCACGCAAAAAGGCTGCGTAATCCTTGAAAACCACGCAACCGTTCGAGTCGCCTTTGGGCCCGAGCATATAAGTATGGGCGAGCAGGCCGGTGCGACCGAAGGTATTTGCGTCGCCAACAGGAACGAGACGTAGGGCCCGGACGCCATGAAAGGGCTGTTCCCTCAGCGTAATTTCGTAGGTGCTAGGCGGCGTTGCGCCGCGCATAGGTTCGTGAACAAAGCGAGGGTCATCAAGTCGCGCGCCGAGCCCTGAATGCGCCTCCAAGCGCTGGCCGTTCGGCAGATAAACTGTATGTGCGGCGATATCATATACGGCAGTGGCGAAGCCGAACCGTCTCAAAAGAAACGAATCGCCCTCTGGGGGTGCAATTTTGAGATTTGCCCGGCTGACCATGCGGTTGGATGCATCGGTCTGGTCAGATACAGCTCTTTCGGACGCGATACATCGGTCCGCCATTTTCACTGGGTATCCGAGGTCCCTCCACAGCTTGCAGCCATGGTCAGGAGCGAAGTGGGCGAGGAGGCCGAGCGTGAAAACGGCGCATGCGGCAATGGCGAGTCCTATTGAAGTTGCCGTGCGAAAGCGAACCTCGAACGCCTGTATTCCTGTCGCGAGTAAAACCAGAACGGCGGTGATCAAGAGACAAGAGGATAAATATTCCATCAGAGCTCACTTTAAAGCAGATGAATTTGGGCAAGCCTTGGTCGGCTCATGTTGCAACAGGCGGGAAAATATGATGGGTGAAGTTGCAACCAATCGGCGTCGACAGCCGTCTCCCCAAGTTTCATTTGAGAAGTGACATCCATCATGTGATGGGGTGGTGCAAGCGGCTTGTCGTCTCGATCTCAACGGGTGTCGGGCTATCATTTTTTTGTGCCAATTGGTTCGACCGCTGGACGCGGGCACGCTTGAAAATAGTCTACGGTCGGGTCAACGCAGATGCGAAGGCGCCTGGGGATTGTTGTCCGGATTGGTGTCGTGTTTCGAAAGCGAAACAATCAGCCCTTGTGCGACCAGCGGCGCAAGATCCGCCTCGAGTGCGTCGGCGCGGGCCTTGTCGTATACCTCGTCGCCATTGACATAGACTGCGAAGGACAGGGAATGCTTGGCCTTTTTCGACGGATCCTCGATCGTGGCCTTCGTCCATTTGTAGAGCGGGAAAGCATCAACGCTGCTCCGTTCCGCCTGCGTGACGTAATTGACGAAGGCGTCGTAGGTGCTGATGGCCGTCGCGCTATGACGGGCGAGAGCTTCTGCGATTGGCCTGAAGGCGGGATCATCCGGACGATGGCGCGCGCGGTCGGGCTGCTGCTCGTCGAGCCTGAAACGGATTTGATAGGCCCAGTGGGCGCTCATGTTGAGTCCTTTCGAAAGATTGCCCTCATGCGCGACTCTGCTCGACCGGGGCGCGAGACGGTGTGCGGCTGAACCAGTAAGAGGCGCTGTTGTAGTCGGATTGCCGCCGGCGCGATTGGAACATCGGCACGAAGAGCTGCACCCACCAGCGCTCCCTTCCGTATTCAAGGTCGTTCTCGACACCGGACGCCGGCGGATAGCGACGGGTGATCAGCGCCGTTCCAAACAAGACGTCCCAGAAGAAGAGTAGGTTTCCGAAGTTGCCGCGGTAATGACCGACGCCGTCCGCCTCGCTGAGCGCGTGATGGGCGAAATGCGTCGCCGGGGTGGAGATTGTCCGCTCCACGATCCAGGCGATGGGCGACAGACGAGGCGACCGATACAGATATTGATCCCAGCGCAATTCGCTGTGCGCGGCCGTGACCACGAGGAGCTTCACCAGCCCGTAGGCGACGGCGAAGGGTCCGGCGCCGAGAGAGACGAAGAAGGCGTTCGTCCAGATGTTCGGCATGAGGAAGGAATAGAGGAAGCCGTTCCGGAAGGTCATGCGTGCACCCATATAGGGCGCCGAATGATGGGCGCGGTGCCAAAGCCAAGTGTATTTGGTGTGGCCCAGCCGATGCCACCAATATTGAACCATGTCCTCCCCGATCAGATAAACGGGGATCCAGGCCACCCAGCTCAAGTGGCTGAACCTGTCCCGCCATTCCGGGACCAGCGCCGCGGCGCCGCCTAGGACCAGCGCGAAAACCGCCGGCCGGCTCGCCAGTGGAAAGGCGATCGAAGCGAGATCGAGCGTCGTTTCGTCTCTGTCGGCTTTCGACAGATCGAGCCGCCCGGCGGCGGCCTCGGCCACGCTGAGCAGCACAAGGATCACGAGCGCAGAGTGGTTGAGCAATGTGACGAGCAAGACCTGCCGCCTTTCCGCTGGATGTCGCCGACTCAGCCCGGCGCGAAGGGATGCTTGGCGGTGACGCGGGCCGAGAGGACAGATTTCGCCGACGGATCGCCCGCGAGCGCCCGCGCGATGGCCTCCTTCGTGGCGCGATAGTTGAAGTCCTGGATTTTCCTGTCGTCGGCGGCGTCCCAGTGAATGAAGACTCCGACAGAGATGAAGAGGTCTTCCGCCTGCTCGACCGGGATGATTCCCTCGGCGACCGAGTCCGCGACAGCCTTGGCGACGCCGTGCTGCGCCGGTCCGAACAGCTGGATCGCCTGACGGGCATTCTTGATGGTCACCTTGTTAAACAGGATTGTGTAGGGCTTGACGAGAAGGTTCGGCGCAATGACCGCGAGCAAGGTGGTGAAGCCGGGCTTATTGTTGACGAGCGCATTGGCGAAGGCCTTTTCGGCGGCGCTGCCGCGCGGGCCGATCAGGAGATGATATGCGCGACCTCATTGCCGTCGCCAACGAGGGCCTCGCCGACGCCAAGCTTCGAAAGCCCGGCGCTTTGCTGCGTCGTTTTGGGCGCGAAAATGCTGAGAAACTTGGTTAGAAGCGACATCAAGACCTCTACTTGGGCGAGTTGGCTGCGGGTGCGGGAAACGCGGTCGCACCCGCAGCTTTCCCCGGGAGGACGGCAAGGCCGTCTCCCCAGCGGTTTGCGTTCGCTGGATCAGTTGGCCGCGAACGGATGCTTCGCTTCGTTGCGCTTCGCGACGACTTCGGAAGCCTTCGGCTCGCCGGCGACCGCGCGCGCGATGGCCTCTTTCGTGGCCTGGTAGTTGTAGTCCTGGATCTTCTTGTCGTCATTTGCTTCCCAATGGATGAACACGCCCACCGAGATGAAAAGGTCGTCCGCCTCTTCGAGAGGAATGACGCCTTCGGCGACAGAGTCGGCGACGGCCTTGGCGACGCCATGCTGCGCCGGACCAAAGAGCTGCACCGCCTGCTTTGCGCCCTTGATGGTGACCTTGTTAAAAAGAATGGTGTTTGGCTTCGCGAGGAGATTGGGTGCGATCACGGCGAGCAGTGTCGTGAAGCCATCCTTGTTGTTGACGAGCGCATTGGCGAAGGCGAGCTCCGCCGCGGAGCCGCGCGGTCCAATCAGCAGATCGATGTGAGCAACTTCGTTCCCTTCGCCCACGAGGGACTCGCCGACGAGAAGCTTGTTGATTTTAGCCATGTAACAATCCTTTTGACGCGCCCGCCCCTCCGCGGGCCGTCATAATCATACCTAATTGGTAGAGATTAGCAACGGTGTCGACCAAGTAAAATTCATCCGTCCCGACGCACGTAGTCGTCGGCGCCGCCCCGATCGTCACCAATAGCGCCATGGCCTGCCGTAGACGCCGGGCCCCTGGGCGGGGCGGAATAGGAGGCGGCCCGCCGGTCGGCGGCGCGATCAAGGTCGGTGTCGAGCAGACACTTGGAAAAGCCGTCCGTTCTTGGCTGAAAGCCCTAAGACCGGTAGCGGGTTTCGTCCGCCGCGCGTCGTTGCGCAAGCCACTATCAGGAGGCTCAAGGCGATCACAAGGCGACGGTGGACTTCCTGCTGACGGCAAAGCGGGATCGCAAAGCGGCGTTGCGGTTCCTGCGCCGAGCGATCGGCAGAACGGCGCGCCGAAGATGATCACGATCGACAAGAGTGGCGCCAGCACCGCTGCGATCGAGAGCTACAATGCAGAGAACGAGGCGGACATCGAGATCAGGCGAAGGAAATATCTGAACAACATCGTCGAACAGGACCGCCGAGCGATCAAGCGGGTGGTGCGGCCGGCGCTGGGGTTCAAATCCTTTCGCTCGGCCGCAGCAACGCTCGCCGGCGTCGAGCTCATGCACATGATCCGAAAAGGGCAGTTGCAAACGACGGGCAAATTGCGCCCAGCAAAGCAGTTCTATGCTCTCGCGGCGTAAGCCGCGAGAGGCCCGCTGCCCTGCCTCTCGAGGCTTACGCAAAATTTACGACAGAACCCAAAATTTCCTGTGCTTTTTCGGTCGCCGCGAGTTCCGCGCTCATGCTGGAAGCCCGCCATCAATGATTATAGGACTATAACACACTATAAAAATACAGAAATAAATCTGAGGCCGCTGGGCCGTAATCCGTGAGGAAAGCGGAATATGCGAGAAAATACGGACTATGTGTGGTAAGCCCGTCTTGAATGCCTCAGTTCGGCGGATTAATATCATAGTCGATGAATAGATAAATAGATTGGGTAAGGCGAATAGGAATGCGTAGGAGATGGCTCGCGATCATCGGCGTCGCTGCGGTCGGCGGCGCCGCGCTATCGGTAACGGCTCTCCGCTCGGAAACGGATCAGCGACTTATCGGCGCCGCCGCCTTCAGCGACTGGCGCGCGGATGCGCCTGGCGCATGGCGGCGGATTGGCCCGCAAGATTTACCGCGCCCGCTCGCGAGCGAGCCCAAAGCGGAGCGCTCCCAGGTCGTTCCGCGGCCCGAGGGCGCTGCGCTCAAAACGCTCGTGGGTTTCGAGGCTGAAGTTTTCGCTTCTGGGCTGAACGGACCGCGCGTTCTTAAATTTGCGCCCAACGGCGATTTGTTCGTGACGGAGAGCAACGCCGGACGCGTGCGCGTGTTTCGAATGAAGGACGAAGATATCAAGCCCGCGCAAAGCGAGATTTTCGCCGCCGAGCTCGAGCGGCCCTACGGTGTCGCCTTCTATCCGCCCGGCCCCAACCCACAATATGTCTATGTTGGAACGGTCTCGAAGGTCGTGCGCTTCCCTTACAAGCAAGGGGACCTCAAAGCGGCCGGCCCCGCCGAAATCGTCGCCGGTCCGCTGCCGGCGGAAAGCGGCCACTGGACCCGCGACATTGCCTTCTCGCCCGATGGAAAGACGCTCTTCGTCGCGGTTGGGTCCAAGAGCAATGTCGCGGATGGCCATGTTCGTCCTTCCGTCGCGGAAGTCGCCGAACTCGAGGCCAAGAATGGCGTTGGCGCAAGCTCGGGGCCCGAACTCGATCGCGCCGCCGTGCTCGCTTTTGATCCCGATGGCGCAAACAAGCGAATCTATGCGACGGGCATCCGCAACTGTTCCGGCTTACGCTTGCGGCCGAAGTCCGAGGATCTCTGGTGCGTCGTCAATGAGCGCGACATGCTCGGCGACGACTTGCCGCCCGATTATGCGACGCGCGTGAAGCCGGGCGCCTTTTATGGATGGCCGTGGTATTACATCGGCGGCAATCCCGATCCGCGTCATCTCGGCGCAAGGCCGGATCTCGCAGACAAGGTCACGATACCGGACATTCTCCTGCAGCCTCATTCCGCCCCGCTCGGCCTCGCCTTTTACGATGGCGCGCAATTCCCGGCCGACTATAAAGGCGACGCGTTCGTGACGCTCCATGGTTCCTGGAATCGCGCCAAACGCACGGGCTACAAGGTCGTTCGTTTGAAGTTCAAAGATGGCGAACCGACAGGCGAATACCAGGATTTCCTGACGGGATTTGTCGTGGATGACACAAGGGTATGGGGGCGACCCGTCGATGCAACGGTCGCGCCCGACGGATCACTCCTCGTCAGCGAAGACGGGAACGGCGTCATCTTCAGAGTGCGCTACGTGGGCAGATGAGAGATGCTAATCGCTTCGTAAGGCTCGAGGGTGATGTCACATTAACTCGTTCAAGGCGTAGCGAAGCCTATCGGTCTCGATTTCAGCCAGGTAACGCCATGGATCTCCACTCAGCATCGCCCTGAGGCGATGCAGATGGATGGCAATGGCGGAGTGGCGAGAGGGACGGGCTGGAACGAACAGGTTGCGGAGCGCGGAGAAGACGTCTCCTTGTCGCTCGCGCCAAATCGCCAATTATGACTAGATGCGCGTGTTATGCGGATGCTACGCACGACGGGGCTTTCTGGAGCTTTCTCGATGCGTGAAGGGCTCGATAGGCTTCTCGAGGGAACCGGTCTGTCCTATCGCTTCGAGGGGCCGGACGAAAAGGCGGCGTCGATCATTCTCGCGCAGATCCAGGCCCTGCCGCCGATTGACGTTGGCGCGACGAAGCGGACGGACGTCGAGACGACGAATCCTGACGACAAGAAGGCCTATAGCGCCGACTGCGGCGCTATCACCTAAGGAACGGGGACCTACACGGCGCCGCTCGTGACGGTCGCCGGCAAGGCGCCGCTGCCCATGTCAAGGACAAGTCAAGGCTGCATGAGCGTGTGTTGTAAAGAAAAGTTTCTTTCAGAGATATCCTTCAGCAGATGTTTTGTGGCCGGCGTCACGATCGCGATGAAGTAGGACTCTCGAAGTCGCCGACTGTAGATCGAGCCGCGTAGATAGGCGCTGGAGCCGGCATGCAGCATCAGCGCCTGAGTTGCATCGAGAGCAAGACGGGAGCCTTCGAGCCGCGCCTCGAGAACTCGCCGTAGATATTCGGGGGCCTGCTCCGAAGGCGTTTCAGCGAGCGTCATGATCTCGTGCTCCATCGCATCGACGAACTCGTCCAGCGATGCCGGGCCAATCGGCAAATAGGCGTTCACGGCCCGTACACGCGAGGGCAGGGCGCGCATCAAATCGGCGCAGTTGCGGACGAGCCCAATGGTCATGCCCGTTTGCAGCAGGAGAAAGCCTGGCTTGATCCGCTTGGCGAACCGGGTCAATGAGTCAGACAATACCATTTCATCGGGAATTAAAGCGTTCTTGAAGCCAACGGCCCGCGTTGCGGTCCCTTCCAGCGCAATGAATTGCGCCCCTTTACGGCTTTCGACGCCATCGAAACCAAGACGGGCGATCGCCGTAACAACCGTGGCGCCCGCTTCGAAACAGAAGCCAAAATAATGGCCGTCTTCCAAATTCGACACCCAAGGCAAAACACCGTCCACGCGATAGCCGCCATCGACCCGACGCCCTTTGAGCCTTAGCGGCTCTACACCCGAAAGCGCCTTCATCGGGTTTGAGAGCCCAGTCCCGCCGAGAGCGGCGCCCGACGCAGCGTCTGCCTGCAAGCGTGCGCGCAAGCCGAGGTTCTCTGAGTTTTGCAGATACCAGCCAAAAGCATCCTGACACCAGACGCAGAAGGCGGTCGAGAGACAGGCCTCCGCGACTGAGCTCATCGCACGGATAGCGGCTTGGAGATTAATCGCATGGTCTTCGCCGAAACCGTCATGATGCTGGGCGAAAGCGCCGGCCAATCCGAGATTCTTGAGGACATGCGCTGGATAAAGGCCGTCCTCGTCAATCCGCGCGGCAAGGGGGCGCAAGTCGGATTGGACGATTGCCTTCACGCGCCCGAGCATGCTGCTTTGGTTCGACACGCCTATAGGAGACGTCGATAGTTCAGCGAGACTCATGACTCGGCCTTTTCCGTTCGCGTGACCGAGAGGGCTACAGGCTTGGAGATGGTGTTTGCGACCGGCGACCATTTCTGTGCGTGAGCTATCAGGGCGTCGAGCGTTTCCTTTGGAGCGTCTGCGTCAAAGGAAACTGCTACGCGGATTGCGTCGAAGCCGACGGGCTTGGGCGTAGTGTCGCCCGTTCCCCACACCGAAGTGATGTTGATGTCGGCTTCAAGATCGAGCGCAAGGGAGCGCACCACGACGCCATTGGCGACGGCGTTGGCGTGAATGCCCACGGCGAGACAAGAGCCGAGCGCGGCGAGCAACGCTTCCGAGGGGTTGGGGGCAGTGTCGTCGCCCAGAAGGGTGGGCGGTTCGTCGACGATGTGCGGCGGGAGATCTCGAATGAAATTCAGATGGCGGAAACGGCCTTCGGCGACAGTGCGGCATTTGACCGTCTTGATGGCCGCGGGATTGGTCTTGCCGGCCGCGATGAGGGCGTCGAGCCCATCCTTGCTGATCGGCGCCAGGCAGGAAGTGAGAACGGGGGCGTCGTTGCTCATGTAGAAAGCGATCCTTTTGTTCGTGTCAGTCGTGGTTGGTCCAGGAGACGCGGGCGATGGCGGCAAGCAGGAGCGCGTCAAGCAAGAAGCCAATGAGGCCGATCAGGACGACCGTCGCCGCGAGGCGATCGTATTCAAGGGTGTCGCGCGCATCGTTGATCGCGTAGCCAAGCCCACTCGTCACGCCAAGATATTCGGCGGGAACAAGCACGATCCAGGCGACGCCGAGCGCGAGTCGCAGACCGGTGAGCACATCCTGCGCCACCGCCGGAACGATGACGGCGCGTAGGATTTGCCATCTGCCCGCGCCAAGATTATGCGCGAGGCGGAACCAATCGGGGTCGAGCTTGCGCAGGCCATGCGCGGTCGAGAAAATGATCGGCCAGACTGAGGCCGCGAAGATGAGGAATACGATTGCCGCGTTCCAAGTCGAAAAGGCGAGAATGGCGATCGGCATCCAGGCGAGCGGGCTTACCATGCGCAAAAGCTGGAAAGGGAGATGCGTCGCCCTGCGAAAGAGCGCGCTGCTGCCCACGAGCACGCCGACCGGCGATCCTGCCGCAAAGGCGATCAGGAGGCCGAACGCAATGCGTCCAAGGCTCGGAACCGCGGCGGCCATCGCGGAGCCGTCGCGCAGCATGTCGTAAAGACGGCTCAGGGCGGGCGCCGGCGCGAAGCCGGCGAAAGCGGCGGTCGATGGATTGCGCGCGATCAGCCAACCTCCGAACGCCCACAGGCCCAAAAGAAGCGCGAGTCCGCTCAGTTCGACGAGCACTCGCGCTAAACGCGCGCCGATGGCGCGCCGGCGCCGCAAGTCGCGCGGCCTTTCGAGGAAGCTCACGGCTACGGCGCTCATAGCGCGAGAACCTCCTGCCGGCTGAAGGGGTCGCCGCTCGAGACACTCCGGTCGCGCTTCCAATCCGGGTAACGCTCCAGCGCCTTTTTGACGAGGGCGTAATCGACGAGGTCCTTGGCGACGAAATCCGGGTCGAGTTTATCCAGGAAGGCTCGTTCGCCTTCGATTTTTGCTTCCTTTAGCTGCTGGACGATCAGGCGCGTCGCAGAAGGATATGGCCAGGGCTGGAAATCGATCCGACCGTTGCCCCAATCGCGATGTCGGATAACCTCCTTGTAGGCAGGCTCTTGCGCATAGGCGGTCACGGCGCGCCTTACGACTTTCGCCGGCGGCGGCAGATAGCCGGCGCCGTCGCGGGAGAGGAGCTGGGCCACCTCTTCCTTGTTCTGCGAGGCGTAGATTTCCGCTCGCACGATGGCGTTAACGGTCTTCTGCGCCCATTCCGGCCGCTTCTCTATCAGCGGCTGCAACATGGCGACGACGCAACAAGGGTGATTTTTCCAAATGTCGCCGGTAAAGCGCAGCACGCGCCCACCAGCGTTGAGCTCGCCCAACGCGTCGAAAGGCTCGGCGACAATATAGCCGTCGATCTTCTTGGCGGCGAGCGCTGGCGGCATGTCCGGCGGCTGCAAGATTTGAAGATTGACTTCCTTGGGGCCGAGCACCGCGCTCTGGGGCTTTATGACAGGCGTGAGGCCGCTTTTGCGTAGGGCATATTGCAGCACGATATTGTGCATTGAATACCAGAACGGCACAGCGAGCTGCTTACCGGCGAGATCTGTAAAGCTCTGCACCCCGCCGTCGCCCTGCACGACAAGCGCTGAGCCGTTTGTGTGCGCCCAGGCCACAACCTTCACGGGCACATGGCTGCCGTAGCGCAGCCAGAGCGCGGTCGGCTTGAGAAGATGCACGAGGTTGAAGCGTCCCGCGGTGAAACCTTCGATAAGAGGCGCCCAGCCGCGAATGAGCTCCGGCTTGGCGACCTTGAGTCCTTCCTCTTCGAAATAGCCCTTGGCGTGGGCGACAAGCAGCGGCGTCGCGTCCGTGATCGGCAGATAGCCGATGCGCAGCGTGTCGTCGTCGCTTTCGGCCGCACGCGTTGTTTTTGGCAGGCCCGCCAGTAGCGCCGCAAGACCGCCCATGGCGAGGCGATCGAGCACATGACGGCGCGACACGCCAGCTCCGGCAGCGTAGTTGAGATCATACTGATCGCAGGATTGGCACATATCGTTTTTCGTCTCTCGTCAGGCGCTGAGCGCTAAGGGAAAGGTGGCGGGTTCCAACGCGTTGATAAGCTGCGCACGGAGGGTGGCGCGCGCTTCGGCGTCCATGTCGGGTGGGATGTCGAATTCGGCGACGATGCGCCCGGGATCCGCCGACATCGCCACGACGCGCGTGGCCAGATCGAGAACGTCGTCGACGTCGTGCGTGACGAGAGTCATGGCGAAGCCGAATGCGACTTGCGTCTCGCGCAACTGGCGGCGCAGATCGCTGCGCGTCAACGGATCGAGAGCGGAAAAAGGCTCATCGAGCAGAAGAACATCGGGGTCGATCGCGAGCGAGCGCGCGAGCGCCACGCGCTGCTGCTGTCCGCCCGAGAGTTCGCGCACATTCGTGTTCGCGTGTTCTGCAAGGCCCACCTGCGTGAGCAACGCCTCGACGCGGCCCGGCGCCTCGCGGGCTCTTCCATCGAAGCGTAGCGCAAGAGCGACGTTGCCCGTGACGTCGAGCCAGGGAAAGAGGAGAGGGCGCTGGAACATCAGCGTGCGGCGGATGGGCCGCGTGGCGTAGCGCCGCTCGGCGAGCCGAATCTCTCCGCTCGTTGGATGCGCGAGGCCCGCCATGATCTGCAGCAGTGTGGACTTTCCGCAGCCGCTGCGGCCAATGACGGCAAGCCGTTCGCCTTGCGCCACCCGCAGGCTGAGGTCGGCAAGGACCGGCGCGCGATGGTAGCCATAGCGGTGGGTGACGCGTCTGACGTCGATGAGCGGAAGAGGGATCACGAGCGGCTCCTTTCGCAGATAGACTACAAAATTTATAAAGAATATCAATTCTATTGTTTGTTGCATCGAAATGTGATGCAATAGGCTGAAATTAAATGGCATGAGGCACACGACTTGCACCAAGTTAGAACGGATGGTCTAGAAAAAATGGAAAACAGACGATCTTCGCGCAAACTCACGAGCCGGGTGTCGCCCACAGCGGCAAAGCGCGATGTCCGCGCTCGATCAGGCGGGAAGTCCGCGCCAGTCGCGAAAGCGAAGGCGAACAAGCGGCTGCTCGAGGCTGCAATTGGGCTCTGCTGCCGAAAGGGAATCGCCGCGACAAGCGTCGACGAGATCATCGACGCCTCGGGCGTTGCGCGCATGACGCTGTACAATCGCTACGGCTCGAAGGACGCGTTGATCCACGCGGCGCTCGCCCATGAAGCAAGCGTCTGGCGCGCTTGGTTCTTTACGAGACTTGCGGAGACGCGGGGCGCTCCGCGCGAGAAGCTGCTCGCTTTCTTCGACATTATGGAAGAGTGGTTTCGGCGCGACGATTATCTTGGTTGCGCGCTCATGAACGCGGCGATGGAGAGCCGTAATACGGACGAGAAGCTCGCTGAGATCATACGCAATCACAAGAGCCACGTGTTAGAGCAGTTGCGCGCGCTCGTCGCAGCGGCGGGTGTCGAGGACGTCGAGTTGCTCACGCAGCAGTTCGATCTTCTGATGGACGGCGCGATTGTGAAGGCCGCGATCAAGAAGACCTCAGCGCCGGCGATGGAGGCGAAAAAGATCGCCGCCGCTTTGCTACCGGAGGGTGAGCGCTTGCGCAAACACGCTGCCGACGAGCGTTGCATTCGTGCAACGATCGCGACGCAAGAGACTTAAGCTTGGAATTATTTCTATACGAAACCGTCTAATAACGATTTGCCCATGACCACAGACTATTGATATTTCATCAGAATGAAGCTAGTCCGCTGTCGCTGCGGTAATCTTGATAAAACTTATAGAGTAAATGCAGAGTGATCCGTGTTCGGCCCTTCAACGTTTGGCCAGCGTGAGCGGGCTGCCGAGCGTCGTCTTTCGGAAAACATGGATACGAGGTTGGAATGACTGTTCGTGTAGAAGCGCCCGCAAAAGCCGTTTGGCGACTGCGGAGCCTACTGCTCGCCCTCTCCGCAGCATCACTTTGCGCAACAAACGCCTTGGCGGCAGAACCGCGCAAAAGCATCGAGCAGAAAAGTGCGACCGCAGCACCCGCCACTTCAGCGCCGCGACCTCCGGCGCCGATGGGCGTGTTCGGCGCCGATATGCCGGCGAAAGGCAGGTTCGTCCTGGCGATCGCGCCGATTTGGGCGAATCTCTCCGGCCAACTGATCGGCACGCAGACCGTTAGCTCGCAATATATCGTCGCCAACACCCCCTGGTGGGTCGATCCGTCGAAAAAGCTGCGCCTCGTCCCTCAGAACATTGCGCTGGCTACCCAGACGGGCGTGATCTCCTATGGTCTCACCGACGATCTCGCCGTCGTCATCACCGCGTCGATAGCCGAGAAGCGGCTCGAAGCCCTGACCTTCAAGGGCCCTTCCGGGATCACGCCGCTCGGCAGAAGTTACCCCGATACGTTTGGATTTTCAGATTTCACAACCAGCGCGATCTACAAAGTCTACCAGGACCCGGTGCATCGCGTGCAGGTCAATCTCGGTTTCGCCTATCCCTTCAGCTTCAACACCGCGCGCTTCGATCTCTTGCAGGCCGACGGAACCGTGCCGAACATTCGCGCCTTCTACGGCATGCAGCCGGGCAGCGGCACGTTCGATATTATGCCGGGCGTCGTTTACGCAGGCAATATCGACAAATGGTCCTGGGGCCTGTCCTATCGCGCACGCTTGCCGCTTGCCAGAAATTCCCAAAATTGGCGCTTTGGCGATCTGCATGAATTCAACGGCTGGGTGGGTTACACGCTGATCCCGAGCGTCATGACCACGTTCCGCGTAAACGGCGCCACCCAATCCCAGATTTCGGGTTTCGACCCCGAAATTACGGGCCGCGCCGTGCCGACCAACCCGGCCTTCTATGGCGGTCAGCGCGTGGAGCTGTTCGGCGGCGGCGTGTTGAATGGCAAACTCGTGGGATACGACGCGGCATCGATCGCTTTCGAAGCCGGACTGCCAGTCTATCAAAATCTCAACGGTCCGCAGATCAAGAAGAATTGGCAGGCGGGTTTCTCATTCCGTCTTCGCATCTGAGCCAGTGTAAGGGCGACGTCGGGAGGGGAGGCGGGTGCGCTCGCGTGCTCTGAGTCGACGAGAGCATCGACGCGGCGCGCTGGGGCGACGATCCAGAAGCGCCAGAATTCGATACGGCGCCAAGCGTGAGACGAAAGGTTAATTCGTTCGTTGCCGTGAAACGGATCGGTGCTTTCGCGCCCCTATCGAATCTGCGCCAGCCACTCGTCGTCCCCAGTTCTGTGAGCGCATTTCTCTCTCCTAGAAATGCCCGAATGACCGCTATATTCGTCCGCATATGCGACGACGGCTCGCATGTGATGAAATCGCCCGCGCGCCAAGCGCCATGGGAAGCAGCAGTTGATCGCCGAGACGCGCGTTGATCGGATGCGCGCCCGAGATGTAAGTCGTGACCTCAGCCGCGCATTCCTCCGCAACGGTCTCAGCGCTCGCGCCGAGGCGGCCGAAGGCGACGCAGGCTTCCGTCACATGCTCGTAGCGGAGCGTGGCGACGAGGATATTCTCAGGCCCCTTCGCGCGGCGTTCCGTCATCGGCTGAATACTATCCTGCGGCCAGTTCAAGAGCGCGCGCAGCCTCGCAGTCTCTCGACAAGCAATTGAGTAGGTGAGATTGGCGACGATGGCCTCGCCCTTACGCTCGATGAGGGCCCCGCGCTCCCTCAGCGCGAGCGGACGCTTCTCCCCCCGGGGCGCGGATCTCGGTCAAGATCTCGCCGCCGCCGGCCGGATAGAATCCGGGCCGCATTAGCGTGGCGGCAACATTGTTCCCCATTGTTGGGAGCCAACTTGGCTTGAGAATATCCGATCTAAATCGGAAAAGCCATGATACGCGAGAATATCGGGCTTTAATATTCGCACGTTTCATGGCTGCTCGCGGCGCACGCGCCAGTTGCCAGCAGGATTCGGAGCGGTGTTGTGGCCTACGAGTTTAAAAAAGGTACGAAACGCAAATTCTCAAGTTAGCTGGCTTCGGCCAGCGATATTTTCGAATTAAATGGATATTCCCAAGGATGATGGCCCTGATTAAGTGATTGATTTTCCTAAGAGCGTATTCTCAGACCAAAATGGATCCCGGCATCCGCCGCCGCCGAGGCGCCAGGCGTCGCGAAGGCTTTGCCGGCAAACGCCTTTCCGAAATGGGCGCGCGCGCCTCTCCGCGCGCTCGACGCCGTCGTCACGAGCGGGCAGGGGGAGGCGCCGCCGTTCCTGGGCGTCTTGCGCGCGCGCCAGGCCCTCGCCGCGGCGGCGCATTACGCGCCAGCGGCGTGTCTGCGCGAGGATGACGCCGCTTTGCGCGACGCGCTGCTGCTCGCCGCCCCAGGGGCGGCGCTCAGCCCCGCCGGGTGCCTGCACGCGCTGTTTCGCTTGTTCGGGGCGCCGCGGTTCACGGGCGACCATGACGATGTCGAACGCGCCGGGGAGCTGCTGGGCTTCAGCGGCGACAGGGCCGGCTATGCCGAGATCATTCGCGGGGGTTGTCACGTTAACGACTGGGTAGCGCTTCCCGCCGCAAATCATCGCCCACGCCGTCTGGCTCTACTCCGGTTCCCGCTCAGCCTACGTCTTGTCGAGGAGATGCTGCTCGAACGCGGGATCGTTCTCTCCTACGAAACCATCCGCCGCGGGGCCATGAAATTCGGACCCGATTATGCCCCCCGCCTGAAGCGCAAAAAGCCGGGTCGGCGCGACGTCTGGTATCTCGATGAGGTGGTCGTCTCGATCAACGGTGAGAAGCGCTATCTCTGGCGCGCCGTCGATCAGAACGGCTACGTCCTCGACGAAATCGTCCAGTCTCGCCGCGACACCAAAGCCGCCGGGCGATTGCTGGAGCGCCTTCTCCATAAACAGGGCTCCCGCCCTCGCCGCATGGTCACCGACAAGCTCGGCTCCTACGCCGCAGCGCGCCGGAAGATCATGCCGAGCGTCGAACATCGATCGCACAAGGGTCTGAACAACCGCGCCGAAAATTCTCATGTCCCGTTGCGAAAGCGGGAGCGAGCAATGCAGGGGTTTCGATCGTGGCGCGGATTGCGTTTCGTCGACGTCTTCTCCGCGCTCCGCGACCTCTTCGTCCCGTCCCGACCTTTCCGCCGTTCTGCCTTCGCCATCCATCTGCATCGCCTCGGGGCGATGGCAGAGTGGAAATCCGTGACGACAGCCGCCTGAAATCAGGCCAATCGGTTTCAACGCGCCCGCGCCCAGTTAATGTGACATCGCTGTTTTTCCTAAGCCGCCAGGTTGGGTAGGAGTTCGGCGCTTAGCCCGGGAATGCAGAGTGAACTCGAATCGCAGGAGGCCGCCTTCGACGCGTCATAATCGAGAAACAAATCTGACTGGAATGTCATGATCTCGTCATGGATAATGGATTGATCGAAACCGGTTCAGTTGACGAAGGCGAGCGCAGGCGCCCGATGCTCGAAACAATATCTGGCGGCAAGACAAAGCTATTGATTGCGCTTCCTGAAAAACTCAAGTTATCGCCACGTGGCAGGCTTCTGCTGCCGGCGGGGATTGTGCTCGCCCTCGCGTCGGCTTTCTTTGGCGCCAGAGCGCTCTCTGGTGGCGGGACGCCAGCCGGTCCCAGCGCGCGGGACAGCCACGCGCCGACGGTGCGCCGAGGAGGCGCGATCTTTGTGCTGGAGGGCTCGCCTCTCAGGGGGCGGATCGCCGTCGCTCCCGTCGAACTCAAGACAATAAGCCGCAGCCGCGTGGTCACCGGGACGGTGGAAGCCGACCCTGCCCGGACTGTGAGGATTCTCGCGCCGGTGACCGGGCGCGTGGGCGAGCTCAACGTCGAGCTTGGCGACAACGTCAAGAAGGGTCAGCCGCTCGCCACGATCGACTCCGGCGACCTCGCGCAAGCAGTTGCTGATGCGGAAAAAGCGCGGGCGACGGTCAAGCTCACGAAAAGCGCCATGGAAAGGGCGGTCGGCCTGAACAAGGCGGGCGGCCTCGCGCTGCGTGAACTGGAACAGGCCCAGAACGATTACCGCCAGGCCACGACGGAGCTCAAACGCGCCGAGGCGCGGCTCGAGGTGATCGGCGACAGCGGCCAAGTCTCCGGGCAACGAAAGATCGTCCTTACCGCGCCCATCGACGGCACGATCACGGCGCTCGAAACCGCGCCCGGCGACTTCATCGACAACGCGACCGAGTCGATGATGACGGTCTCGAACCTCGCGAAGGTCTGGGTGACGGCAAGCGTCCAGGAAAAGGATCTCTCGTTCGTTCAGAAGGACGAGCGGGTGGAGGTTTCGCTTCTCGCCTATCCGGGAGAGGTGTACTCCGGCCGGGTGCAGATCATCAGCCAGCTCCTTGAAGCCGACACGCGGCGCAACAAGGTGCGCATCTCCTTCGAAAACCCCTATGCCATCTTCAAGCTGAACATGTTTGCGACGGTGCGCTTTTTTGCGCCGGCGACGCAGCAGGTTCTCGTGCCGTCGTCTGCGCTGTTCATGGTCAACGACACGACGAGCGTTTTCGTCGAGACCGCCCCCTGGACCTTCCAGCGCAAGCCGGTCGTGACCGAGTCCGATTACGAGGGCGCGACGATCGTTCGCGGGCTCGAGGCGGGACAACGCATCGTCGTGCGTGGCGGCATTCTTCTCAATGATTGAGCGTATCGTCGAAATCTCCCTCCGGCGCCGCCTGATCGTCATGCTCGTCACGATCATCGTCTGCGGCTACGGACTCTATTCCTGGACGCGGCTGAACGTCGAAGCCTATCCGGAGATCGGTGACGTCACGGTCATCGTCTCATCCAAGGCCACAGGTCTTGCGGCGGAGGAAGTCGAGCAGCAGATCACCATTCCGCTGGAGCGCGCGCTGGCGAGCACGCCGGGCCTCTTCACCATCCGCTCGACCAGCACCTTCGCCCTGTCGCTCGTCACGATGGTGTTCAAGGACGGCGTCGAGGATTACTGGGCGCGCCAGCGCGTTCTGGAACGCATCGCCCAGGTCTCGCTTCCGTCCAATATCCAGCCCGTCCTTGGGCCATTAACCGGACCCACCGGCGAAATCCTGCGTTACACGCTCGAGTCGGACGTCAAGAATCTCGAAGAACTGTCCGAAATTCAGCGCTGGATGGTCGTGCCCGCGCTCAATCAGGTGCCGGGTGTCGCGAGCGTCGCCAATTTCGGCGGCCTCACCCGCCAGTTCCAGCTCGAAATTGATCCGGTCGGGTTAGAGCGCTACGGCCTTGGTCTTGGCGACATCACCAGCGCCATTGTTGCGAATAGCGCCAGCGCCGGCGGCAGCCGCATTACCCGCGGCGAGCAGTCCTATGTCATCCGCAGCATCGGCCTCATTCGCAACAAGGAGGATCTCGGCAACATCGTCATCGCTGAGCATGGCGGCGTTCCCGTTCTGACGCGCGACGTGGGCGTTCCGCGCTACAGCCACCAGGAACGCGAGGGGATGCTCGGGAAGGACCACAACCCCGACGCGATCCAGGGCGTCGTGCAAATGCTGAAGGGCGAAAACGCCTCCCAGGTGCTGAAAGCGCTCCACGCCCGTGTGGACGAGCTTAACGCGCAACTCGCGGCGCAAGGCGTCGCGATCATTCCCTACATGGACCGCAACGAGCTTGTGGAGGCCACGGTTTCAAAGGTTGGGCACACGGTGGTCGAGGGCGTTGTCCTCGTCATCGTCGTGTTGATCGCCTTCCTCGGCAGCCCACGTAGCGCAATCGTCGTTGCCCTGACGATCCCCGTCTCGCTTTTGATCGCCTTCATCTTCATGAATTTCACGCGGCTTCCGGCCAATCTGCTGTCGCTCGGCTCTATCGATTTCGGCATCATCGTCGACGGCGCCATCATCGTGACGGAAGCCATCCTGCGGCTGCGGGAACACAATCCCGGCCGCGAACTTGAAGTTGTCGACGTGCAATTCGTCGTCGGGCAGATCATCAAGCCCATCTTCTTCGCCACGATCATCATCATCGTGTCTTACGTGCCGCTTCTCGGCCTAGAGCGCGTCGAGGCGCGGCTCTTTTCGCCTGTGGCCTATACGATCGTCTATGCGCTGTTCGGCGCGCTTCTCTACACGCTGATGCTGGTTCCGAGCCTCGGCTATCTCGCCCTGCGCAGGCCCTCGAAGCCCTTTCACAACGTCGTGCTAGCGCGAATGGAGGAGAGCTACCGTAAGGCGCTGCATTTTTGTCTGGAGACGCCGCGCGCGGTCTATATGGCCACGGCCGTCGCCATCGGCGGTTTCGTCGTGGCCGGAGCGACCATCGGCCGCGACTTTCTGCCCAATCTCGACGAGGGTTCGCTCTGGTTGCAGGTGCAATTGCCGAGCGGCATCTCCTTCGAGAAGGCGAATGAAATGGCGAGTGACTTGCGCCGCGCCGTTCTCGAGTTTCCCGAGGTGTCCTATTCGATCACGCAGATCGGCCGCAACGACGACCGCACCGATCCCTGGACCATGAGCCACATCGAGGCGCCGATCGGGTTGAAGCCTTACGACCAGTGGCCGGCGGGAGAAACGAAGGAAAAACTTGTCCGGCGCCTGACCCAACGGCTCGCCGAACTGCCGGGCATGGAGATAAGCGTCAGCCAGCCGATCATCGACAATGTCAACGAACTGGTGAGCGGCGCGCACAGCGCGCTCGTCGTCAAAGTCTTCGGCGAGGATCTGAAGGAGACGCGCCGCATCGCCAACGGGATTGTCGAGGTGTTGCGACAGGTTCCCGGAACGACGCAGTCGTCGATCGTGCAGGAGCCACCGATTCCGCAGATCGCCTTTCTCATAGACCGCGCCGCCGCCGCCCGTTATGGCATCAACGTCTCCGACGTCTCAAACCTGATCCAGGTCGGCGTGGGCGGCGCTTCCATCGGCCAAATATACGTCAACGACCGCACCTACGACGTGACGGTGCGCTACCCGCCGCAGTCGCGCAACAGCCCCGAGTCGCTAAGCGAACTTTTCGTCAAGACAACGAGCAACGCGCAAATCCCGCTGTCGCAGATCGCGAAGATTTCCTTGCAGAACGGCGAGAGCGCGATTTCTCATGAGAAGACGCGTCGCGTTCTCACAGTGCGTGTCGACTATGCCGATCGTGACCTCTCGTCCTATCTGGCGGAGGCGCAGAAGAAGATGGTCGAAGTCGTTCGCCACGATCCCGCTTCCGTCAGCGTTGTCTGGAGCGGCAAGTTCGAGAATGCGCAAAGGGCTCAGTCTCGCCTGACGACGATCGTCGGCATCGTGCTCGTGCTCATGTTGCTCATCCTCTATTTCGCCTTTGGAAAGCTCCGCAATGCGGCGCTCATTCTCGGCATCGTCCCGCTCGCAGCGCTCGGCGGCCTGCTGGCCCTGCACGAAACGGGCGAAACGCTGAATGTGGCCACGGGTGTCGGCTTTCTTGCCCTCTTTGGCGTTGCCGTGCAAAACGGCGTCATCATGGTGTCGCATCTCAACCGCCTCACAGCCGTCCATGTCTCCTCCGTCCGGACGCGCCGCATCGGCGCCACGGCGAACGATGACGTCACTGGTGACGAGCTTTCAGCGCTGCGCGACGGCGTCCTCGACGGTGCAGTCGATCGGTTCAGATCGGTGCTGCTCACATCAACCGTCCCCGCCGTCGGCATGCTCCCGGCGGCGCTTGCGACGGGCGTCGGCAGCGACGTCCAGCGCGGCCTCGGCACGGTCATCGTTGGCGGTCTCTTGGTCGCAACGCTGCTGACGCTCTTCATTCTCCCGACGCTTTATTTCGTGATTGAGCGTTTCATGGAGACGCGAGTTTCCGCCGCCGCCGCGCGGGAAAGCGCGTGAAATGACACGCGACTGCGTCAGATCACGTCGATTTTCGGCGACTGTGCGCCGAGCGAGCCTGCTCGCCTCAGCTTGCCTCGCTCTATCCTCCTGCGCGGTCGGCCCGGACTTCGCGCCGCCACCAGCGCCGGCAGCGCCCGGCTTCACGCCCGAGCGCGCGGCGTCACCCGGCGAGGGGCAACGTTTCGCGCAGGGCCAGGACATCCCCGCACAATGGTGGACGCTCTTTCGCTCCAAGCCGCTCGACGCGCTGGTGAAGGAGTCGCTACAAAACAATCCCTCGCTACAGGCCGCCGAGGCGGCCGTGCGCGTCGCTTATTACAATGCCGAGGCGCAAAAAGGCGGCTTCTTCCCGCAGGTGTTTCTCAACGCCAATGACAGCAACAATCTCCAGTCGAATAACCGCTCTCTAGACTCCATCAATCAGACGGTCTTCAATCAGTCCTTTCCAACGCCGGCAAATCTCGCAACTGGCGCGGCCGTGCCCAACATTCCGCAGAGTACGCCGAACGCAAACTACGGCCTGTTCCTGAAGCAACTGACCGTCAGCTTCACGCCCGACGTCTGGGGTGGAAACGCGCGCGCCGTCGAGTCCCTCGTGGCGCAGACCGCGCAGCAGAACTGGCAGCTGGAGGCCGCCCATCTCGCGCTGACGACCAACGTCGTCGTGGCGGCCATTCAGGAAGCAGCAATCCGGGGTCAGATCGAGGCGACACGCACGATCATCACGATTCTGCATGAAACGCTTGAAATCCTGAACCGGCAATATACCTTCGGGTCGATCGCAAAGGCGGACGTGATCGCCCAGGAGGCGGCGCTCGCGCAGGCCGAGCAGACGCTCCCGCCGCTTGAGAAGCAGCTCGCCATCCAGCGAAACCTTCTGACCGCACTTGCCGGCCGCCTGTCGTTCGAGGGGGCCGGCGAGACATTCGAGCTCGCACGTTTCACGCTGCCATCAACTGTTCCCGTGAGCCTGCCGTCACAGCTCGTCGCGCAGCGCCCCGACATCATGGCGGCTGAGGCGAACCTCCATGCTGCCTCGGCGGCGGTTGGCGTCGCCGCCGCCAACCGCCTGCCGAACATCACTCTCTCCGCGAATGTGGGGGCGAGCGCCTTCAAGGTTGCACAATTGTTTGCCCCCGGCACGGGTCTCTACACGGCGGCGGCGAATCTCTCGCAGCCGATCTTCGACGGCATGACGCTGCTCAACAAGCAGAAGGCCGCAGAGGCCGCGTTGGAGCAAACCGACGCGCAATATCGCAGCACGGTCATCAACGCATTCCAGAATGTCGCAGACGCATTGCGCTCGCTGCAATCCGACGCAAAGGCCGTCTCGACCGCGCGCAAGGCAGAAGACGCCGCAAAACGAAGCCTCGACATCGTTCGCATGCAGCTCAGATATGGTCAGGTTTCGCAGATCGCTGTGCTCAACGCCCAGCGCACGTTTCTGCTGGCCTCGCTCTCTCGTGTCCAGGCAGAGGCGACAAGATTGTCCGACACTGCGGCGCTCTTCATGGCGCTCGGCGGCGGCTGGTGGAATCGTTAAGGGAGCTAGAGCGAGGGGCGTTGTTACGTTAACGACTGGGTAGCGTTTTTGGCCCGACACGACCGGCGTGACTCAACCGCCGGTGAGCTACAAGCGCCACCGCTTCCCGCCGCAAATCATCGCCCACGCCGTATCGGAGGCCTTCCAAGTTGCTCGATCGTGGATGTGAGGCGTGAGTTGCGCTGGAATTGCTGCCGGCCCGAGCCGAGCACCGGCGATCGCGCCCGCCATGGCGGCTGTGGCGTCAACGTCGCCGCTGACGGCAATCGCCGTCAAGATCGTCTCCCAGTAATCGTCCGGCGACCGCAGAAAGCTATAGAGCGCCCAGAGGACGCTTGACGTGACGAACGGTGAGATGCCCTCCCATTTCTGATACTCGCCAGCGGCGCCATTGGGACGTAGGTTGAGCAAAGTTGGAGGCTTTGTCGCAAACTTTGTTTATGGACGCGGTGAGCGTGTGAGAGTGACGTGGCTCACGCCGCGAGGGCATAGAACTGCTGCGCAGGACGCAATTTGCCCCTGGTCTGCAACTGGTCCTTTCGGATCATATGCATGAGCTCGATCCCCGAGAGTGTCGCAGCAGCCGATCGAAATGTTTGAAGCCCAACATCGGCCGCGTCGCTCGCTTCACCGCTCGATGGTCCTGTTCGACGATATTATTGAGATATTTGTTACGCTGGATTTCGATGTCCGCTTCATGCTCTGATGGCCCATCAAGCGAGCATGCTTGCCAAGAAGTCCGTGCCTATCGCTCGGCAGCAGGTAAAGGCGGCCGAAGAGGCGCTGCGACTGACGCAGCAAAATCTCCTGGCTGGCACAGGCCTTTTGATCGACGTGCTTCAGGCCCAATACGCAGCCGACCAAGCGCGCCTCAGAAACGCAACGGCGTTGGTCCAGTACAATCAGGCGCAGATCAATTTGCTTGGTGCGATCGGGCTTCTTTGCGTGGAGAACATAGAGCCTCGGCTCTTCGAACTCGCGGGCAATCATCTTGGCCGCAAAATCGATGCCCAGCATTCTTGCAGGAGGTCGACGCCAGAGCCGTCGCGGTGACGCGCCGAAGATGTTGAATTACGATAGGGACTTGACTTCTAGCAGCGGGACGGCAAATTGTCGCCGCATGGGGAAGCGATCTCCCCACGAGGCGACATGCCCAAGAATCGCGTCCGGTTTTCCACCAAGGGCGCACTATGTCGTCAATCAACTCGATCTCCCCCGACAAGCTCGCGCGTCTCATCGGAGTCGCACATTGTCCCGCGCTCATCGACGTGCGCGGGGATCAGGACTTCAGGACCGACCCCCGCTTCCTTCCGGGCGCGTTACGTCGCCATGGGGAATCCGTCGCAGACTGGGCCGCCGAATTCGCGGGGCAAGCAGTCATCGTCATTGATCGAACGGGCCGGCACGCCAGCGAAGGCGTCGCCGCCTGGCTACGCCAGGCCGGCGCCACGTCCGCCGATATCCTGACTGGCGGGCATGAGGCGTGGGCCAAGGCCAACGGCCCGCTCATCCAAGCGGCTAAGCTGCCTCAGCGGGACGCTCTCGGGCGAACGATCTGGGTTACGCGCTCGCGTCCGAAAGTCGATCGCATTGCCTGCCCTTGGCTTATCCGCCGTTTCGTCGACCCTAACGCCGTCTTTCTGTTTGTCGCGCCGGCCGAGGTGACGGCAGTAGCGGAGCGTTTCGGGGGCGCGGCCTTCGATATGGAGGGCGTGTTTTGGAGTCATAGGGGCGAGCGTTGCACGTTCGACACCATGATCGAGGAATGGGGCTTGGCGATAGAGCCGCTGCAAAGGTTAGCCGTCATCGTGCGCGGCGCGGATACGGCCCGTCTTGGTCTCGCCCCAGAGGCGGCAGGGCTGCTGGCGGCGTCGCTTGGCCTCTCCCGCATGTACGCGGATGATCTCGAGCAGCTCGAAGCCGGTATGGCCCTTTACGACGCTTTTTATCGTTGGTGCAGAGACGCGACCGATGAACCCCACACTTGGCCGGCGACCAAGTCAGGGAGAGCTCCGTGAATCTGCATATCCAAACCGTTGCGAGCCAACATGGCGTTTCGCTAGGTGAAGCCTTCCGCGTTTGGGCGCGCGTCGCTTTGCTGAGCTTCGGCGGACCTGCGGGCCAGATTGCGGTGATGCACCGGATCATCGTCGAGGAAAAGAAATGGGTGGCGGAAAGCCGCTTCCTGCACGCGCTCAACTATTGCATGCTGTTGCCTGGTCCCGAGGGTCAGCAGCTCGCCACCTACATCGGCTGGCTCATGCACCGGACCCTCGGCGGGCTGATCGCCGGCGGGTTTTTCATTCTTCCTGGCGTCGTCTCGATCATGGCGCTCAGCATCGTCTACGCGCTTTGGGGGAATGTCGGGATTGTTGCGGGGCTGTTCTTCGGGTTGAAGGCTGCGGTGCTCGCCGTCGTCGCCGAAGCGGTTATTCGGATCGGCAGGCGCGGCCTCAAAACCTTGCAGATGCGACTTCTGGCCGCCGCTTCATTCGTTGGCATTTTCTTCTTTGCCGTGCCGTTCCCGCTCATCATCCTCGCCGCCGCGCTGATCGGCTATATCGAAGCGGCGCGTGGAAATCCTGCTTTCGTTGCCGCTGGGCATGGCTCGGCGCATGAGGATGGCGAAAGCCTTCTGGGCGACGCCACGCCCTCTCACGCGATGCCATCCAAGAAGCGCGCGCTGCGCATAAGCGCAATTTGGCTGGCGCTTTGGCTCGTTCCTGTCGCGGCGATCGTATTCGTCAGCGGCGCTAAAAGCGTCTTTTCGCAAATCGCAGTGTTCTTCAGCAAAATGGCTGTGGTGACTTTTGGCGGCGCTTACGCAGTCCTCGCCTACGTCGCCCAGCAGGCTGTCGAAAGCTATCGCTGGCTGACGCCTGCGGAGATGCTCAACGGGCTTGGCATGGCGGAAACGACGCCCGGACCGCTCATAATGGTGTTGCAGTTCGTTGGCTTCATGGCGGCGTTTCGCGCGCCGGGCGATTTACCTCCATTGCTCGCCGGCGCACTCGGCGGCTTGCTCGCCACTTGGGTGACGTTTGCTCCTTGTTTCCTCTGGATATTCCTTGGCGCGTCCTACATCGAAAGAGTTCGCGCCAACAAGGCGCTTTCGGGCGCTTTGGCCGCGATCACAGCGGCCGTGGTGGGTGTTATCCTCAACCTCGCCATCTGGTTCGCGATCCACACGGTCTTTCGCAGGACCGTCGCCCTGAATGGCTACGGGCTGTCGTTTGAGGCGCCCGTGCTGGGGAGCGTGGATTCATGGAGCTTCGCTCTCTCGGTTGGCGCCGCGATAGCGATCTTCCGGTTTCGCATCGGAATGCTCCAAACCCTCGCGTCCTGCTGCTTAGGCGGGATGGGGCTGTATCTCGCGGGGGCAATCTAGGCAATCAACGAAAAGGAGAAACCCATGAAAGAGGCGCTCACGGCAGTCGCGGCGCTCGGCCTACTCATCCCCGCGTCGGCTTTCTCAGCGGAAATGGATTGGTCGCAAGTCGACTCTGCAATCGGCAAAAAGGCCGCGGTCGTCGGCACGGTGCATAAATACGGCCTGCCGCGCAGCGATCTCCACGTCACGCTCGATGGCGTCGTCGTCAAACCCGGCCTTGCGCTTGGCGGATGGATCGCATTCGAACCCACGGGCCGTACGACCATGATGATGGGCGACCTCGTGCTCACCGAAACCGAGGTGACGCCGGTCATGCGCGCCTTGCTGGCGAACGACGTCAAAGTGACGGGCGTGCATAACCACCTGCTGCGCGCGAGCCCCGCCACCTACTACATGCATATCGACGCGAATGGCGATCCCGCCAAACTGGCCGGGATCGTTCGCGAGGCGCTCGCGGCGACCAAGACTCCCTTCGAGCCATCAGCCAGCCCTGCGGGCGAACCTCCGAAGCTCGGGTTCGACACGGCGCAAGTGGATGAGGCGCTCGGCGCCCAAGGGAAAAACAACAGCGGCATCTATCAGTTCAGCATCCCCAGGGCCGACAGCATCAAGGCAGGCGGCATGGCGGTCGCCCCAGCTATGGGGACAGCTATCGCCATCAACTTCGAACCGACCGGAGACGGCAAAGCGGCGATCAGCGGGGATTTCGTGGCGGAAGGTAGGGAAGTTGAACCGCTCCTGAAAGCACTGCAATCCAACGCCATTGAGGTGACAGCGCTTCATAACCATATGCTCGACGACGAGCCGAGGCTCTTCTTCGTTCATTTCTGGGCCAACGACGACGCTGTGAAATTGGCTCATGCCTTGAGAGCGGGGCTCGACACCATGCATGTGGCGCCGAGGAGCTGACGCGTAGAATAGAGGTTCGCCGTGAAGCTCGACGACGTCAAGCGCGAGCGATCTCTCCTCTACATGGAGAGATATGTCGATGAAGGGGCGAAGACCTACAGCGTCCTCGCCTCGCGAACCGAAGCCGCGGCCTGCTATCGTCTTGAAAGCGAGCAGGCCTCATTCGATCTCGCCGCCGTGTTCGTTCCTCCCGAACGCGCCTCGGTCTATGAGGCTGGTTGTCCTTTAAGCCTTTCGAGGCGCTATCTCACAGAGGAAGGCGTCCTTTTCCCGATCCACCCTGAGACTTGGGGAAGCGATGAGGTTCCTGGGCTCATCGACATTCGCGCACTGCCGCAGGCTCCTCGAATTCACGTCGCCCCCACCGCTTCGACTCGGACGGTGCTGGTTCTCGATGAGGAGAACGTTCCGGCCTACTTCATCAAGCTCCACTATCCTTTCTACATCTCCCGCTTCAAACGAAAGCTCCGGCGCAAGGACATCCATAACGCGGTCGCCGCGACGCGCGAGCTTGCATTCATAAACTCACCGAAGTTTGCCTATCTGCCTGAGGTCATGGGGGTCATTTTTGGCGCCGGAGAAGAAGCGTGGGGCTATCTCTTACGGGAAGCAACGGCCTACCCGCCGATCGGCGGACGTTTCCTCATACCCTGCTTCGCGCTCTATGCGGGAGATCGGCGCGACCCCGGACAGGCGCCTTTGCTGGTGCAGCTGATCGACCATTATCAAGCCGACCCCGCGTCTTTTGTCGTCGATGAGATTATAGCGCCGGTCATCGAATGCTGGTCGAAGGTCGTGCACGAGCGCGGGCTTCTCCTACGGCACCGTCAACTTAACGACTGTCGGTCGCACTACGAGCGAGAGGTGCGGCTCAGAGATCATGCAGCTCCGACGCCGGCTGCCGTGATTTCGCGCCAGACGGCGATCGCCTCCGCGCGATGAGAGCGGCGCGTGGCGGCTGTCTGATGTGCGGGGTGGGGAAGGTGAAAAAGATTGGCGAGCTGATCGTGGATGGATAAGAACCGTTGCGCCTGCCGAGCGGATTTGAACCGCTTCATAATCCGCTCTCGCCGTCGCGTCGGTTGATGCGAATTTTCCGCCCGGTTGTTCAACCCTTTGTGCGAGCGATGCTCGACATTCAAGCGCATATCCTTTTTCGCCGCGCCGTCGGAAGCGAGCTTGTCCGTGATGATGACGCGCGGCGTGCGAGCGGTTTTCTTCAGCAGCTTGCGCATCAGGCGTCTCGCGGCTTTCCTGTCGCGACGACGTTGCGCGAGAACATCGAGAACAAAGCCGTCCTGGTCGACGGCGCGCCATAGCCAGTGCTTTGTTCCAGCGATGGAGACGAGGACTTCGTCCATATGCCATTTATTACCGCGTTGTGACGCACGGCGCCGCATCGCGCCTGCGAAATCACGTCCGAACTTTCCAGCCCAGCGCCGTATTGTTTCGCAGGTCACGTCGACGCCGCGTGCGGCAAGCATTTCTTCGACCATACGCAGGCTCAAGGGGAAGCGAAAGTAGAGCCAGATGGCCTGCGCGATCACTTCACGCGGAAAGCGATGACGACGATAATGAGAGGGGGACAGGGCGCTGGTCATGATAACTGTTCCTACCCTGCCGCCCTCAAACCCAAGTTAATGTGACGGTGCCATCGTGACTCCGAGAGATTGAGACAGAGCCGCGGCGATAAGGCATAGGCTAGCCGGGATATGCGTAAAGACCATTGTGTTCACCAAGCCGAAACGCTTGGAGATGCGCGACGCCACGGGATAGGAGAGCGAAGACAATATGCCCGACACGAAGAAGAAGGCGCTCGACGCCGAGAGCGAAAGCCCCTTGTGAAAGAGCCAGAGCGCGAACAGCGACTGGACCAAGAAGCCTCCGGCAAAGGCGTCGAGGCTGAAAAGCGCAGCCAGCTTGTAGACGATTTTGCGCGATGGGCCGAGAACGGGGGCATGATCAGCTCGGGGCGTGGACGGAGATAATGGAAGGCGGCTGTAAAGCAAGCCGCCTGCCAGGCCGAGCACGGCACAGGAAACGAACATCGCCCGGAGCCCCTCCAACTGCGACCATCCCATGCGCATCAGCAGATGGGGCGTTGCAGCCGCCAGTGCGCCCGCGGCGCCAGCCAACCCGCCAACGAGACTGTAACGCGCGAAAGCTTGCGTTCGGTCGGCATCCCCTGCTTCGCGTGCGAGAACGGCGTGCTCGACAGGCACGAAGAAACTTGCCGTGCTCGCCGAGGAGTTTACCGAACCCAAGAAGGCGACAAGGAGCAGGACAAGGCGTTAATGAAAAGGCGACGCCGGTTAAGGTCATCAGCCCGGCGGTGAATATCAGCAGGTTGCGATGTTCATAACGGGCGCCCAGGACGCCGATTGCTAGAGTGAGCAGCGCAGAGCCGAACAGGGCCGTCCCGGCGAGCACGCCAATCTGGGACGAGGAATAGCCCAGCGCCGTCAAGTACACGGGCAGCAACACTGCGAAGAAACCGTCGCCGAAATCGCGGAGGCCGCGCGCCGCGACGAGTGACCGGAGCGGAGCCTTCATCGTCCCCTCGCAATGCTATCGCCATGTTGGCGCTTGCCCCGTATCCTCAAGATCCCCGGGAGGCGGGACGTCGGAGAAATAATAGGTCGTGTGCGCTGGGAAGACACGGTCAGCGTCGGGGAACGCCCGGTGGAAGATATCTCGCGCGGCCTTACGTGTCGCTTCCTCTTTGGTCCCATAGTGGAACGACAAGAGGCGCAGAAAATAATCGAAGAATCCACGACCCATGAAGCGGTCGTAAATCAAGCTGTAAAACGGCACCGTCACATTAACTTGGGTTTGAGGGCGGCAGGGTAGGAACAGTTATCATGACCAGCGCCCTGTCCCCCTCTCATTATCGTCGTCATCGCTTTCCGCGTGAAGTGATCGCGCAGGCCATCTGGCTCTACTTTCGCTTCCCCTTGAGCCTGCGTATGGTCGAAGAAATGCTTGCCGCACGCGGCGTCGACGTGACCTGCGAAACAATACGGCGCTGGGCTGGAAAGTTCGGACGTGATTTCGCAGGCGCGATGCGGCGCCGTGCGTCACAACGCGGTGATAAATGGCATATGGACGAAGTCCTCGTCTCCATCGCTGGAACAAAGCACTGGCTATGGCGCGCCGTCGACCAGGACGGCTTTGTTCTCGATGTTCTCGCGCAACGTCGTCGCGACAGGAAAGCCGCGAGACGCCTGATGCGCAAGCTGCTGAAGAAAACCGCTCGCACGCCGCGCGTCATCATCACGGACAAGCTCGCTTCCGACGGCGCGGCGAAAAAGGATATGCGCTTGAATGTCGAGCATCGCTCGCACAAAGGGTTGAACAACCGGGCGGAAAATTCGCATCAACCGACGCGACGGCGAGAGCGGATTATGAAGCGGTTCAAATCCGCTCGGCAGGCGCAACGGTTCTTATCCATCCACGATCAGCTCGCCAATCTTTTTCACCTTCCCCACCCCGCACATCAGACAGCCGCCACGCGCCGCTCTCATCGCGCGGAGGCGATCGCCGTCTGGCGCGAAATCACGGCAGCCGGCGTCGGAGCTGCATGATCTCTGAGCCGCACCTCTCGCTCGTAGTGCGACCGACAGTCGTTAAGTTGACGGTGCCGATTTCGCAACCCTGAGGCTTCTCAACTAATTTCCAACCACCTTCGCGAAGTCGTGCCGGTAGGCCATTTCAACCAGATGCTGGCGTGCGCCGTGCAGACCGCAATAGTTCCCTTACCTACTGCGAGAGCAACTTCTAGCCCGAGATCAATAGCGTACTGGTGCTCTGGAGCATCTAGGCGCGAGCGTCGAAATAAGCGTTACTGAAGTAGGCTGAAGCCAGACCTTAAAAAACAACGTCTCCCAAGCCTTTCCCAATAAGGAACGAGCGATGAAAATTGCCGCGCCCGCGTTTGGCGCACATCCGCCTGAGTCGGCCGCGCCGAGAGTTGTCAAGAAGCCACAGCTCGCTGGCTCTTTCGAGGCGTACGTTGCAGAAGCGCAAGTAACGCACGCCAAGATCAATGCATCACCGGCGGGGAGATCTGGTCAGCCGGAATTCGCGAACATAACAAAGGCTGAATATGTGGCGTGGGGCAAGAGCAAGTTCGAGCAAGGGGAAATCACGCTCGATGATCTGTTTCAGATTCAGTTCGCCGGCGGGGATTTCGATGGAACTGTCTCCTCCGATATGGGAAAGCACGACTTCGTTGCGTTTTTCGAAGGCCTTATCGAAAATGAAATCAAAGCTGGTCGGGCATCGGATCGACAGTCGATGATCCCTGCATATCGTCATGTTCTGGCGTCGATGTCGCGGCACGATTGAGGATGAGGGTCGAGGCTCGGCGCATGCGGGAGAAAGCAATGCGGGGCGCCATGCTGCGCATTCGACGCTCTAGCCGCATCGTCGCGACGCTTCTCGTCACGATCCTCGCTGTCGGCGGCTGCGCCTCGATGGACGGCGTCGCAACGTCGGTCCTTGCCGCGCGAAGGGTCGAGCACATCGTCGCAGGAAAGGGCTTGCCGGCCGTGGTGTTCGAAAACGGACTCGGCGGGCGATTGGAGTAGTGGTCTAAGGTTCTGCCGGACATCGCGACGGAAACCACCGTCTTTGCCTACAATCGTCCTGGCATCGGCGCCAGTGCGCCGGCGACGACGCCGCGCGACGGCGTCACGGTCGTGGAGGAACTCCGCGCGACCCTTCGGGCCAAGGGGATCGCGCCGCCCTATGTGCTGGTCGGCCATTCCATCGGCGGTCTTTACGTCCAACTCTACGCGCGCCGTCATCCCAACGAAGTGGCCGGCCTCGGTCGATTCGACTCATCCCGAGCAGTTGAGCGGCGCTGGCGCGCGCGAAAAATGGCCGGGATGGGTCAAGCTTGTCATCGACCTGGCGTCTCCAGAAGTCGCGCAAGCAGAGCTAGACGCCCTGCCGGCGACCGGCGCGGCGCTCCTCGCCCTGCCGCCGTTCACCGGCAGGCCGGTGACGGTCCTGAGCGCGAGCACGCCGATGACCGAAACCTCCGAACTCGCTCGTGACGGCAATACAAAGCGAATTGACATTCTCCGCCTCAATCCCGGCGCCCGCCAGGTGTGGGTCGACAGTGGTCACGCTATTCCGCTCGAGAAGCCGGAGGCGATCGTCGGCGCGATACGCGAGATCCTATCGACCTTGCGCCGCCAGGAGCGCTGAAAGGAAGGCGCCCATGACCCTCGGCGAACGCCTAACGAACCCGTGCGGTGGCGCTGGGTCATGGCGTCGGTTCGGACACGCCCATGAGAATACCACAATGACGCCGCTCGCAAGCACCGGTACATCGTAAGCCTTGGCCAGCTTGGTCATCTCCCTTAGCTTGGCGCGGCAGTCCGGTCCGCGACAGGCGGATGCGGTCGGGGGTTTTGCCGAACAACGAAGAGCCTTCGGAAGGCGCCTCATGGCGCGAGGCGTAGGGACCAGGCACGAAAATGACAAGACAATTCCGATTTTTGCGTGGCGTCCTATTTTCCCTCTTCGCGTTTGCGTTCCATGGCGGCGACCGCGCGTCCGCCGAAGGCGCCTGCCCGCCAGGATTCATCCCGGGCGGCGCTATGGTCCCCGGACAAGAAAATGCCGGTTGGACGGGTTGCCTCCACATGTACGATGTCGACGATGGCGGCGGTGACGGCGCCGGGCCGAGCAGTCGCGGCGATTCCGGCCCTCCTCCCTTCAATGCCGCTGAATTCCGCGCCCTTCTCCAATGGGAAAAACAAGTCGCGCAGGAAAACGAAGAGCGTCTCTTGAAGAACGATCCTGTTTTGCGCGAATTGAAGCAGGGCGTGTGGAAATTCTCACACTCGCAGCCGAAAGATTCACGCCAGATATGCACCGCATCGTTCCTCCAGTTGAATGGCGGCGTCTTGATCATGGATTGGGTGGGCGAAGCCAAAGGCACGCTCCTCGCCTATTTCGGCGGGGCGATCCCACCGACCACGGACATACGCACCGAGACGGTCAGTCTTACCCAGTCCGGGGAAATCCAGAGGGTTCTCGCTTTTCATGCGAGTTTGCCTTGGTCCGCAAAGATTGGAATGATCATATTCGCCGTCCCCTCCACACAGGCGCTGCTCGGGTCGATTGAAGAAATGCAGGATTATGCGGTGGAACTGCACGGACAGGAAGTCATCCACGGCAAGTGGCACAGCGGCTCGACGGCGCGAAAGTGGTTGAGCAACTGCGTCAACAAGCGTGGCAAATGAATCACGAGCGAAGCGCTCTCCAGCGACCGCCCCTTGCCGAGAGCAAGAATGAACATGCGCGTTCTCGCCTGCCTCGTTGCAGTGATTTCGAAAAAGCGCAGGCGAGATGGTCAAAACCTGCATGACGCACAAAATCTGCACCCGGTTCGCCGTGCGTCTTTGCGCCTTGGCCCTCTTCGCGCAAACCTCGGCCTGCAGCGCAGAATTGCCGCCGGATGCTCCGACGCTGCGAGACGCGCGTAAATTTCTAATTTCGCACACCGATGCTGGATGCGACGATACCGATAACGCACACCTTATCAAGGATGACCGGATAATCGTGGCGTCGCGGAGCGGTAATGTCGCCACGATCATTTATGATCTCCATTGTGAGTATTCCGCCGCTCGGACCCGCGTGTTTCTTCTGTGGCGGACTTTCTCCGGCTACCGGCTGATGCACTTCGCAAAGCCTGTATATGAACTTCGCTGGGCCGACGACATCGGATCCGAGTTGGCGGAGAAGCCTAGCGCGATCGGATACGAGGTCGTGACCAGACTTTCGAATGGGAAAATCAATTCGAATAGCCTTGAAATAACGAGCGACGAGCGTTGGGGCGCCAGTGAAGACTCCGGGGAGAAAGGATCGTGGCGTTTCCTGCACAATACCGACCGCTATGCCTTGTCCTCCTTCGAAGTAGAACCGTACAGCTTACGCGGTCTCGGGCCGGACAAAGCCGACCGCCTGAAAGGCAAGCGCTTCATGCTTTTTCCGTCCGAAAAATAACCTCGCTGGAATATCCCCACTTCTCGGAGTCAATTTCTCACAACCGATGGACGCCATGGCTCTCACCTGCCGCACATATCGTTTTGCGCTTTCCTTCGTTCTCGCAATGGCGCTTGGCGCTTCGGTAGACGCACGCGACGCGAGCAACCCGCTCGAGACGCTGCTCATCGCCTTCGCACAGGGGAAGCGGGACAAGGACATCGCCGCGCTTTCGAACATCGAGTGGCAAGGTTTCGCCTATCCCGAAGATTCCGAAAAAGATCTCAGCGTGACATACCATTTGCGCGGACGACTGCGCCTGAATGGATTTGGCGAGGTCGATCTTCCGGTTGGAATCGGCGCGAACGCTACGCATAAAAAGGGAAACGAAGGCGACGCTTCGATCGACGTCATTTTCCACAGCGCCAAGGGCGTTCACGCGATAGAGCTTCAGAAGTTCTATCCGAGCGGCAATTATCAGGAAATTCTCCAGAGGCAGTTGAGCGTCGGGACAGTGACCACGCTCGCCGATAATTGCAAAACGGACGGCTATGGCGATCTGCCAGATGACGAGCACACCGCCTTTTTCCGGATTGATCTTCCAGCCGCGCCGACGCCGGTCTTTGTCCGCGCTGGGCGCAACGAGGATGGCGGCAAAAACAGCCCAGGAGAGACGTTCTTTTCCTTCTCTCTGTTCACGCCCGGGAGCGATATGACCAAGAGGTCCTGCGTCAACCGCGTGGAGCCACTTCGATGACTTCGTCGCGGCGTGGAACAACAACCGCAAAAGAGGATGATATGCGAACAGCTTTGTTGCTGTCCCTGTTGATCTTGTCTTTCGGTGGCGTCGCGGGGCGCGCCCTTGCGGTCGATTGCCCGAACTTGGACGTCGACAAGGTTAAGCGCGCGATCGGCGAGTTGTCGGAGTTTTACGGCGACGTGCCGTCCTGCCTCGACTGTCAAAGGCAGAAAAAGCCGATCGAGCGGCTGATCTGCCAAAACAGCGGATTGAGGCTCATGGAAGTCCTGGACACTAAGGCTGCCGTTTACGCCTATGAGAACGCCACCAAGAGGGAAACGGTTCATTCGAGGCCGGACTGCTCCTTTGTTCACAAGGAGCTTCCCAATAATTGCGTCGACGCCGTTTGCGTCTGCGCAAATCTAAAAGAGCACACGAATGATTCGCGAGGCGGAGAGTCCCCCTATTATGGCGAGACGCGTTGAAGGTCGAAGCCGATCGCATGTCGTTGGAGCAGCGTCTATGGCATTGACGAGTTCTGGAGCGCTGGCGACTGCTTTGGGCCTCAAGATCTTTCTTGCGTCGTGGCCGGCCCATGCGAGCGGCAGGCTGCCTGTTCGGCCATCTTCACAAGCGCTCGCGTCGCATCGCGCATGTGTCGAAGCGCTCGAGCGCCAATATGCCGAGGACAAGAGACGCATCGTCGAAAAGACCGTCGACGCCGACGGCTCCAGCCAAGAGACGTCGTTGGAAACATCGGGCATAGAGTGGAAGGGGACCGACAACGTCCGTTATCAGGCGACCGTCTGGTATCACCATGGGCGCGTTCGGACCGATCTCGGACAGATCGAAACGAGCCACAGCTTCGAGACCCGGCTCCGGGAATGCAAAGGCGCGACGCTCCACACCAGTGGAGAAACGGGCTACACATTGAGCACCTTCGAGCCCTGGAGGAAGTCCGCGCCATGACGCAGACGACTCTGTCGCGGCGGAGCTTCCTTATCGGCGCTCTGATCGCATCTTCATTCTCTTATCCGAGGGCGAGCGTCGCCGCGCCCGACGCTGCAGAGATTTTTTCCGACCCCAAGGTCGAAGCACTGCTCGACGCCGCCATGCAGCGGGACAGCAAGCGCGCCGCCGCGCTCGTGGCGGCTGGCGCCAATGTGAAGGCGAGAGGCGACAAGAACGTCACGCTGTTGCAATGGGCTATGCTCAACAAAAGCCACTTCGCCTTCCAAGTGCTGCTGAATGTCGGCGCCGATCCTGCGCAGCCCGGCGTCGACGGCGATACGGCGATCCACTTCGCTGCCATGGCGAATGATTTGGAATATTTGCGTCTCCTCCTCGCGCGCCATGTCGACGTCGACGCTCGCAATGGTCAGACCGGCAGGACGCCTTTGATGGCGGCCATGATGGGGGAGCGGGAGCGGCAGTTCGAAATGTTACTCGCAGCCGGAGCGCGTTTGAACCGTGCCGACAACATGGGCAATACCATTCTGCATCTCGCGGCGCAAATCAACGACGCGGCGCGCGTTCTGAGATTGTTGCAACAAGGAGCCCCAGCCGGGGCGCGCAACCGGCAGGGCAAGACTTTCCAGACCTACCTCCTTATGACGCCGGAGCGTCTGCTCAACGCCGAAGCTCGGCAAGCGCGGCTGGAGGTCCTCGACTGGATGGTGCAAAACGGTGTTTCCCTCGAACGCTGAGCGGGATTGCGCACAGGGAGCCTTTGCCTACGTGCGTATCAGCTTTGCGCGGATCGACGGCGCATAGGTCCGCCCCACGCGCACTTCCGAGCCGTCGTTCAGAACCGCGATCAGCGCCGCGAAAGGCGCCTGCTTGATACGCGTGATGGCGCTGCGGCGCACAATCGCTCCGCGATGGATACGCAGGAACTCTTCGCCGTCGAGACGGCGTTCGAGCGAGGACAGGCTCTCCTGAAAGAGATAGTCCGCGCCAGGAACATGGATGCGCACATAGTCGCGTTCCGCCTGAAAGCGGATCACATTGGCCAGCGTGACGCGCAAATATTCGCCTCGCGCCTTCACCCAGAACTCGGTCGGCTTTTGCGGCTGTTCGGTCAAAGCGCGCTTCAGGGAAGCGATCGTTTCCTGCAATTCGGCGACTCGGTCCGTCTGAAAACGCGCGCCCGCGGCGATCCGCGCGCGCTCCAGGGCGCGAGCGAAGCGCCCTGGCTCGATCGGCTTGGTGACGTAATCGACGGCGTTGGCCTCGAAGGCGCGCAGGGCGTGATGGTCGAATGCGGTGACGAAAACGACCACCGGCGGCTCCGGTCCGAGGCTTTCGAGAACGTCGAAGCCGCTACCGCCCGGCATTTGAATGTCGAGCAGAAGAATGTCGGGCCGGGATTGTTCCGCCGCGCGACAAGCCTCCCTGGCGTCGGCGGCTTCGTCGATCCGCCCGACCCATTCCATCTTCGCGAGCAGACGCAAGAGCCTGCGGCGCGCGAGCGGCTCATCGTCGACAACGAGAATCGTGAGTTCGCTCATGCGAGCCGCCACGGGAGCTCGATGAATGCCCGGTAGCGGCCGGGCGCGACCGGGCCGGATGAAAACGAGCTGTCGCCCTGAAAGCGGGCGTGCAGGCGTTCCGCGACGTTGCGCAATCCGACTCCCATGCCGGCAGGCTTCTTGCCGTCATCCTCGATGGGCATGTCGTTCTCGACCGTGACCCAAAGCCGGTTTGCCTCACGGCGCGCGCGCAGCGCGATCTCGACCTTGCCGACAGTGGCGCCGACGCCGTGCTTGATGGCGTTCTCGATCAGCGGCTGGAGGATCAGGCTCGGCACAAGGGCGCTGCGCACGTCCTCGGGCATGTCGATGCTGAACGCCATTCGGTCGGAAAAGCGCTCGCGCTCGATCTGGAGATATTCCTCCTGCAGAGCCAGCTCATCCGCCAGGGACACGTCATGCATGGGATCGAGCGACAGGGTCGTGCGCAGGAATGTCGAGAGCGACAGGACCATGCGCTCGGCGCGGGTGGCCGATCCTTCCTCGATCAGGCCGGCGATCGAGTTCAGAGTGTTGAAGAGAAAATGCGGATTTACTTGATACCGCAGCGCGCGCATCTGTGCGGTCAGGGCCTCCTCACGAACGGCGGCGAGCCTAAGTTCACGGTCATGGAGCTCGAAACCGAAAACGAGAGTAATGAACAGACAGGACCATCCGAAAAACAACGCCGCGCCATATGCAGTGTCATAGCCGAAATCTTTCCAGTCGAAGACAGCGGGCTGCGGCCAGACGCAGAGAGTGTAGACCGCATAGCCAAGCGCGGCCCAGGCCGGCGCCGCCGCCAGAGAGAGGATGAAGGAAGCGGCGACGAGCAACGGGAGCGCATTCTCCGAGGAGCGCGTCTCGACCAGCCTCTCGTGCAAGCGGAACAATAGCGCCGAAATGCCGGCGGTGATGACCGAGCACAAGGCATAGTGCAAAAGCTTGCCAATGGCGGATTCGATCGGGTCCGTGCCAACGATACCCCATAATATGCTGGAGAAAATGAATACGCCCACCCAATAGATCAGGCCGAAGCGAAAGGTGGCCTGACGGATTGCGCATGCGTTAGACGATCGTTTCATCACCCTTCATTCCCTCTTCGACCTGCAGGGTCTTCCCATTCATCGACTCGTGTCGGCGTTCTAGGACACCCGCAAAGCCGTCTTCGGCATGCCGTTCGTCCCCCCACAGTCGCCATTCGCAGATTCTTGCCGCCGCTCGTCGCCGCGCTCGCGCTCGTCGCCGGAAGTCGAATGAACCCTCGCTCGAGCGATGCTACGGAGTTGGGCAAGGGACCACGCGGAAGTCTCAGCATGGACACATACGACATTTCGGACATCGCGCCAAACCTTCGGGTCAGTGGGCGTTCAGGAGTCCGCTCGATGATCGAGCACAGTGCGACCGCGAGCGTCGTGTTATTCGCGGTGCGGACGAATGATGCGGATGATATTCTTGCTCGAGTGCGTCATATGCTGCCGGAGGGCAGCGTGTTGTATGCGCAGCGCGAAGCAGCCGGCGCGCGCGACTTTTCCCTCCTGCACAGGCTTTCCTCGCTGACAGAACGACAACGCGACATACTGCGGCTCTTGATGCATGACCTGTCGAATAAGGAGATCGGCCGGCGCTTGAAGTTGTCGCATTTCACGGTACGCAACCATGTCTCGCAACTGTTGAGACAGTTGAACGTCCCCTCGCGCAAGGCAGTCGTCGCCTTGCTGAATGACACTCTCGCCGCCGATGCGCATGTCCTGCCCCTTTCTGATTGACGAGGGTGCTCGTTGCCCCGAAGCGCCATAGCGCATTATTTGCCGCGTCTCTGTCAGCGGCAACGCGCGCATCGTACCGGTGCTTCGGCGGGGTTGATTCCGAGAGGATCGGATGGCTCCATGCCTTATCCGAGAGGCTGGGATTCCAAAAAATTATGAGAAATATTTGCGCCTTGCTCGTCCTGCTTTTCGCTTTTGGCGTCGCGTCCGCGCGGGATTCAGAAAAATCGCTCCAAGAGTGGATCGGTGATCCGAGTCACGGAACCTTCCAGGGGACGATCCGCCTGAGCGGCAAGACGCACGGAGACTATCATCGCGGCTATCGCTGCCCGAGCTACGAAGCCGCGACCTTCGCCGTCTCTATTGTCGAGAAGGCCCATCTGCACGAAAAGACACCGAAAGCATTGCGCGCCACACTTTTGCGCTCGCTCGCCGGACAAAGTTGCGAACCCGCGGCCGCGGGACAATACCGTCCGCTGCAGCTTGGCAACGCCTCGCAAATCGATAACGGGCCGGAGGCGGGCGAGGAATGGACCGCCCTACGGGTCCAGGCGCCGGATGGAGCGGAGATTGGACTCGTTTACGACGCAAGCATCTATGCCATCGATGACTGAAGCGCATGTCGGAAAGGTCACCGCCATGACAGACGATCCCGGCGTACATTCGGACAGGCAGGCTTGGCGCCATGGGCTGGCGCTCGTCGCGATCATTATCGTCACCTCGCTCCCATTGATCTCCCTCTTCGCCGCGGGCCTTGTCGCGAACGTGAACGGTTGTGCGCTCGACGAAGGCAATCCGCACCCCTGCCTCGTCCTCGGTTCGGACGTGGGACAAACCCTGGACAATATGGCGCTCGGCGGCTGGCTGACGATCGTCACCCTTCCCATCGGCGCGGGATTGTTCCTCTTGTGACTGCTGGTCCGCGTCGTTCACTCCTGGCGGCGATGCAAGCGGCTGTCTTTCGATCGAACCCGGCTGACACAGTGGTGAATCTCTCCGCCGCAGCCGTTCTTTTTCGCGTCGGGCGAACATTATCTGCCCACTCATTCGTCGAGGTTACAAAATGTCAAGGAAGACGCCTTCCATGCCCGTCGGCGCCAGTTCCCTCCTCATCGCCGTCGTCGCGCTCGCATCGCTTCCCGCGTTAGCCGCCTCTACGGGGCCATTCAGAGCCGTGGATCGCGACTCTCCGTCGAATTATTGGATCGAGGACCGTAGCTGGGGCGGCGGCGCTCGCTTCGTTTTTGATCTGAAACAGAGCCTGGCGGCGGACGCGGCGCACCGAGATTTTCTCGCTGGAACCGAATTCGAAACAAATGTCCGGCCGCCTTCCCTGAAGTTTCTCGCGGGAGGCGGTCCTGAATTTACGTTCGGTTGCGCCGACCGGGATCCAGCAAAGAGCTACTGGCGCTTTCGAGTGGGAGTCACGCCGCCCGGATCTGGCATCACGAGCAGAGACGAGATCGCATATGAGAAGGGCATAAAATATTACTTCGGCGCGCCGGGGACGCTTATTCTCCTGGGCGAGGCTGACAAGGAGATGAGGCGCATTCCGCTTGCGCCGAGCAATGACGCGCTCGAAACCGCCGCTCTGACGCAAGACGATGTCCAAGCCATCCTGAACGCGCCCGTGATCCGCGCCAAGACGCCGCGGATTTTTTTCGAATCCGGAACCTCGGCGCTGAAAGCGACGATCGACGGCAATGCGAAGCTTCCCTGCGCCGCGCGGTGAGCTCGCGTGTCGATCGGCATCCCCCTCTCTCTCGAAAGTTAGGATCGTAAAATGTCAGAAGCAAAGCGCGCGGCGTCGCCGTGTCGTCACGATCGCAGGGCTCGGAGTCTCGCATCGCTCCCGATCGAGGCCGCCCCTCGGCGGCCGACACAGCGATAAGTCCACCTATCACCCCGCCGTTCTCTTTTGCTCCTCGAGCGAAAGCTAACCGCTTACCCTTTCGTCTAGGTTGCGAAATGTCCAGAAAGACGCCTTCCACGCCAATCGGCGCCAGCTTTCGCCTTGCAGTCGTCGTCGCTCTTCAAATGCTCGCGTCGCTTCCCGCAATGGCCGCCTCTCCGGCGCCGCTCAGAGCCGTCGAACGCGATCCTCGGGCGAATTGGATCGAGGCCTTTGACTGGGGCGGCGGCTCTCGCTTTGTGTTCGACCTGAAACAAAGCCAGGAAGCGGGCGCGCCTTCCCTGAATTTTCTCGCCGGAGGAGCGCCTGAATTTGCCTTTGGTTGCGCCGACCAGGATCCGACCAAGAGCTACTGGCGCTTTCGCGTGGGAGCCACATCGCCCGGATCGGGCATCACGAGCAGGGACGAGATCGCCCATGAAAAAGGCATGAAATATTACTTCGGCGCGCCGGGAACGCTCGTTCTCCTGGACGAGGCGGACAAGGAAATAAAGCACACTCCGCTTACGCCGAGGAACGGCGCGCTCGAAACCGCTGCTCTGACGCAAGATGATGTCCGAGCCATCCTGAACGCATCGGCAATCCGCGCCGAGACGCCGAGGATCTATTTCGAATCCGGAACCTCGGCGCTGAAGGCGACGATCGACAGGAATGCGAAGCTTCCCTGCGCAACGCACTGAGCTCGCATATCGATCTCATCCGCTCCCTCGCTCTCAAAGGCCAGTATCATAAGATGCCAAAAGCAAAGCGCGCCGCGCGCCGCGTCGCCCGAGTGTGCGTCGCCGCTATCGCTGGCTTGCAGATTCTCGCGTCGCTCTCGGTAGCGGCCTCCCCTCGGGAAAAACTCGAGGTCATCGACTCGAGCGCTCGATCGGAATGGGTTATCGACGAACACGCATGGGGCGGCGGTGTCCGCTTGTATTTTCTCGATGCGAAACATAAGTCCGGTCCGCGGGACCTGATGCCGAATTTTGCACTCGGCTGCGACCGCATCGACCCCGCAAAGAGCGTTTGGAGATTCCTCGTAGAACTCGCGCCGTTAGGCTCCGACGCTTCGGGCGAGGAGGAAACCGCCTATATGAAAAACAAGGCGTATTACTTCGGCGCGCCGGGGACGGTCATCCTCATCGACGAAATGGACAAGGAGTTCAAGCGCGTGCCCATTCTGGTGACAGGCTCGGGCACTTTGGAAACGGGGCGTCTGACGCGCGAAGAGGTCAAGAGCTTCACGGACGCTTCGCAGATCCGCGTCGAGACGCCGACGGTTGTCTTCGAAACGCGCGCCCTCCGGGCCGGTTCGCTCCACCTGATGCGCAAGCTTCCCTGCGCCACTCCGTGAACGCGGAAGGTCTCCCGATGTCGAATAGGTTGAAACGATTTCTCGTCGGCATCCTCTTGGCGACCTCACCCGCTTACGCCGCGTCGTCCAGCGTGACTGTGGACGAAAGCGGCATCGTGGTCGCCGGCGCCTGGGGGGCGCGCAAAGCCTATGCGCCTCTGGATGTTTCCCGCATCTTGCCGGGCTTCCTCGGCGCCTGGGCCCTGCGTCCGGAAATCTGCGGCGAGGCGCCGCGCCGGGCCGCGCTCCCGGACCGGACTCCCAACGGATTCGTCTGGATCGCCGCCGATCGCATCTCCACCAAATCCGGCCCGCTCGTGGTCGCTGGCGCTTACGTCCGAACGCCGGAGACGATGACGCCGCGAGACGTAGAAGCCGCTTTGGCGGAGAAACGCAAAATCGTCATTTCGTCCGAGAGGGAGCGGAACGCTGCCGAGATGCTCGTCGAACTGCGCCCGCTTCGACAAGGCGAAAGCCATTTCTATCAGCTCAGCCTCTCGGACGAGAAGAAAACGCTCGTGATGGAGGAAGCCGGTCGAGAGCGCGTCACATTGAAACTTTGCGAGTGAGAGCCCCCCATCCGCCACGCAGCTTCATGCCTTGTCGCCGCGCTTGTCGCAGCTAACGTCCCCGGCCGCGAGGCGCATGACGCCGACGACAAAGGGACATAGAAAAAGCGCTCGTCGCGATATCACCTGTGTCTCCCAACTGTTTTTTCCACTTGTGGCGCTGCTTCATGCGCAGCTTTATCGACAACGGAACAATCGCGAGACCGGCGATGGATCGGGCCGCACCCTCCGCCATTCGAGATCGGCGCCATCGGATGAAAGCGTAAACTCCTCCGTAGAATCCCATTCTCCTTCGCCACCCGAATTTCGAGCGTTGATAAAAATCGTACGGCGCGAGCTCCCCTTAGGGAGGACCCCGAGAGCGATCATTTCCCCTTCCGCCTGATGCAGACCTTCGGAATCGATTGCGAGGATGGCGGTCGATTCTCCTGCGGTGCAATCATGCGCCGAATAGGCCCATTTTCCGCGATATTGCAGCGGAATCTCATGCAACGGGCGCGGCGTCTCCGCAGCTTCAATTCCCTCGCGCGGGGCCCCGTCCAAGATTCCGACAGGAATCCGCGACCGTCCGTTGCTCTTGTCGCGGTAGACGTCCGCCAGCCGCGACGGATTGCCGTCGACGATAGCCGTGCTCGTTTCCTTGTTCATCGTCAACGTGGCGCCTGCGTTGAAGTGGTCTTGCAGGAGAATAGCGACCGCGTCGAACAAGGCCTCGCCCTTGCTGCTCACTTTGTCCTCCGGTGCGATTTGCGCGCTGTATTCGGTCAAATAGTCCAAAGCTGCTTCATCGCGGCCGCCGAGTCCGGCAAAGCCCGGTGCGGACGGCCAAAAGCAATATGAACAGGCTACAAAGCCGACCGTGGCGATTTGTCGCCATCGTCTTCGAGACATCGCCAGTCCTCGCGCAAGCCGTCCTATCCGTGGATATTCCCAGCGCTACATGCCATCAACATACACGACGTACCGGTTCGCTTTTACGCTCAACTTCGACCCGGACCGACGATAGCTTCGACAGGAAAGCAAAATCAGACATGAGTGGATAATGCCCGCCTTCTCTTCAACCTTCGCCCGCCTTTTGGTCGCTCTGGCGTTGCCTCAAATCCTGTCTGCCGGACCGGCATGGGGCGGCGCCGAAAATCCAATTGCCGAACTCGAACAGCATGAACTCGAACAGGCGACGCTCGCGTGCCAGTCCCGGAGTTATAAAGAGCTGTTCTGGGCAATGATCCGATCGGCAGCGGTGCGAAAGAAATACGCCGCGCCTCAGATCGATTATGCAGAGCGCGGCGAAAACAGCGAGACGAGGAAGAGCGCGATTCCGAAAGAGAGTTACGACAAATTTCCCATCCAGACGTTCGATTTCTTTTGGAAATCGGCCGTTCCGGCGAAGCCCGGCGACAAAGATGAATATGTGATGATGGAGTTCAATCAGAGCCAGAGCAATCAAATTTCCGTCGACTGGACGCGCGTGCATTACCGCGGACCGTACGTGGGCGAGGAGAGTTTGGGGACGGCGTATGATCTCGACGGCAAACCTTACCGTCCGGGAAGGCGAGTCGATGGCCGATTGCTTCTTGACCCGACCAAAGATTGCTGGGAACTCGTCGCGGATATTCGTTACAGCAGGCGCTGATGGTCGCAAGCAAGGGCGAAGAGGTTGTCGCAAGCTCGTAGCGAGACTGCGGAAATCCGGTGAGCGGCGATTTTCAGGGATTATCGACCATTTTGACGCCCGAAGCAGAGCGCGAGAAATCCATCCTGGCGGCCTCTTCAGGCCGAGTTTTACCAGCATCGCTCACGGCCGATGTGCAAGAAACCGTGTGAAGGACAAATAAGGCGTTGCGCCCGGAGATGCTGAATTTCAGTCCTCGAGGTTGGAACCGTCCATCATGCGCCCCGCCTTGCAAATTATTCCGGATTATGTCGTCGATCCGAATTCGGTTGCCGATAACTTGTCAGTTGAAGGAGGAGGGAACGCTGCAGGCCGCATACTGGATACGGCAGTTCTTGGTCGCTTCCGAGCAACTGCGCTGCGCGAGCTTGCTCGCCTTCTCCATCGTGTCGGCATAAGCGATAGCGACTTCCCGATTGTCACCGGAGGCGTAGGCGGCGCACCGGTTGCGGTAGGTCAGCCGGATCTTGCATTCGCCCGCACCACCGCTTTCCTCGCACTGGCGGAGAGCCCCCGAGATCGCGGCGTTTTCGTCCGGACGTCCACGGCTCGCGCCGAAACCATTGCCGCCGAGGGCTATGGCGCCCCAGAGATTTTCCTCTGCGCCTGCCGGCGCAATTTGTGCCGTTATCCCGGTCACCAAAATGAATGCAGACAGTCTCATGCGCTTAGCTTGATTGCAAACCGATGCTTCACGCAATCGTCTGGGATGTACTGGTTCCTCATGGAGGAGGAGACTTCCGCCAGCGCTTGGTCCCGTATTTCATCTGTTCTTTCGGCGCGTGGCCCAGCGATAAGCTGGATAGCTCAAGGTCAGGAGCAGATAGACAAACATGATCTTCACCGCGCTCGATCGGCTACGGCAGGTGAGGACTCTGATGGTCGCTATGTCGCCGTAATCATGGCCGCGTGGCGTCTGATAGGGGTCAATCGTACCCAGCAGGCAATCGGCGACCGTAAAGGGAGGGTCGTTTCCATCTACCGGTTCAACGACCGTCTCTGGGTCGGTCCAGGTCCCCGGCGTCCAGCCTCTCATGTCGGAACGCAGGAATAGGATGCCTATAACCAGCACAAAGCCGATAACAGAGAGTCCGATCCATGTTTTCATGACGTAGCCCCCCGCTCCGGGATCATTCGACGCCAAAGATGACGGGACCTGCGCGGTCACGAGCGCCGGCCGCGCCTTCCTCAGATGATGGGGATGACGATGTAATTATGGGCTGGATCGGGGCGTGACCCTCAGAAGCTTTCGGCCGGCTTTTAGATGCGAGGCCGCCGAGTTATCACCATTCCTTCGGAGTTCCGTTAATCAGCTCCTCAACGATCTCGATGGGGCATTCGATTCCGCTCAATCTAGCGATCTTGAGGTAATTGGCCTGCTGTTGGGCGCTCTCGCAGGTCGACCGAGGAATGTTCCGCCCTTTGTTAATCTGATAGGTATGCTCTCCCGACGGCCACCGATAGACGGTGACATAGGCGAGCGTCGTAGCGGAACTACCATCGCCTCTGTGGGGGCATTCGGATTCATGCCCTGGCATCACTCTCGCCAGACATTCCCTTGCCGCGGCGGTGAAGGCGTCGTCGCTCGTCGGTTGGTTAACCACGGCGACATAGGCATCCTTGCTGTTCTTTCCGGCTTCCTTGCCCTTCCGGTTGGTAAAAGTCACGACCATACCCCATCCAGGAGTGAGATTCTCAGGCCATGGCGCAGGGGGGATCACCAAGCCGCGCCCGTCGGCAGAGCGGTAATCGCTGTCCGGTTGCGCATCAGCCGCGCACATCGGTACGGAACTGACCCCTTGTCCTTCCTGTCTCAATCCGACCATCCTCTCGCCCGGGCTAGGTCCTGCCGGGCAGGGATAGACCTGGGCCTGCGCGGGGCGAGGCGTTAATTCGAGCCATGTCGCGCCAAGCAGTAATGATGTGCGCCATGCAAATCGCAACACACTGCTTACCAGTGTCGCCAAGATGGTCTCCTCCGTCCGTCGCCGTGCAGCAAATGCTTACCAAGAGCCCGATCTTTCCTGTACATCGAATGTGTACCGGTGCATCGGAGCGGCTCGATCCACGCCGTAGGAAATCGAATGGCGATGCGCCCAAGACCGACCACGCCATCGGCGTGGCGATCCTGCGAATGTGCGGTACGCGCTCCTCTACGAGGGCGCGGGCCTTCATGATATCGCCGGCCTCGTCGACATGGTTTACCCAGACGAGCTTGTTCAACAGTCGTTTCAGCCGGCGCCGGGCAGCGGGTCAGCAGTGACAACAAGAACCGACAGTTCGGTCATTCCGTCCTCCACGGCATATCGAGCGTTGCCCGATAGATGCCCGGTGCGGCAAGACCGGCCGAAAATCGCCCGTCATCCCGAAACCGCGCTCGAAGGCGTTCGGCCACATTCTTCAGCCCAAGCCCCGTGCCGGCGGGCTTTGGCCTAACCGTTTCCATCGGCATGTCGTTCTCGACGATCACCAGCAACCGGTTCGTCTCACGACGGGCGGAAAGCGAAATACTGACCTCGCCCGACATCGCGCCAACGCCATGCTTGATTGCGTTTTCAATCAGAGGCTGGAGGATCAGACTGGGCACCAGAGCGTGACGCACATCATCCGGCCTATCGATATGGAAGGTCATCCGATCCGAGAAACGCTCATGCTCTATCTCCAGATACTCCTCCTGCAATCTCAGTTCCTCGGACAATCGGACATCGTGGAACGGGTCCAGCGTCAGCGTTGTGCGCAGGAACGTCGACAGCGACAGCACCATCCGCTCGGCGCGTGTCGCGGAGCCTTCTTCAATCAGTCCCCCGATCGAGTTGAGCGTATTGAAGAGGAAATGCGGGTTTACCTGATAGCGCAGCGCCCTCATTTGTGCGGAAAGGGCGTCTTCCCGAACCACAGCTAATCGGCGCTCGCGATCCCTAACATCGAAGCTGTACAGAAGCGTCAGGAACACGCTGGACCAGCCAAAGAACGCTGCCCAGCAGATGAACAAGTCGTTAATATTATTGGAAATGGAAAAATCCAAATTGTCCTCAGTGAAGAGAATCCGGCATAATTCGCGAGTGAGGAAAAAATCTGTGATAGAAACGAGCGCAGATATCAAGAAGCAGGTGATGATGTTATAAATCATCGTTGCTCCGCGAAAATGCCAGACTGCAATCGACATCATTGAAAATGACAGAACTCCGGACACAAGAACGACAATACCGGAGTGCCCAACGAAGCCTTCAAAACCATTTTCGCTCTGTCTCGATCCCGAAAAAAATGCCGATACGCCATATAATAACGCCGTCAGGAACAGGTATGTTATTCCCAGCTTGAACGCTTCCCCAAAGAGAGATTTTCGGGTTGGCATTCCTTCTTTCATCTTAAGGGTCCCTTCTTCCACCAGGTTGGTAATGCCCAGCAGATTGATTTGTCATCAGCCAGCGTAGAACTGGTACATCGTCGCATTTGATCGTCCTTGGCAACACGTCCACAAAAGATGGCCGATGGTCAATGGACAGGTGAAAATCCCATGAACTGGCGGGGGGTTGGCCACATTGGGCTCGCTTATTGTCGCCATGCTGATTTTCTCTCAGCACGACCTGAGGGGGTGGCCACCGCCAACTATCGAAATCTGACTTCCGTCGTAGAGCCGACCCGGCCTGACGCCGGCAGCTTCACCGTCGAGGAATGTCTGCCGGGCGCGATCAATCCCTGGAACAGCCCCCCTCGGACGGATATTGCGGGAACGCGACCGTCACCGCGCTGTCGCGCCGCAGCCGATCGCGCGCCGTCACGCTTCGCTGGCATATCTTGCCGTTGTCTCACTAGCATTCGTGGTGGTGCGCTGTGCGCGGAAGCACCAACCATAGTAGCTTGCTGTTAGGTGGCGCCGTAACGCGGTGTCCAGCAAGTTTGGCTCGCGAATTTTATTACGCCGGAGCTCATCGCGATACGCGATGATCAATCGGTGTGCCGTCAGATCTTTCCGAACAGCAGGACTCCCAGAACGATCATGAATCCCGCCACGTCGATCGCCATGAGCGAATTCGACGCTGTCGAAATCAAGTCCGGCTCGAAGAGCGACAGGATGGTCGCGACGATTGTTGATGTCATGGCTCGGCGCTCAGCCTCCCTGGATCGCGGCTTGCCTCGCGGCGATGCGCGCGCCGGCCTGGTAGGCGCCTTCGTGAATCAGCCGAATGAGACTGTCGACCGACTGATCCCATGACGGCGCGACGACGATCTTTCGTTCAGCAGTCCGGCTGCAAAGCTCCATTATCTTCTCCGCAAGCGCGCGTGGATCGAGCAGCGGCACGAAGTCGACATGGCCGCCGCCAATTTCGCGAAACACCGGTAGATCGGAGGCGATGACGGGCAGGCCGTGCCGGTTGGCTTCGACGAGGGGCAGGCCGAAGCCTTCGATGACCGAAGGGAAGACGAGCGCGTGGGCGTGGCGATAGCAGAATCGCAGATCCGTGTCGCTCGCGCGGTCGAGCCAGAACAGACGTCGACCGAACTCCGGGTGTCGCGTGATGTCGTGAGCGAGCGCGTCGCTCTGCCAGCCGGGTCGGCCGACGATGAGATATCGGACGTCGACCCCCATGCGCCACAGTTGCTCGAAAGCGTTCAGCGCGATCGGGTAGGCCTTTCGCGGCTCGAGCGTTCCGACGCTAAGGAAACAGGGTGTCGTATCCGTAAAAATGGCTTGCGCCATCGCGGAAACGGGCCGCCGATCCTCGTCTTCGAAATCGGCGCCGAGGCGCCACCAGCCGACAGGAAGATCGGGGCGCCCGAAAGGGGCGCGTTTTTCGACGTACTCGATGAAATCCGAAGCCGCGCTGCGCGAGACGCAGACGACGCCGTCGCTTTCCATCACGATCGCGTCGAACCATTCCTGAAACTCCGCGTGCATGCGCGGCGAAACAGCCAGCGGATGCGTGAGCGGGATGAGATCGTGCACGACGGTGACGAGGCTTCCACCTGCCGCCCGCAGGCTGTGGATGATCGACTCGTATTCCCCGGTCAGGCCCCAGCAGGCGTCGAGCAATAGGAGTCGGTCCCCCGGCGCGAACGACAGCGGGCTCGACCAGTCCGGACTATCGTACCACGAGAGAAGCTTGCCGCTTTCGATGATCACAGGCATCGCAAAACCGCTTCTCGGGGCGCGCCGCGCGACCTCGCGCACGACGCGTTGAATGCCCGTCTGCCCTCCAAAGCGATGTGTCGGCGTCACGTCGATGAACAGCCGCCCTGCGGCGGATCGGGAGCAGCCGTGCGCCGGGGAGGAATTGGCAGGAAGGTGCGGGCGAGACCGGCAAGTGCGGACGCGCGAGCCGTCGTGAAGATGGCCGAGGCCGAGCGCGCGCGTCACGGTCCAGTAGAGTTCCCGCGCGCGGAAGTAGAGGGTCGCAGTGACCGGATCGAGAGTGTTCATGGCGCGGTCGCATATGAGATGTTGGTTCTCGGCCTGGATCCAGGCCGAAAGCCATGCATCGATGCGCCGATTGCCGTCGCATGGCGAGGATCCCGAAGAACCCCGATCTGCGCGATCCTCGTCGAAAAAGGCGGTGCGGATGTAGTCAACCATTATCGACTCCGTCTCTCTTCGCCTGGGGCTCAGCGCAGCGAGCAGAACGCGACCGATGTCGTCGTCACCGGCGCATCGCACGATTGTTGGATTGAAGGGCGCGGCTGGGCGCTGATCCGGGGGCTCGACGACGCGAAAGCACTCGCGCCGATTGTGACGACCACACCGAGACGCCTCAGCATATCGGGTGCGGCATACGCCTTTCGGCGCGTGGGGGCCGACAGGGGCAGGAGCGTGAGGGACATCTCGAAACTCCGAAGTGGGAAAACATCACACGCCCGGGATTATGCGTGTAAAAATTTCCCACGTCAAGGAGTCGTGGGATTGTGTCCCACTTTGACTCGGGTTACCAAGGTTCATGACCGAAAGCCGCGACGACGCGCTCCCAGACGCGCAGAAGCTTCAGCAGCCGATCGCGCGCCTGCTGCGCCCGCTCGTGCGGCTGTTCATCCGCTGCGGCACGACCTTTCCAGCACTCTGCGACCTGCTGCGGGAGCTTTACGTCAATGTCGCCGTCCATGATTTCGCCTTGCCGGACAAGGAGCAGACCGACAGCCGCATCAGCCTCTTGACGGGAATCCACCGCAAGGAGGTCCGGCGTCTGCGTGAAGCGGGGGCTCCGGTCCGCATGACGCCGGCCTCGCTGTCCCGCACGACCCAGATCGTCGCTCTGTGGCTGGCCGACCGCCGCTTCACGGACAGGAACGGCGCGCCGGCGCCGCTGCGGCGCGCGGGCTCCGGGCCCACCTTCGAGTCGCTGGTCGAGGAGGTCACCAAGGATCTTCGCCCGCGAGCCGTGCTCGACGAGTGGCTTGATCGCAAGATCGTAGTCCTCGACGCCAAGGGCCGCGTGGTCCTCACCGAGGCGGCGATCGCGCCGAACCGCGGCGACGATCGACAGCTCCATTACTTCGGCCGCAATCTGCACGACCATATCGCCGCGGCTGTAGAGAACGTGACCTCGAACCCGGCGCCCTTCCTCGAGCGCGCTGTCCATTACGAGGGCCTGTCCGAGGATGTGGCGCGCCAGCTCGAGGCGCTGTCCCGCAAAGTGGCGATGGAGGCGTTGCTCGCGGCCAACCGCGAGGCGCAGACGCTTCACCGGGGCGACGCCGGCGGCGAGTGGCGCTGGAACTTCGGCGTCTATGTCTACCGCGAACGGGAGCCGCGCGGCGACGGCGCGCCGGAAAACCAGCCGGGAGAGCCGTCGTGACAGGATTTCTACGGCTCGACCGGCGCCGGCTGATCGCTTCTCTCTTCGCCTGTCTCGCCAACGGCGCGGCGCCCGGGCGCGCCGGAGAGAAGCCGAAGGACAACGGCCTCGGGGGCACCGGCTACATTTCCGTGCTTCCCGACCCCGACAATGGATTGGGGGGCACCGGCGTCGTCGGCACGATCCGCGGCTTCGGCAGCATTCTCGTCAACGGGCTGAAGATTTCCTACGCGCCCACGGCGGAGGTGACGATAGACGGACAGCCGGTCGATGTTTCGCGCATGCGCGTCGGCCATGTCGTGTCGCTCGTCGCGCAGCGCAATGAAGCGGGCTTCACGACGACGCGCATCCGCATCCTGCACGAGGTGGTGGGGTCGATCGAATCGATCTCCGGTCGCAGCCTGCGCATCCTGGGGCAGAAGGTCGAACTCGGGCGTGGCGTCGCCGCCGGCGGACTGGCTGTCGGACAGCATGTCGCAGTCAGCGGACTGCGCCTGCCGGATCAGACGATCGTCGCAAGCCTTGTCGAGCCCGTCGATGCCGCGGTAGCGCAAATCGTTGGCACGGTGACGCGTGACGCGGACGGACGGCTGGCGATCGGGGCGCAACCGCTCGCCGGCGCGGCGCGGTCGCTGGCCGGACAACGGGTCGCGCTGCGCGGCGCAGTCGCCGCCGGAGCCTTCGAGGTTTCCCATGTTGCGCCTGACGAGTGGCTGCCGCGTGGGGTGCGACAGGCGCTCGTCGAAACCTATGTCGAACGGGACGGCGATATGGTCGCCGCCGCCGCCGGGCCGATGCTGACGGCGCGGCGCGACCCCTCCTTCTATGGCGTCATCCGCGCCGTGATCGGCGTCGCCATGGACCGGAACGGCGGATGGTCCATCGAGACCTTCCGCGCCTCGGAAAGCCTCGGCGAGAAGGGTTCGGGTAAGGATTTCCGCCAGCGGATGAAAAGCGTCGAGGAAACCGCGCCGGCGCCCGCGGGCGACGGTGGCGGGTCGCGGTCCGGCGCTGAGGCCCCACCCAATTTCGGAAATGTGCCCTCTGGCGGCTTTGGAGATCCGTTCCCGTTCGGAGCCGGCGGAGCGCCTCCTGGCGGCTTCCCGGGGCCTGGAATGCCTGGTCCCGGCGGCCGTCCGAGGCGCTGAGCGCGCGTAACCAACTCTTTTCTGCGACAACATTCCGCGAATGGCGACGAAATTCCCGCGCGAGCTATTGACGTGTGAAATTTACCCACGCATATTACGTGGGTAAATTTCACACGAAGCGGCGCCGCCCTATCGACGCCTCTTCGAAGTGACGGCCGACCCGGCAGCCGGGTCGGAACGAACGGCCGCGCGAGTGAGCGGTCGCCCGGTCGGCCGGCTTCTTGCCCTCTCGAGCCGCCGATCCGTGCCCGGCGGGCATCCCCTGCCGGGCCACTGCCGTCCAGTGGCGGCAGGGGCCAACTGAAAACCGAAAGCAGGATTTTACGGAAATGAAAAAACCCACGCTCTCCATCCTCGCCCTGATCGCGCTCCTCGAACCGACGCGGGCCGCCGATCTTCCTTCGCGCAAGCCCGTTTACACGCCGCCGCCCCCGCCCGCCGCTCTGTGGAACGGGCTTTACCTCGGCCTGAACCTCGGCGGCGGATGGCCGGAACGCGGCGCGGGCGGCGTCGTCGGCGGCGCGCAGATCGGTTACAATTATCAGTTGACGCCACTGTTCGTGGTCGGTCTCGAAACCGATTTTCAGGGAACCAGCCTTTCCCTCTCCGGCCGACGTCCGGCTCTGTTCGACCCGACTGCATTCGCTGCCGGCGCTGCGCCCCTTCTCCCGTTTCCGGGAGCGCAAGGCGCACGTTCTGTTCCCTGGTTCGGCACTTTGCGGGCGCGCGTCGGGGTTCTGGCGCTTAGTCCGACCTTGCTGCTCTATGGCACGGGCGGCTTCGCCTATGCGGGCGCCGGCGGCGGCGTCGCGACGGGCTGGACAGTGGGCGGCGGCGCCGAATGGACCTTTGCACGCAATTGGTCGGCGAAGGCTGAGTATCTCTTCAACGACGTCTCGGGCGGCGCTGCGGGCGGCCCCGGCGGCAAGCGGGACATCAGCTTTCACGTCGTTCGAGCCGGCGTCAATTACCGCTTCGACGCCAGTGATCTCCTCAGCTTCACAAAATTCTGACCTGACTATGGCGTGACCGGAGGGTTGATTAGGTGGCCGCCACGCCGAAGGCGTGGTGGCCACGATTGATGGTCGAGCTGTGCATTCACGGTTTCAAAGCTCCACAATCTTCATCCCGAAGTCCACGTTCTCTAGCCGTCGCGCCGGCCTTATGGGCCCATGGCCCCTTGAGATTGCAGACGACGCGCGTCGCCCCGCCCTGGTAGTCGAAGGAGTCGTGGGTGTGGCCGTGGATCCAAAGCGTCGGTTGACGCGCTTCGATGACGTCCGAGAGGTGGCTCACGAAGCAAGGCGTAAGCGGGTCGATCGAGAAGCGCGCCGCCACCGCATCCGGATGCGGGGCGTGGTGGGTCGCGACCACAGTCGGACGCTCGGCGAGAACGCACCCGATCCCGAAACCCCCGGTCGGCCTCACCCGTTCGCTTCCCGCCCCACACTGCATGGTGTGGCAGGGAGGGGCTTTCACCCTCCGGAGTGGTCGGTAGTTGAGCATCTAACCCGGTGTGATTCTCCTTTCTACGTGTAGAGTTAGAGGGCTGCGCTTGGCGCACTGACGAGGAATTGGTCGAGAGAGAGGCTCTCGATCGCTCGGCGCGGGCTGATCCAAAGCCTCCACGTTCGCGCCGTCCTCGACGCCGAAGGCGTCCGAAACCGGTGAATTCGAAGTGCTCGCGGGCGGTCGTCGCTATCGTGCGCTGGAATTGCTTGTGAAACAGAAACTTCACGAAAAATGCTGGTTCTGTCGCAAATTTGCGTGACGGCGAGACGTGCGACAGCAGGCCTCTCGAGGCTTACGCCGCGAGTGGGTAGAACTGCTTTGCTGGGCACAATTTGCCAGTCGTTTGCAACTTCCCCTTTCGGATCATGTGCATGAGTTCGACCCTAGCGAGCGTCGCTGCGGCCGAGCGAAAGGATTTGAACCCGAGCGCCGGCCGCGCCACGCGCTTGATCGCTCGGTGGTCCTGTTCGACGATGTTGTTCAAATATTTCCTTCGCGGATTTCAATGTCCGCCTCGTGCTCCGCGTTGTAGCTCTCGATCGCCGCGGTGTTTGCGCCGCTCTTGTTGATCGTGATCTTCTTCGGCGCGCCGTTCTGACCAATCGCGCGCCGCAGGAACCGCAACGCCGCTTTGTGGTCCCGGTTGGCCGTCAGCAGGAAGTCACCGCGGCGCCAGCCTTGTCGACGGCCCGATAGAGATATCTCCAGGAGCCTTTGATCTTCACATAGGTCTCATCCAGCCGCCAACTGTCGCCGACCGGCCGCTTGCGGGAACGGAACCGACGCTCCAGCTCGGGCGCGTATTTGACGACCCAGCGGTTGAGCGTCGAATGGTCGGCCTCGACCCCGCGCCCTTCCATCATCTCCTCGAGCTGCCGGTAACTGACCGGGTAGGCGACATACCAGCGCACGCCCCATAAGATCACGCTCGAAATGACTGCCAGAGCTTCAGGGTTTGAGCGTCGATAAACCTCGCGCAGGACGGCCGCGGTAACGGCTTTTGGAGATTGTACGCAATGAACCTTGGAAGCAGCGGATTGCTCGCCGCCGCCATCCTCATGCATTGGTTTTTAAGAATGTTGAGGGGACCGAAGTAAGACGGCGGTAGGCATAGCCTAATTCAAAGTCTTGCGGGACCTGCCTAAGTTACTCTCAGGCGCTAAGATCGACGCGCCACTTATTCGGATGGCGATAAGAGTCGGGGTTGAATGATGAATAGACTTTCCTTTGCATTGTGCGCTGCTATTCTTTCCGCCGCGGTGTCTTCTGTGGCTACGCCTGCTTTCGCGTTGGGCGGTTGCGGCCCAAACGGGCATCGGAATGGGCGGGGTTTTTGCGTGTTCGGCGGTCAAAATCAGGACTGGTGCCTGAGAAGGACGGGCCATCCTGCCACTCGCATGCCGAACGGCACGCTCCGCTGTTTCAGGTAATCGCCTCAAAGGCAATCCAAACTCATCCGGAGGTTGAGCGCGCGGCCGCGCGCTTATCCTCGCGCTCGGGACGAGAAGCCGCCAAAGCTCCGCGAGCCTCTCCACGCTTCTCGCTCTTGAGCCCAAGCTCTGTCCGGGACACACTGACAAGCGGCTGCATCCGATTATCTCTGAGCGTCTGCGAAGGGCTCGGCATGAGGCTAAAGAAAAAAGCCCGGCGCTGGGCAGGGCTGAGTCAGAAAGCATTGGACGCAGGAAAGGGGTCAGCGCAGAATCTTCCCAAAATTGTTGCGGGTTTCTAAGGGGCCGGAAGGCGTTCTGGAGAGGCTCGGTCGGCCAAACATAATCGCCGTTGAAGGTGATGTGCTCCCAGCCGAGTGGCGCGACATGAGCGAGCAAATCGTTACGGACTCGTTCGCCGCTGGAGCGCAGTTCGGCAACGGCGTGGCTGAGATAGACCGTATTCCAAAGGATGACGGCCGAGACGACGAGATTGAGGCCTGAGGCCCGGCAGCGTTGATTTTCGAAGGTCCGGTCGCGGATCTCGCCAAGCCGATGAAAGAACACCGCCCTGGCGAGCGCGTTGCGCGCCTCGCCCTTGTTGAGGCCTGCATTTGTTCGCCGCCGTAGAGCGGGGTCGCTGATCCAGTCGAGGGTGCAGAGCGTGCGTTCGAGCCGGCCTATCTCTCGGAGTAGGGCCTTCGCCAGCGCATTCTGTTTGGGGTAAGCCGCGAGCCGACGCATCTGGGTGGACGGTGCGACGGTCCCAGCTTTGATTGACGCCGCGAGGCGTAACGTCTCATCCCAGTTTTCGCCAATGATGCGAAAGTCGATAGCGCCGCCGAACATCGGGTTGAGAGATGCGTAGGTCGCAGGAGCGTCCGCGACATAGAGGGCGGCGATCGGCAAGATCGCGAATGCGCGGCGCGAATCTAAACCCCGTCAGATGGCAGAGACCGAACACGTGATCGACGGCGCCTGCCGTGTCCGTATAGTGCTCACGGATATCCAGCGAGCATTCGTGATGAAGCAACCCGTCCAGAATATGCGCGGCCTCACTGGCGTTAGCCGCGATGACCTTGGTGTGAAACGGCGCGTAGCGATCGGAGATATGCGTATAGAACTTGACGCCCGGCTCGGACCCGTATTTGGCGTTATAGTCGGCAGGCGCTTCCCCATGCCCGCCCGCCTTGAAAAATTGTCCATCCGACGACGACGCGCCACCGTCGCCCCATACTCTTGTGAATGGTTGCGCATGTATCGCCTCGGTCAGGCATGCCAGCGCCGCCTGATAGGTTTCATCGCGAATGCGCCATTCCGCGATCCAGAGCAATTTCGAATGGCTGAATATCCTGGAGCTGCGCGCCATTCTGGTGAAGCCGAGATTGGTGGCGTCCGCGAGCAACGCCGTCATCAGCCCGATATTTTCCTCGGGCGGCGCAGGCGTGGCGTGATGTTGCCTTCCTTGTGCGACCTGAACGCGCGGCGCAAATAAGAGAGAGGGGGCTCCGGATTGTCAGCCCTTATGGCGATACGATATTCCACCCTACATTTATTACGGCGGAAAGGATTAGCCAGCCCTACGATATCATCCTGGTAACGGTAAAGGCATTTCAGCTCGATGCCGCTCTTGACGCGTTTTCACCGGCGGTTGGCCGCAACACTATGATCCTGCCGGTCCTCAACGGAATGCGTCATATGGACATCTTGTCGGGGCGATTTCCACACAATGTTATTGGCGGCGCTTTGAGAGTTATGACCGTTCTCGAAGAGGACGGCCGCATTATACAGCTTTCGCTCCTGCAAGAATTGGCCTATGGCGAACTCGACGGCAGCCTGACTCCGCGGATTCATGCGCTGGACGGATTCCTCCGAAGCGCTCAGATAGGAGCCCGGCTTTCGAGCTGCGTCCGTCGCGAAATGTGGGAGAAATGGATTTTGCTTTCTGCCCTGGGAGCGGTCACTTGCCTAATGCGCGGGCTAATAGGCGAGGTAGAAGAGAGCTGGCCCCGGTCGCTTGGACAGCTCCCCGCGGATTTTAAGTGGATCTCTGCCGGGGTTTGCTGAACGCGGGGTTCTCCGATTTGCCGCGGCGTCGGGAGGGCCGTAGGCCCGACCAGAGCGGTGACAAATCGAAAGGCGAAGTCATGCGGCCATCGCCGTTTCCTTGGCCCCAAAATAGGCCTCGTCCGGCGTGCGCCCGTCAAGCGACGAATGCGGGCGTCGCTCGTTGTAGAATTCCAAATACCGCCCGATCGACGCGCGCGCCTCGGAGACGCTGTCGTAGGCGTGCAGATAGACTTCCTCATATTTCACGCTGCGCCACAGTCGCTCGACAAAGACATTGTCGCGCCAAGCGCCCTTGCCGTCCATGCTGATGGCGACCTTGGCGTCGAGCAGCACGCGGGTGAAGTCCAGACTGGTGAACTGGCTCCCCTGATCCGTGTTGAAAATCTCAGGCTTGCCATGTTTCGCCAGCGCCTCTTCGAGCGCTTCGACGCAGAACGCCGCCTCCATCGTGATCGACACGCGATGCGACAGAACGCGGCGGCTGGCCACGTCGACGACTGCCGCGAGATAGACAAAGCCGCGCCGCATGGGGATGTAGCTGATGTCCATCGCCCAGACATGATCCGGCCGCTCGACCGTCACGCCGCGCAAAAGATACGTAGATCTTGTGGCCGGGCGCCGGCTTGCTCGTATTCGGCCGCCGGTAGATAGCCTCGATTCCCATTCGTTTCATCAGCGTCGTCACATGCCTGCGGCCGACGACGGCGCCCTCGCGCCGCACAGATCGCGCAGCATCCGCGCCCCCGCGAAGGGGTAATCGAGATGCAATTCGTCGAGGCGCCGCATCAGCTTCAGATCATCGCTCGAGACCGGCCGAGTCTTGTAATAGACCGCGCTGCGGGCGAGGCCGAGCATCTTTGCTTGCCCTTTGATCGGGAAGGCGTGGCTGCGATCGATCATCGCTTTGCGCTCAGCAGGCCGGATTTGCTGAGCGCGCCCTCTAAAAAATCATTGGCCAGGGTCAACTCGCCGATCTTGGCGTGAAGCGACTTCAAATCCACGGCTGCCTCTTTCGGCTCCGCCTTCTCCTGCCCGAACACGCCCGCCGCGCCTTCGAGCAACTGGCTCTCCCAGGTCGTGATCTGGTTCGGATGGACGTCGAAGTCGCAATCCAGACCCTGACTCCGCTCGGAACCGGAATCATCGGCGCGCCAGCGCCTTCAGGACCCGCGACAGCGCTGCCGTCTCGACATCCGCCCACACGATGATCCGATCGCCCTCGGCGAGCGCGATCTCCATCTGGCCGGTCGACCCTGGATCGGAATATCCCTCCGTCGTGTCCGGCGCTATCGTTACGGGCAGGATCGGAGCGAGTTCCTCCGGCGCGGCCGGCTCGGCGCCGAACTGCCGGCGCCAGGCGAAGAGTCGGTTGGCGTTGAGGTCGTAGCGCCGCGCAACCTCGACAATCGAAGCTCCGTCCTCCAGGCTCTCGTCAACGATCCGGCGCTTCTCTTCCAGAGTCCATGCTTGCGCCTGAGAGGCGCAGAATCTTCATCGTTGCTGCCCGACATGCCCGATAGTGTCCGCTTGTATCTGAAATGGACACGATTATCGCGCCACTCTTCAGACAGCTATCTCAAACACCGCGATCAATGTCAGGCGGTCCCCGCAGAAGGGATACCGACTTCACGGCGCAGCTTTTCGATCTCCAGGTGCTCCGGCTTCTGCTGGTCGTGGCCGGAGAAGGCCTGTGCGGGATCTGCCGTCAGCTCCCGAATCCAGCCGCAACACATTCTCGTGCACGTCCAGATCGGACAGGCCTGGGCGACCGTGACGCCGCGCTCCTTGACCAACCGAACCGCCTCAACCTTGAACTCGCGACTGAAATATCCGTCTCCCCACAATAACATCCGGCCTCATGAAACACCGTTTCTCGGCGTCCACGAAACCGGCAGCTGCTCGCTTCGTTTCGATGACCCCAATCTCTCAAGAGTTGGAGCCTCCGGCAATTCCGGCGCGGTTCAGTTCAGGGACTTGCGGGCCGCCAGGAAAATCTTCAAAGATTTGCAGATCGATTCTAATGCCAACCGAACCTCACACGACCCTCAGCAGTCTCATGCCCAAAGCTTCGCCGCGAGGACACAAAAGGATCAGACGCGGAACAGAGTCTGGTTAATGAAAGAGGGCATCCAGGGAGCAAGATCGAGAGATTCCCCTTGCTGAAGATCGAGCCGATCGCTAGGCAATCCTACTGCAAACGTGATTACGCAAGGCAGTTCATTGTGGCCACACTCAACGCGAATGTGCAAGTTGGCGAAGTTGGATGTCACGGAGGGAGAAGTGCCTATGTCGCCGCAAGATCTCTATCTAGATTTACTCGTTCGAATTCTCGCGAATACTATTTATGAGGATCCAACTATGGAGCCTTGGGCTGCGGACCCGAAGTACAGCGCGGATAAACGAGTTAATGGGCAGGACTGGCCTCGCGCCGCGCACACGATGGTCGGCGTTAAGCGCCTGAACAATCTAATCAGCTTGGTGTCTAGCGTCATACAGGACGGAATTCCGGGGGATCTCATTGAAACAGGCGTATGGCGAGGTGGATGCTGTATTCTCATGCAAGGTATTCTCGAAACATTTGGCGAAACACACCGTAAGATCTTTGTCGCCGACTCTTTTCAAGGATTGCCCCCCCCCGATCCGGCCCGTTACGCTGCTGACGCAGGAGACATCCATCATACGTTTCCAGAGCTCGCGGTCAGTTCGGAGCAGGTTAGGTCAAACTTTCATCGTTACGGTTTGCTGAAGGAAAACGTAGTTTTCATCGAGGGGTTCTTCGAAGACACCCTACCGAAACTGGATACTGGCCCCCTGGCGATAATTCGGCTTGACGGCGATATGTATGGGTCGACCATGGTGGCGTTGGAGGCTTTGTATCCGAAGTTATCGGATGGTGGGTATGTAATAGTTGACGACTATGGCGCGGTCCCTGCTTGCAAATTAGCTGTTACGGATTTCCGTCGTAATCATGGTGTCAATACCCCAATAGAACTGGTAGACTGGACCGGAGTATGGTGGCGGAAGCCCAGCTCTATCCACTCGGAATGATGTGTCGGATTGAACCGGCCCGGATTTGCCGGAGGCCCCAACCCTTGAGAGGACGTATGGCCCCCGTCTGCAAGCAGCGTGATCGAGAGCGCCCTTTATCAGTCTGCGTCAACGTATCCGGCCTGGATGCTGAGTTGATCCGGCGAAGATGGAGATACGCGCGTTCGGGTTCCTCATAATGGGGTCGGCGTCTTGCGCCATCCTCTCAACCAGATTACCCGGACGCCCTTCGACTGTTGGGCGATCTTCGACTTCAACTACTCGCAAACATCAGCCGTTCGGGCTCCCGAACGCTGAATGGCAGAATCTGTTACACGGCCGCTTTTGCCTCCTGCAACGAGAGGTTCTCGCGGTGCGAATTACCACCCAGGCGATCCGCGCAAGCTTGCTCGACAACGCCGTGACGACGACATTAATGAGAGCTGGCCCCGCAAATTCGGACAGTAGCTTGAGTGGATTTTCTGCCTGAGGGCGGCGAGGATTCTCGCCGCGAATCAGGAGCATTCGATGACGAAGCGAATGCCGCCGGATGCATTCTCCGGCGTTCAAGTCGAAAGTGGGTTTGGCCGCGATCAAGGGCGAGAAGACGCTGGCCGAACTGGCGCAGCAGTTCGACGTCCATCCGAACCAGATCACGACCTGGGAGAGCCAGTTGCTCGAAGGCGCGGCGGGCGTGTTCGGGCAGGAGAAGGCGGAGCCGAAAGAGGCAGCCGTGGATTTGAAGTCGCTTCACGCCAAGATCGGCGAGTTGACCCTGGCCAATGATTTTTTAGAGGGCGCGCTCAGCAAATCCGGCCTGCTGAGCGCAAAGCGATGATCGATCGCAGCCACGCCTTCCCGATCAAAGGGCAAGCAAAGATGCTCGGCCTCGCCCGCAGCGCGGTCTATTACAAGACTCGGCCGGTCTCGAGCGATGATCTGAAGCTGATGCGGCGCCTCGACGAATTGCATCTCGATTACCCCTTCGCGGGGGCGCGGATGCTGCGCGATCTGTGCGGCGCGAGGGCGCCGTCGTCGGCCGCAGGCATGTGACGACGCTGATGAAACGAATGGGAATCGAGGCTATCTACCGGCGGCCGAATACGAGCAAGCCGGCGCCCGGCCACAAGATCTACGTATCTTTTGCGCGGCGTGACGGTCGAGCGGCCGGATCATGTCTGGGCGATGGACATCAGCTACATCCCCATGCGGCGCGGCTTTGTCTATCTCGCGGCAGTCGTCGACGTGGCCAGCCGCCGCGTTCTGTCGCATCGCGTGTCGATCACGATGGAGGCGGCGTTCTGCGTCGAAGCGCTCGAAGAGGCGCTGGCGAAACATGGCAAGCCTGAGATTTTCAACACGGATCAGGGGAGCCAGTTCACCAGTCTGGACTTCACCCGCGTGCTGCTCGACGCCAAGGTCGCCATCAGCATGGACGGCAAGGGCGCTTGGCGCGACAATGTCTTTGTCGAGCGACTGTGGCGCAGCGTGAAATATGAGGAAGTCTATCTGCACGCCTACGACAGCGTCTCCGAGGCGCGCGCGTCGATCGGGCGGTATTTGGAATTCTACAACGAGCGACGCCCGCATTCGTCGCTTGACGGGCGCACGCCGGACGAGGCCTATTTTGGGGCCAAGGAAACGGCGATGGCCGCATGACTTCGCCTTTCGATTTGTCGCCGCTCTGGTCGGGCCTACGGCCCTCCCGACGCCGCGGCAAATCGAAGAACCCCGCGTTCAGCAAACCCCGGCAGAGATCCACTTAAAATCCGCGGGGAGGATATAGCCCTCGGCCGCCGCCTCCCCGGCGCTTCTTGCAAAGCGCAACGAGTCCGGCGCGATCGTGACCACATGGTCGGCCGCGAGAACCACAACGGTCGTATCGGGCTACCGCGCCGCGCCGCGAGTCCCGCGGCGACCGCAACCGCCGGACCCGAATCGCGGCGGGAGGGCTCCAGAACAATGTCGGCCCGCGCACCGATCTCGCGAAGCTGATCGGCGGTGAGGAAACGATAATCGACATTGGAGATGACGATCGGGGTCTCGAAAGCCGGATCCACGAGCACGCCATCGTCGTCTGGAGCGTCGAACGTTCGCCGACAAGGGGGATGAATTGCTTCGGAAGCGTCTCCAGCGACTCGGGCCAAACCCGTGTCCCGGCGCCGCCGCACATGATCACCGGCAGGATATTGCGTATAATATCAGTTCCTCAAGAGGTAGAAAGCAAGGTATTGAAAGACTCCAATGACATCGTCAATCGAAACTGCAACCAAGCTCGGGGTTGAAATCGTCGCCAGAAGACGATGCCTAAAGTGAGACGCCGCAGGACGCGAGATTTATGCACCCGTAGAAATTTGCGGAGCCGGTACACATATCCCGCCCTGCGGCGACACCGCCATGCCAAATCGCGCGTCGCAACACGTTACACACGACCATCAGGAACTCATTGTACTTGCATGAGCGAACCGATTGTATCTGATGATTCGGATCGTGCGCTTCGGCAGGCAATGTACTCTGACGGGCTTCTTGAAGCATTGTATCGCGCGCCAATCAAAATATAATGAACTAGCGGATTCATTTTGTTTCGCTTCACGGAAGGATTGCATAGGATATACCACTGAGTATTGAAGTTGGGGTGTGGATTTCGCGTGTCACGGCCATCGCAGGTCAAAAAATGAATAAGCGGTAACATCTTAGATTGAGCGGCGTCTGGATATTGAGAAAAGTAGTAAGAACTATCAAAAAATGGGTGCACACGCCTTAACTCTCGCGGGTTGCTGGACAGGTAATGCAGTAATGGGTTTTTTTGATCTTGCTCAGAAATGTCTCCGTTCATCAGTAGATAATACTTAACATCGAACAATGGGTGAGGATCTCTTCCCTCAGAGCTACCTGCTATGAGGTAATGATCAAGGGGTTTGAGACCAGCTCTCGAAACGTCCTGATTGGCCTTGAGATACCACCGTGCATCAAAGAGAGGATGAGGAGATGGATCGTTCTGCGATGCCCGAGTGATGTAATAGATGAGCGGATTGAGGCCAGATTTTACGACATCCTGATTGACATCCATATACCACTTCGTGTCGAAAAGGGGATGCGGCGATCGAGCTTCCCCCCCGCCGTGTAGAAGGAAGTGCCCGAAGGGTTCAAGTCCCGCCTCAGTCACATCGGGATTACGTTCGAGGTACCACAATGTGTTGAATAATAAGTGCGGGTTTCGGCCCTCACGCCATCCGTGATGAAGGTAGTGCTTTAGCGGCTCCATGTTTGCTTCAGCTACGTCCGGGTATTGAGAGGTGTACCAGCGAGCATCGAAAACTGCCGAGACGGCTCGCTTAGCTCGCGAGCCGCCTTGCCGGTTCTTACTTTGTACGAGGGCTAAGAAATCGAAAACCATAGAAGCCCTCGGCTAGTAGTTTTTGGTGTAACTAAGTCCATCGCCTGCGCACCGCGTCAATTTGGCAAAGACAACCAACGGAGAATTTTGCGCCAGCGCGTTACTTGCGCATCAACCGAAAACTCTGCTTGAGCGGTGATAAAAGCGTTATCAGAGATTCTGCCCCATAACCCCTCGTCACGGCACAGACGCACCACGCTCTCAGCTATTGCATGCGGATCATCTCTGATCAAGACGTCCTTCTCGTTTGTCAATCCCATACCCTCTGCAGCGATAGACGTAGCGACTGTGGGCACGCCTACCGCCATAGCGGCAATTATCTTACCCTTAATCCCCGCTCCAAATCTCAACGGGGCGAGGTTCACCAAGGATCGTGAATAAAGCGGTCCAAGGTCAGGGACAAAGCCAAGGATCTCGACCCCCTTTGCGGGGTCGTGGCGTTTAAGGATATCATCGGGAGGATTCGAACCTGCGATGATGAGTGTCAGTTCGGGCATTTGGCGTCTAATTAAGCCCCAAATCTCGTCGATTAAGAAGATCGCAGCATCGGCGTTCGGCCCATGACCAAACCCGCCAACGAATATAACCGCGTTACGACCTCGCCGTGGAGCGAGCCGCCCGGGAACGGGATACATTACAGGCACAAGGAACAGCTTAGCAGCAGGGACAAGTTGTCCTACGAGATCCTGCTCGTGGCGGCTAACCAAGATCGTCGCATCGACCGACCGGATGCAGCGCAATTCCTCGATCTTTGTGTTTTGTGCCTGAGAAATGGCTTCCGGCGATTGCAACAAGTTCGCGTGTCTTTCTTCTCGAAGAAAGTGCAAATCAACCGTATGGAATATAATTTTGGATTGCGGCGCGACTCTCCGACAAAGGTCGACCAGAAGATATGCAACAACCACTCGGTAAAGAACTATTAGATCATAGTCCTTTCCGTGGTTTTCAATGAAGTGAAGAGGCGTGATCAATTGCGGAGCGACAGGGCAATACACGCCATTGGATCGAAGAATATCGGTATACCGGCCCGCGTGCTCGGTAGCGTACATCGGGACGAATGTGACTTCATATCCCAATGACTGGAGGAGGCGCATTCCCCAATACGCATCAACCGACCCCGCGTCCTTGTCGGGTGTTGGTGTTAGTGCGTCTACTACGAGAACGCGCGGTCGACGCCGAAAACCTTGCAGAGGAACATTTCGAGCAACTATTTGGAAGCGTTGTAGCGTGCTTCTCGCGTTACCTTCTCCCTCGGCTGCCAGAATATACCTGGCGCCAGGTGCCTGATAGATCTCAAAACCCATCGCGAAAACTCTATTTGAGAATTCGAGCAGGGCAGCCGCCAGTGAGCCGCAATTTTCTGAAAGACCTCCGAGTTCACGAAATAAATCTGGCACCAACGCGACGAAACCCGTTACAATACCTTCTAGCTTGGCGGCGGTCGAAACGTGATAATCATCCGATTCCACCCGATATTCAGGGATCTGCCAGCCGTGTTCCAAACTGAATGAAGCGCCCGACCAACAAACCTTGGTTGTATCGTTAAGGATGATGCCATTGGCACCCGCTACAAGGGGGTTGTTTTCAAAAACGGTTTCAAAGCCGCTCATCCATTCCTCACCGAAGATGCCGGGCGCACTCAGTAGTGCCACAGTTTCTCCAAGTGCGCGGTCGCGAATAATTTCATTAAGCTCTGAAATTAATCCCTGCTTGCTTGTTTGCAACGGTTCGGAGTTAGGAATTGGCCGTTCGTTTGAAACGCGCGCAAAAATCTCCACTCTGTCTTGAATTGCAGCTTTTCTTATAGACTCTACGAGATCATCAAAATGAATATCAGTCTCGTCAGCCGCGCAAACCACAGTGAAACGAGGGCGCTCGGACGGTCCATCGCCGACCATCAGTCTTACAAATACCATTGCGGCATTTTCGGGTTTAACCGGGCGAGTCGGCAGTTGAACTGGAAGCGCCGCGACACCGAAAATAGTCCGGTCCTGCGCGTCAGTTTCAAAGCACACGGGAGGCGGTGCATATCTTCTGCTTAGCACCGACGCTTTTTGCTTGCGCGCGTCCAGTAGTCCTTCCTCGATGACTTCCCGAAGTTCCGCGATTTCATCTCGCCCGTTTGCGCTGGCAAGGTGTTCGACATGCCTCAATAGATCTGAATACCGCGTCCACGCAATAGCCGCATCGAGCACAAGCCCGCTTAACCGCTCCTGCAAGCTTGCGGCCTCTACCTGTGTCTGCTTAAGACGCTCGGCTACGCGCTCAACATCTGCCGATTGGCGCTTAATGATGTCAGTTTTAAGGGACTCCAATACCGCAAGCCCCTCCGCCCCGATACCCTTCAGTTCTTCAATGCGCTCGTTCTGCATTCTACCGCCGCGGTCAAGGGCGGCAGTTAGGTGCTGCGTCAAGTTGGCCACATGCGCGTCCACTGCCTCAGAAACCGCAGTGATCTCGCTTGATTGCTTCTCGCGTTCGAAAGCCATTTTGGCGCGCATATCTTCGGACGCCGAAGCAATGTCCAACACCCTCGACAGCGTATTTCTCCCAAGGTCCGCCAATTCTTCAATGCGCTCGTTCTGCATTCTACCGCCGCGGTCAAGGGCGGCAGTTAAGCTCTGCGTCAAGTTGGCCAGATGCGTGTCCACTGCCTCAGAAACCGCAGTGATCTCGCTTGATTGCTTCTCGCGTTCGAATGCCATTTTGGCGCGCATGTCTTCGGACGCTGAAGCAATGTCCAACACCCTCGACAGCGTATTTCTCCCAAGCTCCGCCAATTCTTCAATGCGCTCGTTCTGCATTCTACCGCCGCGGTCAAGGGCGGCAGTTAAGTGCTGCGGAAAGTTAGCCAGCTCCGTCTTAATTTGCTCTTGAACTGATTGCACGACCATAAGCACTTCCCGAATCCCAACAAGTGCCCGAACTTGAACATCATGATCAGGACTCGAAGCGGCGATACGATCCGAAAGTCCGCCCAATTGAGTTCGAACGCCGGCGATTTCCGTAGCCAAGGTGGAACCATGCGCGGCGATCGTCTCAATTTGAGCATCAAATTCAGATCGCATGCCCTTAAGTTGATCAGCCACCACTTGAAATATCTTATCGACCTGAAAACCATCCATCTGCTGCGTCACAATGTCGTCGTTGCTGAACCGCTGCTCTAACGTCGCTATGTCATGACGAAGAGCAACTGCCTCTGCAACCGCAGCGGCACGCTCGTCCACAGCGCGATCAAGTCGCAATCGAGCGTCAGCGTTCTCACGAAGGGCACCCCCAATGGTGCCAAAAAGCTTCTTAATTTTTGTGGTTTGCCGCCTACGGGCGTTGAAAAGTGGAGTGAGGGCAGGCCTTATCTCACCAATTGCAATTACACCCAAGCCGTGACAATGTGGAAAATTGAAATTCGCATACTTAGACTGTAACTCCTCCCAAAATCGCCACACTCCGAATGAACTCTCGCGTACTTCTGTGTCATGAAAAAGGACAATCGCGCTAGAGCTGAGCTTTGGCTTCCATGCCTCAAAATCGTGTTTGACGGCTTCATAAGTATGGCAACCGTCAATATGCAACAGGTCGACCGTCCCATTCCCAAATGAAGATAAAGCATCATCAAACGTCGATTGTAACAGCGTTGAGAAAGCACTGTAGCGCTTGTCGTGGTGGTGCCTAAGGTCCAATAAAATCTCGGGCCCATAGTGTCCGGCTTGATCGTCACCGCGCCAAGTGTCCACAGCGTAACAGCTAGTCGGAAGTTCGTCTTCGGCGACCGCCTGGCAAAAAGCGCAGTAGGAATTGCCCGAATGCGTTCCGAGTTCAACAAATATTTTTGGGCGCGCCATTCGCACAAGCCAGAAAGCGAAAGGTATGTGGCCTACCCAGGACGTCGGAGCGACACAACGCTGCGGTGCTTCCAGAAGGATAAGTGGATCAAAGTCCAATTTGCCGAACTCGGCCAAAGGAGCATGCGGATCAATCATTGTTTTGCCCAATTTCCTCTTCACCTTGGTGGAGGAGTTAAAGCCAGACCTTTCTTTAGGGAATGTCGCTTCCTGGCTATCTTTGGCGGAGGACATTAAGTCGTTCCCATTTTCGCGCGAAGCAAGATGGTCGGATGTAACAGACCGACGACGGCGCACGCGGCTCATCGGATTGCCCTCAGGAGCTCATTCTCAATCCGCCTGATCATGCGCCGAAAGGTGAACCGCCGCGCCACGTGCCGCCCCTTGTGCGAGATACGCGAGCGTAGGCGACCATCTTCAGCTAATCGCACTACGGCATCAGCCAGTTCGCTCGGTGAATTCTTGTGAAACAGCACCCCTGTTTCACCGTCCATCACGATCTCGTCGTTGCCACCCACATTCGTCGCGACCGTCGGAATGCCCGCTCCGATGGCATGAATGAGTGTCAGCGAGAACGGCTCGTATAACGAGGGAAACACGTAAATATCGTGATCGTTAAAAACCTGCAACAACACCGCTTCGCTAACTGGCTCGCGAAAGCTAATCAAATCAGCACAACCCGACGCCGCGATTTCCTCGTTAAGCCGGGATGCGAACGTTTTGTCCTGTACGTCTCCGACAATAGTGAGAGACACTGTTTGGCTTGCACGCGCCCGAATAAGGGGTAGCGCCGCGACAATAAGCTGCGGCCCCTTGATATCAACGACCCGACCTGCGAACAAAATTTTGAGTCGGCCTGGTTCGCGTGTCTCGGTTCGCGGAACGAAGAGTTCGGGAGGGACTGTTGGTAAGTCAACTCCATTATGGACAACGACCCGATACTCGAAGTTGAAGCCAAACGATTCATAGAGATCATGCATGAACCGTGATCCGAAAATTGCTCGCTGTTTCATTACAGCCCCGTCGCCTTTCCTTTGGGCATCCGGGCTGAACTGTTCGGATCCGTGAACACAACGCGCAAAAAACTGCCCCATCGCGTTCGGCTGCCGGGCGGCGATCAGCCAATTGTCCGTAAGAAACAGGACAACCGGTTGGCCTAGCAAGGACAAATCATCAACTATACCGTCGTCGAGGAAAAACAAATTCCACAAGAACCAAAGGTCGGGCTGGTGACGACGCTGAAAGTCCGACACCGTAAGCCTGTTTGCATTTGTGATCGAAGCACGCTCATCTGGATCAGCTCGGAACGGCTGGTAGATGTCATATTCGTTTGCAAGAAGCTTCAACCGGCGTTCAACGACGTAGCCATTGGTATCGGAAGCCGCCCCCCCATAGGTGCTGGTCAGAACAACAATTTCATGTCCCAGGGCCGCAAGCTCATTGCAGACCTTCCCGCACAATTGCTCATATCCGCCAATGCTGAAAGGCGGAAATAGATTGCTCACGACGCCTATTTTCATTGTTTCACAGCCTGCAGCGCGCTCATGAATGACGGATCTTGCTGCCACGTATTACGTTCGAGCGTCTGGACGTTGTTGCTCTCGAAAAAAGCGAGAAACATGAGCACGAGTTCTGTGAGTTCGTGCTTTCGCAGAATGTCCAAATAGTGCCCGGACCGATTCCACCGCATTGGCGAAACACTTATAGACCAACGAGAATGAAGGTATATTGCCACCGCAGCAGCCCACTCGATTTTGACCTTCGAATGGTTTTCGCTGATCGTATTATTTCCGTGCAACCGATAGCTTAGCAGCTTCTCGTCAATGTACTCGATGATCTTACCGTGCCCGACCAACCTCAGAAAGAAGTCCAAGTCATGCGCATAGCGAAGATCCGCGAAATAACCAACTTCACTGAACAGGCTACGCCTCGCTACTAGGTTGGAGGTCGTCATAAAAAAATTACCGTTCACCAAGGCGAGTCCAAGATCGTTGCATTCATGGTAGAAGCCAATCGCACGATCGAACCACGGATTAGAGATTTCAGCACCATCATCATTGATGAATTTGAGACTAGTCATAAGGACATCTGCCTCTGGTCTAGCTAACAACGCCTTTGCCGCGCGCTCCAACCGCGTTGGCTCGTAAACGTCATCGGAGTTCAGGATCGCAACCAGATCGCCGCTGGCGCGATGGATCCCGGCATTGATCGTATTGTGGGCCCCACGATTGGGGTGACTCCAGAAAATGATTTTCGGCCTTGCCTCGGCTACAGCCTCCACAAGAGCACCAGAACCATCCAAGGAACCGTCATCGATGACGATAATTTCCTTCGGAGGAAGGGTCTGATTTATGATGCTATAGAGCGCCGCAGTGATAAATTTTTCGTGATTGTACAATGGTATCACCACTGATATGGAAGGCAAAGGCATCAATGTCCTCGGCTCTATGGCGCGTGAGCGCGGGTCTAAATTTTTCTGCGTAACAGCATACCGTGCTGAGCACTCGTTGGCAAACACCGACTTGAACAACGGTTGATCATCCTAGCCCATCTTATTCGCGACGCGGCTGTTCGAAGGCTGGCGGGCGTAGCATAGAGCCTTGAAACGGCGTAGGCTTCGGTTGCTTACACCAGCCCGGCTATGAGGACGCCGACGATCTCGACGTCCTGCGCTCCGACCCGGCGTTCAAGCTCGTTTGCGGCAGGTTGCCCGAGACGGGCAGCGATTTGTGTTCGCAGCCGACACTGTCGCGCCTCGAGAACGCGCCCGCCCTCCGTAACGTGATCCGCCTGACCTATGCGCTCATCGATCAATGGATGGCGCCCTATGAAAAGCCGCCGTCCTCAGTCAGACTCGACATCGACGACACCTGCGACATCGCGCATGGCCATCAGCAATTGTCGCTGTTCAACGCCCATTACGACGAGCGCTGCTTTCTGCCGATCCATATCTACGACACCGAGAAGAGCCGCCCGTCGCCGTCGTGCTGCGCCCCTTGTCGAAGAAGGTCGAGGAGACGGCGGACGCTGTCCGCGCGAGCGCGCCCTCGACGACAAGGACGTCGTGCGCGGCTGTGCGGAGACGCGCCACAGGGCCAAATCATGAGACATGGAGCGCCGCGCGATCGCTCGCATCGAAGCGACGCGGCTCGCCCTCGACATCCGCTTCATCGTCACCAAGCTCCTGCACGGCGCGCCGGAGTGGCTCTACGAAGCCTCTATTGCGCGCGCGGACAGGCGGAGTACCTCATCAAGCTCCATAAGAGGCAGCTTTCCTCCGACAGACCTTCGTGCCGTTCGGCGCTCGCCAATCAGGTTCGCCTCGTCCTGCACACCGCCGCCTTTTGGCTGATGCTCGGCGTCCGCGACGCTATCCCTAAGCCGCGCGATCTGGCGAAAGCCGAGCTTTCGAACGTTGCGCCTGCGGCTGTTAAAGATCGCCGCCCGCGTGATCGAGACCGCGAGCGCGTGCGCCTTGCTTTCGCCGCCGCCAGTCCCGAGGCCGATCTCTTCTGTATCCCTGCCGGAGGCGCTGCTCATGGCTGGCGGGCCGTGAACGATGGGGCGTCATGCCCTTCTCATCCCTCCTATCCCTCCAACGCGTTCCAAAAGTGCGGTTCTCGAAGCGACCAAAAAGCCGAACGCCCCCGTGCGATCTGCGAGCCCAACAGCCCGACGACACAAAAATCGCGCCTTCATGAATAAGAGCGGTTAGCTATGAAACGAAGGTTGCCTTCCACGCCATGCGGGATTAATGAACATGCACAACTAGAATCTATCCCCTAAGTGCACGAGATCTCCTTATGAACCCCTTGGTAGAAGCTCTGGCTCTCCTAACACCGTTTGATATCGACCGCCGTAAGGTGAGGATTGGGCCAGAGACAGATGGCGGATATGTGTTCGTGGATCATATCGATCCATCCCAGACTATCCTGAGCTACGGAATCAGCTTCGAGTATCGTTTCGACGCGGAGATGGCCGCGCGAGGGCATCGTGTTTACATGTTTGACCATACTATCGATGGAATTAACGCCACCCACCCAAATATGCTCTATTATAAGGAGGGTGTTGCAGGTGTATCATCTCCTGAGCAATGTCTATACTCGATTGAAGATCATCTTGCCCGCTTCGGAATCGAGGGCGATCGGCTAATCCTCAAGATGGATGTTGAAGGAGCCGAGTGGGACGCGATCGGTATGACCCCCGATACTGTGCTCGCTCGATTCGAACAAATCGTAATCGAAGTTCATGGCGTCAATGCAATAACGGATACTGGCTATCGGGAAAAGTTTTGCTTCTTCTTTCGCAAGCTAAATCGCCTCTTTACCCTATTCCATGTGCATGCGAATAACTGTGACGGCCCAAATGGGCTGACGATTGTGTCCGGCATTCCGGTCTCGCCGCTGCTTGAGTTGTCGTATGTTCGCAACAATGTCTGCAACAAATTTCCTTCTCGGACACTATATCCTACGGCTCTTGATTTTCCGAATGTTGGCGCGAAAGACAAGTTATTGTGGTTCTTTCCATTCCTTCCGACTTTTTGTTCCGTCGACGACTTTGCTCTTTGTGAAGAGCGCGCTGAGCTACAGGAACGGCTTCGGCTCAGTTCGGCTGGTCGCTTATGAGTTTCGACAAGCCTATGTCGTTTGGCGCAGCAATTCCTACCACTGTTGTATGTAATCGGGACACTACGCCGTTTCTCGAAACCGTCGGCGGTGCGGCAGGGTCCCTATTCGCACAGCGTCGACATCATGAATGTGTGGACGCAAGATTTTACTTGTGCTTCGTACCGCTTCTCTCACTCTACGCGCTAATGCCAGATGCGCGCCTCATTGATGCGAATTTTCATGTCTTGGATCTTATTCCTGAACATGTTATTGCCGCAGCAGCTGCGGGTCGCTGTGCGCTTGTTTTCGATGCCGGTTCCGAGGGCGATCCGTTTATAAAAAGTAGCTTTGACCACCTTCATTGTTGGCTGGAACAAAGAGGAATACCACAGGAGCGGATCGCGCTCATCAATCAAAACCGCATGCTGCCGCCACAATACAGGCAATTCACTGGGGGCAATATTTCTTTTTTTTTCCATGATTACTATATCAAGCGCTTTCTACTGATGATGCGCGAAAGAGGACTGGGTCTCTCTGCCGAAATCGCACGGCAACGCCAATCGCTGAACAGGCGAGAAGTCAAAACCTTTCTTTGCATGAACGGAACGCCGCGGCCTAATAGAGTCTGCCTGCTTGCTGCCCTGCGGGCGCGGGGGCTGCTCGCTGATTGCCAATGGTCGATGCTTGGGTCTGTGTCAGGAAAGGGCGATCCGAACGCTGCAGCCGCTCGCGCGCTCCGCAACCTTATAGAGGCTGGGTGGATCACCGACGATGATATCGACTTTGTGATGTCAAAAATCCCCCGTGTTTTTAGTTACGAAACTGTAAAAATCGATGCCTTGCAGGATTCGAATTACTTAGCGAACCATGTAAGCCCGGAAACATTTGCATTAACAAAGGTCTCGATTGTCAGCGAGACCGAGGCTTCATCTGGTGATATCGATCGCATAACTGAGAAGACGATCAAGGCGATTTGTCTTGGTCATCCGACGATCGTCGCGGGAAATCCGCGAGCATTAGAGTTCGTCCGATCCTGGGGATTTCAAACCTTTGGGAACGTCATTGACGAGCGCTACGACGAGGCCACGAGCTACGCCGACAGGCTTGCGCTACTAATCGAGGCAGCAGTTTCGATTCGAGAGATTGTCGATTCGCCTGGATCAAGGGCACATCTTCGTCTAAGCGAAATCTGCCGTCACAATAGAGATCATGCAATATCTGACGCCGTGACAAAGTACGAGGGGACTGTCGAGGCTGAACTGATGAAAAAATTGGTAGCTTTCTGCGAAGCGTCGACAAGTTTCGTGTGATAAAAGGCGTTGCGTCGTCGAGCATCTGAAAGGGCAGAGGGGCTTGCTCAAGCCAACAACTAGTGGTGAAAATTAGACGGAAGAGAGAGGTGGCCCCCGGTTATTTGGATAGCTCCCCGAGGATTTTAAGTGGATCTCTGCCGTGGTTTGCTGAACGCGGGTTTTTCGATTTGTCGCGGCGGCGGGAGGGCTGTAGGCCCGACCAGAGCAGCGACAAATCGATAAGGCGAAGTCATGCAGCCGTCGCCGCTTCCTTGGCCCCAAAATAGGCCTCGTCCGGCGTGCGCCCGTCAAGCGACGAATGCGGGCGTCGCTCATTGTAGAACGCCGGATATCGACCGATCGACGCGCGCGCCTCAGAGACGCTGTCGTAGGCGCGCAGATAGACTTCCTCGTCTTTGACGCTGCGCCACAGCCGCTCGACAAAGACATTGTCGCGCCAGGCGCCCTTGCCGTCCGTAAGCGTACACCCGGCACCTCCACATCGACGGCCTCCTCCGAATCGGACCGACCACACTCCATCCATCACAACAGATTCAGTCGATTCAACATCCTTCAGGACGGACACTTAGCGCCGGCTAATTGGCTCGCGGTTCGCGCCTGATCGTCAAGCCGGCGATGCCTCGTCAATGGCATTAGCCCAATCATCGAAAAGCAAAATGTTGACGACGACAATCATCGTCTTCATAGTATTCTTCGCTATCATTCAGGCTCCCTTACCGCGCTACAACGCAGGGATATTTTGACTTTGGGCACCCTGGAGATATCACATCAACGATTTTCCAACAGCCTTCGCGAGGGGTCTCTTCCACATGCAGTCGCGCACCATGCTCAAGACTATTCCACGTGGCACGAATGCTTTGGTGATAGGCGCGAGCGGTTTCCTTGGAACCGGGCTTCGTCGCGCTTTGGTGCGAGAGGGTATGCGGGTCAGTTGCTTCGCCCGGACTAAGCCTTCCGACGCGAGCTTAGAAGGTATCGCCCAGTGGACCATAGGTGAGATGGCGGATGAGCGGACTCTTTTACAAGCTATCGCAGGAAATGACTTAGTTTTCCACCTCGCGCACACTACCATGCCAGGTCAGTCGAATACTGATCCGGTGAAAGAAGTTTCTGAGAATGTGAATGGTTCTCTCTTGATCTTGAAGGCATGTGTACAACAAGGCGTACGCAAGATAGTTTTTGCTTCGTCGGGCGGAACGGTTTATGGTATTCCAAATATAGTTCCGATAGCGGAATTCGCGCCTACAAATCCCCTCGCGGCCTATGGAATTAGCAAGGTTTGTGTCGAAAAATATCTTTACTTATTTCGTCATTTATACGGTTTGGATTATCATGTTCTTCGAATAGCCAATCCATATGGCCCTTATCAGTCACCGCTCAAACCGCAAGGGCTGATCGCGAATGTTATTCACCGAGGATTAAATGGTATGCCGATAGACGTTTTTGGTGACGGCAGTATTATTCGTGACTATGTATTTGTCGACGACGTAGTTCAGGCCCTAATTATCGGCGCGCGATATGACGGAACCGAAAAAGTGATGAACGTTGGCTCTGGAGAGGGGCGCAGCATCGCCGATGTTCTTAATTGGGTTGAAAGCGCCTTGGGCATGGGCAGCCTTTCAGTTAATCGAAGGGACGAACGAAAGGTCGATGTGCCAACGAACATTTTGGATATCGAATTGATACAGCGAGAAACCGGATGGCGGCCACTTATAGGTTTTGGAGAAGGTTTGGCGCGGACAATCGCTTGGATGCGTTCGACGCATTCACTTTAAGACTGGCGTTGCTAGGGACTGGGGTGAAAAATCAAAACACGGCAACGGTCCCTCCGCCCGAACGCCGCTTGTTTTGCAGCAGCAGGCGAATCGTCGGCGGCGGATCAAATGAGGGTTAACAGGCGGTGCCCGTCGTCAGATATACCCTACTCCCGGCAGAACCCGAAAATCCTTCGGGTTGATGACGCGGAAGTTGTCGGCGACCGAATCACAAAATGTCCGGCCAGTCTTCGGGGACTTTTTGGCGCAGGAAGGTGAGCGCCGCTTCGGCGAATTCTTAGTGTGGCGTAAGTCTTGTTGTGCGTCAAATGCTTGTGCATTGCGCCCCATAGTCGCTCGATCGGGTTCAAATGCGGGCAGTAGGCGGGAACGAAATGCAGCTTGATGCGTCGCCCCGGCTGCGCCAGCCATTCCCGCACGAGTTTGGCGTGGTGATAGCGTGCATTGTCCAGGAACACATGGATCATGATCCCGGTAGGGAGCTCATTTCTGAGCGTCCAAAATGCGGCGCTCGACGCCGTCGCCTTTATAAGGACCGCGGACATCCATCTTGGCCATGAAAAGCCCCGAGACCGATACTTTGATGCAGACCGAGCATGCCATCGAAGCGGCACTCTTGCGGACGGGGCGGGCCATACGTTTTTAGGATGTCGCGCTCCGCCCGCAGCTTGGCGACTTCAGTAGCCATCCGGCGTAGGCCATTCTCACCGCGAATCAGGAGCATTCGATGACGAAGCGAATGCCGCCGGATGCATTCTCCGGCGTTCAAGTCGAAAGTGGGTTTGGCCGCGATCAAGGGCGAGAAGACGCTGGCCGAACTGGCGCAGCAGTTCGACGTCCATCCGAACCAGATCACGACCTGGGAGAGCCAGTTGCTCGAAGGCGCGGCGGGCGTGTTCGGGCAGGAGAAGGCGGAGCCGAAAGAGGCAGCCGTGGATTTGAAGTCGCTTCACGCCAAGATCGGCGAGTTGACCCTGGCCAATGATTTTTTAGAGGGCGCGCTCAGCAAATCCGGCCTGCTGAGCGCAAAGCGATGATCGATCGCAGCCACGCCTTCCCGATCAAAGGGCAAGCAAAGATGCTCGGCCTCGCCCGCAGCGCGGTCTATTACAAGACTCGGCCGGTCTCGAGCGATGATCTGAAGCTGATGCGGCGCCTCGACGAATTGCATCTCGATTACCCCTTCGCGGGGGCGCGGATGCTGCGCGATCTGTGCGGCGCGAGGGCGCCGTCGTCGGCCGCAGGCATGTGACGACGCTGATGAAACGAATGGGAATCGAGGCTATCTACCGGCGGCCGAATACGAGCAAGCCGGCGCCCGGCCACAAGATCTACGTATCTTTTGCGCGGCGTGACGGTCGAGCGGCCGGATCATGTCTGGGCGATGGACATCAGCTACATCCCCATGCGGCGCGGCTTTGTCTATCTCGCGGCAGTCGTCGACGTGGCCAGCCGCCGCGTTCTGTCGCATCGCGTGTCGATCACGATGGAGGCGGCGTTCTGCGTCGAAGCGCTCGAAGAGGCGCTGGCGAAACATGGCAAGCCTGAGATTTTCAACACGGATCAGGGGAGCCAGTTCACCAGTCTGGACTTCACCCGCGTGCTGCTCGACGCCAAGGTCGCCATCAGCATGGACGGCAAGGGCGCTTGGCGCGACAATGTCTTTGTCGAGCGACTGTGGCGCAGCGTGAAATATGAGGAAGTCTATCTGCACGCCTACGACAGCGTCTCCGAGGCGCGCGCGTCGATCGGGCGGTATTTGGAATTCTACAACGAGCGACGCCCGCATTCGTCGCTTGACGGGCGCACGCCGGACGAGGCCTATTTTGGGGCCAAGGAAACGGCGATGGCCGCATGACTTCGCCTTTCGATTTGTCGCCGCTCTGGTCGGGCCTACGGCCCTCCCGACGCCGCGGCAAATCGAAGAACCCCGCGTTCAGCAAACCCCGGCAGAGATCCACTTAAAATCCGCGGGGAGCTGTCCAAACAACTGGAGCCAGCCCTCGCCAATCGCCCGAGGGCGCGCATCGCTCGCACCTTATGTCGAGCGAAGCTTTTTTGTATTTGCGCATCAGCCAACGCGTCAAATAGGCGTTCACGTGCTTCCAGATCGTCGACATCGCCGACCCATGGAAGCGGCCATAATATTGCTGCCACCCTGTGATGATCGGATCGAACATGGCCGCAAGATCGGCCAGTTCTTTGTCGCACTTCAATTGCCTGCCAGCCCCGAATCGTCTGCCGCATAGCCTTGCAGGCCGCGCGACTGACCGCCGGGGAGAAGTTCACATAGACCCGGCCATATTTGTCCAGCGCTTTGCGCGGTCTGAACGTATAACCAAGGAAGGTGAACTCGATCGAGGGTATGATCCTGTCGGCGATTGATATCCTTGCAGTACACGATACGCGTCTTGCACTGATGCTGTTCGACTCCGCATTCCCGAAAGTGTTCATCGATCCGTTGCAGGACGAACTGCGCCTGCGCTCGGCTCTTGCGATGAATAATCGCATCGTCGGCGTATCGGCAAAACCGAACGCTCCGCAGATGGCGATCCACCCATTGGTCGAAGGCATAGTGCAGGAACAAGTTCGCCAGCAGCGGCGAAACGACTCCGCCTTGCGGAGTGCCTTTGTCTCGCGCTCGGATATTGCCATCCGAGGTCTGCATCGGCGCTTTCAGCCAGCGTTCCACGTACAACAAGACCCAGGGCGTCTGGCAGTGCTTCCGCAACGCCCACATCAGGAGCTCATGATCGATGTTGTCGAACAGACCTTTGATGTCGAACTCGGCGACCCAATGATAATCCCAACACGGGCGATGGCGATCGCGTCATGCGCCGATCGTTCCGGTCGATAGCCGTAGGAATCGGCATGGAACAGAGGATCGAGCTGTGGCTCGAGCCACAGCTTCACGACCGTCTGCGCCACGCGATCGGCTATCGTCGGCCGCCCAGCACTCGAACGCCGCCTGTCTTCTTCGGAATCGGAACGGCTCTCACCGGCGGCGCGAAATAGCTGCCGGAGCACATCCTATTCCAAAGCTTGTAAAGCTTTCGCCAAAGCGTTCCTCGAACTTTTCGATCGTCTCGTGATCGACCCCTGGGGCTCCGCCATTGGCTTTCACATGTTGATACGCCTCCCATACGAGAGCGTTGGGAATGTCGAATGACTTGGGCTTCACGCGTAGCTCCTCCCGCTCGCACGGTTGGCCTCGCCCTGGCCCTGGATGACGCCGCCCCTTCGCTCCGCCGCCATTACAGCGGCTCCGTCCCTTGACGGCGCATCGCTACTGTCGACCTCGCCTTGCGGGCTTGCGGGCTTGCGGGCTTGCGCCTTTCGCTTTCCATCGCCGTCGAAGGTTCCCGCAGTTCAACGTAAGAGCCCGAAACAGGCTGGCGCTGCCTCTATGCCGGACACCGTCTGGACCGTAAGCAGGTATCGTCCAGACTGATCGTGGAGCAACATCACTCCCCACTTTTGATGTCGTCTGAGCGCTTTCGACACTTGAACGGCAGTTCACTTGTGTTCGCCTTCCTGTTCCACACCTGACGCCTCGTGGCGCCTTTTCCGTGACGCTCACGACCCGGGCTTTTGACCCACGCCGCTCACGGTGGTTTGCCACCTGCTCCCGCAAGCCGATGGCGAGGGACCTACCCTCATCGCTTACGCCGCTTGCTGCGGCACACTGATGTCCGTCGCCCAGACCTGGTTCGGCCGTTCGATCTTCACCCCGCGCAGCGGATACGGGTAAATTTTGTGTCCCCGCGCGGGTTTGCTCGTGTTCGGCCGACGATTAGATCGCCTCGATTCCCATCGGCTTCATCAGCGTCGCGACATGCCGGCGGCCCGCGGCGACGCCCTCGCGCCGCAGCAGATCGTGCAGCATCCGTGCGCCGGCGAAGGGATGTTCTAGATGCAATTCGTCGAGGCGGCGCATCAGCTTCTGGTCCTCGGCGGAAACCGGCCGCGGCTTATAGTAGACGGAGCTGCGGGCGACCCCCAGCGCCTTCGCCTGCCGGGCGATCGAAAGATCGTGATCGCGGTCGATCATCTTTTTGCGCTCAGCAATCCCGCTTTTGTGAGCGCGCCGGACAATAAATCGTTCTCCAGCGTTCGCCGTTCTTCGTGACCTGCCCCTTCAAATCGACGGCAGCTTCCTTCGGCTCAACCTTATCTTGCCCGAAAACGCCCGCCACGCCTTCCAGCAACTGGCTTCTCCACGTCGTAATCTGGTTCGGGTGGACGTCGAACTGCTGCGCCAGCTCGGCCAACGTCTTCTCGCCCTTGATGGCGGCCAACGCCACCTTCGCCTTGAACGCCGGAGAATGCGTCCGGCGGCTTCTCTTCGTCATCGAATGTTCCTGATTCGCGGAGAGAATCCTCGCCACCGTCAGGCAGAAAATCCACTCATGCTACTGTCCGAATTTGCGAGGTCAGCTCTCCGCAGGGCGACAAGCCATCGAGCGCGTGTTATGCCGATTGAAAGACTTCAGGCGCATCGCCACACGCTATAATAGGAGCGAGGCCAATTTCCTCGCCGCCGTCTGCATCGCGGCCACCGTCAGCTACTGGTTATGAGTCTGGACCCTAGTGCCAACGCCACAAGTATGCTAAGAAAAAACACGCTTTTCCCTTGGCCACGAACATTGTTGAGGACGCTCATGGATGATTACGCGTTACATGCTCAATCTGTGTCGTTCTCCGCACTCGAAAATCAGCACGGCGCGAACCCGAAATCAGGTGATTACTGGGGTGAGCATTACTACAAGCCTTATTTAGAAAGTGTTTTCCGAACTTCTTCAAGTACAGACTTTCAATTTGCACGCATTGCGGATCTTTTGGCTTCAAACCCTCTGCAATCCGCCCGCATTCTATGCATTGGAGCAGGTGAGTGTTTGGAAGAGATAGCGATCTGTAAACGGCTTGTATCTGCCGGTTACAACAACGTTAGATTCGAATGTGTTGACATTGCAGAAGGCGCGATTGCTAGAGCAAGAGAAAACGCAGAACGTCACGGGCTGTCACGAAATTTTGTCTTTAATATTGGCAAAAATGAGTTGATACTGAATGGGTACGCGGAGGTTGTTATTGCAAACCAATGTCTTCACCACTTCACAGACTTAGAGACTTTGTTCGATAAAATCAGCGAAATTATTGGAATCTCGGGAATCTTTTTGACGAATGATACGATCGGGCGCAACGGGCATATGTTATGGCCTGAAGCGCTTGCCGTCGTAGATAAGATTTGGGCGATCCTTCCAGACAAATACAAACACAATAGATGTCTGAATAGATTCGAGAAAATTTATGGAAACTGGGATAATTCTCGAGAAAATAATGAAGGTATTCGTGCTCAAGATATATTACCAGAATTAATCAACCGCTTCAAATTTGAGTACTTTTTTGCCGGAGGAAATATTGGGTTTGCTCTATTCGGTCGTCATTTTGGGGATAATTTTGATCCCGCTGATCCAGTCGACCGGGATTACATTGATATGATCGGTCGATTAGATTTTGATTTAATTAACATAGGCTATCTGAAGCCTTGCCTGATGGTTGCATGCCTATCTAACCGTCCGGATGTGGCGACTCTTCATTATTCTCATTGGACGCCGGATTTCTGCGTTCGTAAAGAGAGCCCGTTCGACAGCTTGCTTCACAAGGCTGCATTCAATTTAGGCGACACACTGCATTTCGTCGAGCGGGCGCCAGCAGCCCAGTGCTTAGTAGAAGGATGGTCCTCCCCGGAGGAAACCGGTGTCTGGTCTAATGCCCCTCGCTCTCTGGTCGATATTCCGTTAATCGAAACGCTTCAGCCAGGCCCGATTCGTCTTGAAGTTAGCGGCCTGCAATACATGCCGCGCGGCACTCCTCTTGGCCGCGTTAGGGTGAGGATCCAGGGTCGGCCCGCAGGAGAGGTAGTGTTTGGCAGCCATATTGATGGCGCTCTGACGATGAGCACCCTCGTGACGAAGTTAGAAACGGCAACATCGTTGATACGGGTCGAATTTCAATATGACTGGTGCGTTTCGCCGTCGGCCATGGGCCAAGGTACTGAATTGCGCCGTCTCGCGCTTCGATTGGTGTTCATGCGCCTGAGCATCGTCGCTTCCTCATAGGGCCGGCTGACTATAAGCTTCGGCTAATAGAGTTGGCCCGGGTTGATCGGGACTGTCAGGAATCTTGTGTGCAGGGCCGGTTGATAACCATGCCCCTGGGGAAGCGTCCTTCGAACATGATCGCAAACTGGTTTTTCGCCTCGCATCATTCGCGCGGCGGCATTTTCCATTCTCCGGCGACCTGGCGCAAGACGAGATAGAGCAGGTTCATGGCGGAGTCATCGGTCGGAAAATGCCCCCTTGTGCGTATGGCGCGTCGCAATTTGGAAGGCGAAAAACGGGATGACCTGCGCCCAGTTCCTGCGCCATCCTTGCGCGATCAAGGGGTATTTCTTGCCCCAAGGGCCGGCGTCGGCGTCTTTGGCGCGGTAGACCTTTTTTCAGCTCCGCGGCGATGACGCGCCGGTCTTTCCAGGAGGCAAAATCCATCGAATTCCGAATGAGATGCACGATGCAGGTCTGTACGATCGTCTGCGGGAAAACGGCGGTGATCGCTTCCGGAAAGCCCTTCAGCCCGTCGACGACCGCGATGAGAATCCTCGACGCCGCGGTTCTTCAGCTCGTTCATGACCGGTAGCCAGAATTTGGCGCCCTCGGAGCTCGATCCACAGACCGAGAATATCCTTGGCTCCATCGGCTGTGATGCCGAGCGCGACATAAACCGCCTTGTTGCGCACCAGGCCCTCGTCGCGGATCTTCACCCGCAGGGCGTCGAAAAACACCAACGGATAGGTCGCTTCGAGCGGGCGTTTTGCCATTCGGCCACCGTTTCCAGAACGGCGTCGGTGTGGTCGAAATCAGGTCCGGCGAGACCTCGAGCCCATAAAGTTCAACGAGATGCCCTTGGATCTCGCGCACGGTCATGCCCCGCGCATACATCGAGACGATTTTCTCGCCGAAGCCGGGAAAACGGCGCTGATAGCGGGCGATCAGCTTCGGATCGAAAGTTCCCTCCCGATCGCGCGAAACCTTGATCTCGATCTTCGACGTCTCGGTCAGCACGGTCTTCTTCGAATAGCCGCTACGGTGATTGGACTTGCCCGCCGCCGCTTCGCCGTCGAGATGCTCGTCCAGCTCGGCGTTCAAAACCCGTTCGGCAAGCGCCTTCTTCAGTTCGTCAAACAGCCCGTCCTTGGAAAAAACGTCCTTGGGATCCTGAAAGAAGTTGGTCCAGTGTGTCCTTCTTGATCGCCATAGTCCGCCTCCAGCGGTTCTATGGCCCCGCACACAAGATTCCTGACAGTCCCCCGTTGATCTGGCAATCACATCCTCTCAGACAGGAGGCTTCACTTCAGCAGCCTCGCCGCCCCTCCCGCGTAGCGGGTGCGTTCAATCCGCAGCGGAGTCAGACTTCCCGAACTAGTTCATCACCGGCTACGACTCCTCGCCTTCCCGATGCGGACCTGCGATGTCCATCCGCAGGCCGAACTCGAGACCTTCCGGTTCCCGTACAAGGATCTTCCGTACATGCCAAGTTCTACGACCACGCCGGACCTTCGAAGCGCTCGTGATGACGTCTGGCACCACGGCGTTTCGTGGCTCGACGGCTGGCCTATACGCTCCCCAACCGACGCTTCGCCTGCTCCCTCGCGGACGCCGACGTACGGCTCGGGGCCTCGATGTGGATCGCTACTCATTCATCTTATCGGACTTGATCCGACTACTCCTTGCCGGTCTCCGGCGCACTATGGATGCCCCCCCGACCGCTTGCGGTCGCCGCGCTGGACGACAAGATTGTCCAAAGAGCGGTGACGATGGTGCTGAGGATCGAGCGCAAGAAGGTGACCTGGATATTGGACGCCGACATCCGATCATTCTTCAACGAAGTCAGTCGTTAGGAATGGCTGGTCGCTTCGTCGAGCATCGGATCGGCGACAAGCGCATCGTCCGCCTGATCCAGAAATGGCTGAAGGCGGGGGTCCTGGACGAAGGGATTGTCACCGTGGAGGAAAAGGGGACCCGGTAGGGCACCGTGATATTGCCTCTGCTCGCCAACGTTTTACTTGCTTTCCTCGTCATGAGGAAGCCGCGCGCAGACCGCATGAGAGTTCAGCTCAAGGAAATCAGAGGGGAGCCTCGGAGGATGATGCATCTGCCGATCGCCGAACAGGGGAAACGGCTGTGGCAAGTCCTCACTGGCTGGTTCGCCTTTCATGCGGTGCCGACGAATTTTCGGGCGCTTTAGACGTTCCGAGACCGTGTGACCAAGCTCTGGAGGCGCTCGCTTTCGCGACGCAGCCAAAGGGGCGGAATCACCTGGGATCGGATAGGGAAAATCGCCACGGAATGGCTCCAGACGTCTCGCATTCTTCATCCTTGGCCACGGACACGCTTCGCCGTCAAACACCCGACGTAGGAGCCTTATGCGGGAATTCTGCGAGTACGGATCTGTACAGGGGGGCGCTCAGAAATGAGCGTCCCTACCGCGAACACGCCGCCTATGCGAGCATGAGGGAGAATTCTCGTCGCGTTGGACAACGCACTTGAAAGCTTTATAGAAATGGCATTCGATCGAATCGAATGTGGGCCAAATTTGAATCACGCCAGTAGACCAAGACGTGGCGTATCAGTGAGTTATGTCGTAAGAATCTCATTTGGATCACCCGCGAAGGGGTTGGCCACAGTAAAGCGAGGAACATTCTCATGAATAAACGGCGGATTTGGGTGGCCGGCCACAAGGGCATGGTTGGATCGGCGGTAGTGCGGCACCTTGAGATGCGCGGCGACACCGTGCTCAAAGTCGATCGTTCAGTTGTTGATCTGCGCAACCAAATTGCGGTCGAGGTCTGGCTGAAACAGAATCGGCCTGACGCCATCATATTCGCTGCGGCGAAAGTTGGCGGCATTTTTGCGAACGACACTTTCCCTGCGGATTTCATATACGACAACCTAGCTATCCAAACCAACGTTATCCATTCGGCGCACACGGCCGAAGTAGACAGGCTCTTGTTTCTGGGCTCGTCCTGCATCTATCCGAAATTCGCGTCGCAACCGATCAAGGAAGAAGCGCTTCTGACCGGGCCTCTGGAGCCGACGAACGAATGGTATGCGATCGCCAAGATCGCTGGCATCAAATTGTGCCAAGCCTATCGCAAGCAATACGGCCGAAGCTATATCGCCGTCATGCCCTGCAATCTTTATGGCCCGAACGACAATTTCGATCTCACGACTAGCCATGTGCTACCCGCGTTGATCAGGAAATTCCACGAGGCGAAAGTGGAGGGGCGCGACGAAGTAGTGGTGTGGGGTACGGGGACGCCGCTCCGCGAATTTTTACACGTCGACGATCTTGCCAAGGGCGTCGTCTTCTGTCTTGACAATTATAACGAGTATGAACACATCAATTGTGGCGCAGGAGCGGAGATTTCTATTCGCGGGCTTGCTGAGACGGTGGCACACACCATAGGTTTTTCGGGCCGGCTGGTCTTCGATTCTAGCAAGCCAGATGGCACGCCTCGCAAATTGATGGATTCCAGCCGCATTCTGAAGCTAGGATGGAAGCCGGAAATCTCTCTCGAAGATGGGATAACAAGTAGTTACAGATGGTTCTTGGAGAATGGGATCGGTAATGCCAAGGCTGACAGGGCTGCGTATAAATAGCACGGAGCCTGAAATAGAGGCGTGTTAAAAGCCCATGCAAGTTGCCGCGTAGTCATTGGAAAACCGAGTGAACCGCGCGGGCTTGCCGGAGGGCACCGTCAACTTAACAGCCGGAGGTCGCATTAAACCAGCGAGGGCGCGACTCCTGGATCATGCCGCCATCGACGTTCCCGTGATTTCACGCCATGCCGCGAGCGTTGTCGCGCGATGAGCGCGGCGAGCGTTGCCGTCTGATGTTCGGAACGAGGAAAGCGGAAGAGATTGCGAGTTGATCGTGAATGGACAGGAAGCGCTGTGCTTGTCGCGCCGATTTGAACCGCTTCATGATCCTCTCTCGTCGGCGACGTCGATTGATGCGAATTTTCCGCTCGGTTGTTCAGGCCTTTATGTTGGCGATCCAACGCTGGTCTCTTCAGCGTTCACCGCCCGGGTGCGCGAGATATGGCCGGATCCCGGACTCATCGCCATAGACGGGAAAACCTCGCGCGGAAGCAATGATCACACCGACAGCAAGGGGTCAGCGCAGAATCTTCCCAAAATTGTACTCTAAGCCGCATCGAGCAGCTCGGATCGCGGGTTTCTAAGGGGCCGGAAGGCGTTCTGGAGCGGCTCGGTCGGCCAAACATAATCTCCATTGAGGGTGATGTGCTCCCAGCCAAGCAGCGCGATATGGGCAAGCAAATCGTCACGGACTCGTTCGCCATTGGCGCGCAGTTCGGCGACGGCGTGGCTGAGATAGACCGTGTTCCAAAGGATGACCGCCGCGACGACGAGATTGAGGCCGGAGGCTCGGTAGCGCTGATTTTCGAAGGTGCGGTCGCGGATCTCACCAAGCCGATGAAAGAACACCGCCCTGATGAGCGCGTTGCGCGCCTCGCCCTTGTTGAGGCCTGCATTTGTTCGCCGCCGTAGAGCGGGGTCGCTGATCCAGTCGAGGGTGCAGAGCGTGCGTTCGAGCCGGAGAGCTGGCTCCAGTTGTTTGGACAGCTCCCCGCGGATTTTAAGTGGATCTCTGCCGGGGTTTGCTGAACGCGGGGTTCTTCGATTTGCCGCGGCGTCGGGAGGGCCGTAGGCCCGACCAGAGCGGCGACAAATCGAAAGGCGAAGTCATGCGGCCAAATTATCCGAGTCCGCGTTGGTGGGATGGGTCATTCGCGCGCCATTTCGAAGGGAACCGCTAGCCGCCGGATTCGCTGAATCGTGAAGCGTTGAAGAACGTGATCGGCGCCATTGCGCTTGATCAGGAGCGAGCCGGACTCGACATTATTTTCCGACGGCCGCAGTCACGGCGACAATTACGCCGACAAGCGGTCTACCACTACGCCTCGGATACGATCTGCGCGGCGGCCGTCTCGGCGTCCCGATCTATAGCCGTCTTCATACGGGCACGATAGAGCGTGAAATCAGGCGTCGCGGCGCCATTATGGCGCATGAAAATGCCGCGCCCCGCGCGCGTTCGAACTCGAAACATACCGCTCACGCAACGCATCAACGCCCAAATGCGCAGCTATCGTCGCCATGACCCGCCTCCAGCGATTCATGACGACGCAGCCTAGCTGCTTCGATGCCAAACCGGAATCCCCCGCAGCCGACGCAGACTGCCAAAGTAGTGCTAGGACGGCGACGCCACGATCGACAGCCGATTTCGACCGCTTTCGTTGAAAGCGTAGCCAAGGAAATCCTCCAAGACTCGCTGGTTTCATTGCGATACATCCACGGACCTCAGGTCAAATTACCATGGATGCCATCAATGGACGTGGAGCGAGGCTATCGGCTAGGATAGCAAGGGAGGTCTGGACGTCCGATCGCGAGGCTGGTCCGCCGAGACAAAGGCGTACGGCCTCCGGCGGAGCGGAGGTGACAGCGAACGCGTCGCTCACTGCAACACTGACGCCAAGTCCTCGCAAATGGGATTCGAACGCGTGCCGATTCCAGCCCTGTGGCAGACGAAGCCATAGGTGGAAAGCCTCTGGATCCGAAACATAGCTTCCGACCGGAAGCGTTCGAGCAACCAGCTCCTGCCGCGCGCGCGTCTCGCTCCTTATGCCTTCCAAAGCAGCGCTGGCAACGCCTTCTTCGATCCAACGGGTGGCGATCGCGGTGGTAATGGGAGAGGCGAACACGTTGGTCATGCTCAACGCGGACATAAGCCTCGCGGCATGTCTGCCTTCTGGCACGCTCATATAAGCGACGCGTAATCCTGCGCCGACGCATTTGGCGAGACTCGACACGTGAAAGGTAATGTCGGGGGCCAATCGAGCGAATGATGGCAGAGATTCGAGGGGCAACGCGCCATAGGCGTCATCCTCGAGAATCATCACCCCTTGCGCCCTCGCCACCTTGATCAACGCTTCGCGCCGTTTTTTCGAAGTTGTCGTCGTCGTCGGGTTCAAGAGCGTGGGATTCATGTAGAGCAATTTGACGGCCGCATCATTACAGGCCGTCGCGAAGGCCGACGCATCGATTCCTTCATCATCCAAGGGCAGGCCGACGAGACGTAGCCCGAATTGCTGAGCCAAGCTTTTGAAGCCAGGATATGTGAGTTCTTCGCAACACACCACGTCTCCCGGCTGCGTAAAGCCCGACAGCACGCAAAGGAGAGACGCCTGCGCGCCCGGGAACACGAGCAAACGCTCGAGCGCTAGGTCGCCCAGCCGCGGCGATAGCCAACGTGCACCGGCTGCGCGGGCTTCCGGCGAGCCGCCGAATTCCTGGTAGCGCAGGAGAGACGGTAGATCGTCCAGCCCCTCTATCCCGGCTTGCATCCTTTCCAGGAGGGCAGGCGCGTAGGGTTCGGGAGGCATGTTCATCAGCATGTCGCCGCGGATGGGGGAACGCGGCGGCGTCGCAGTCCGTCGTTCAGCGGGGCGGCGGACAAAGGTCCCTTGCCCGACCCGGGAGTCTATCAGACCGCGTTGCTGCGCTTCGGTATAGGCCCGCGCCACCGTCGCGAGGTTCACCCCGAGTTTATCCGCGACATAGCGCTGCGGGGGCAAACGCGCAGACACGGCAAGCCGGCCAGACTCAACGTCCCTTTCGATTGCGTCGGCAATCTCCAGATATACCGGCTTTCCGGCGTTCTCAATCTGTGGCAGCCAGTACTGCTGCTTCCCAGTCATTCGAGCCTCTGCGCCAAACATTCTCGATTTCGAAACCCGTAGCCGACGCTTTAGCCTATGCCTGCAATTCGTGGGCTAGATCTCCTCACATATTCAATCATTCGATCAATTTCCAGTCATTGTGTCGGGCAAGCCGCAAAAGAATCGAGTAATTGGTCGAGGTCCGCTTCCTTGTTGTACGGATGATCCGACCGGCACGGGCCCGGCGGCGCGGGCGATGCTGGATACGCCGCCGTTCATCTCGTCAACCCGGCAAGACTCATAACGGTCCGAAATAGCATCGCAACGGCGGCGAGTGCGACTACGCTCCCGACCCAAAGGGCAACGAGCCAGCCGAGACGGCGGACCCACACGATCCGAAAGAGCGTAAGGGCTCGCATTAGTGATAGCCCTCGCCAGTCCGCACTTTGCCGCGGAAGACATAGTAAGACCATGCAGTGTAGGCGAGGGTGCAGGGGATGATGAATAGCGCTCCAGCCAGCGCGAAGCCCATGCTCTGCGCCGGCGCCGCTGCATCCCAGATGGAGACGGCCGGTGGAATGATGTTTGGCCAGAGGCTGATGATCAGGCCTGTATAGCCCAGAAACAGTAGCAGCAGCGTCAACAGGAAGGGCGCAACGTCGCGGTCGTCGCCGAGTGTCTTCAGGAGCGTACAGGTGGTAGCCAGCACGAGCATCGGCACAGGGGCGAAGAATATGAAGTTGGGCAGCGAGAACCATCGGGCCGCCACTTCCGCGTGAGCGTATGGCGTCCAGAGGCTAACGATCGTGATGGCCCCGAGCAGAGCTATAGCGACCGGCCGCGCGAGCGCGCGCATGCGGCGTTGGAGAGGGCCTTCGGTCTTCATCACAAGCCACGTTGCGCCGAGCAAAGCATAGGCGATCAAAAGGCCAAGGCCGGTAAAGAGACCGAAAGGGGTGAGCCAGTCCAGCAGACCGCCGGCATAGGCGCCATCCCTGACTTCGAAGCCGTTGATATAGGCTCCCAGCGCAATGCCTTGTGAAAAGGTCGCGATATAAGAGCCCCAAGCGAACGCCTTGTCCCAGAAAGGCTTGTGCGCCTCGTCGGCCTTGAATCTGAACTCGAAGGCCGCCCCGCGCCAGATTAAGCCTGCAAGCATCGCGACCAGCGGCAGATAGAGCGCGCTCAGGAGAACCGAATAGGTCAACGGGAAGGCTGCAAGTAAAGCAGCTCCGCCGAGCACCAACCACGTCTCGTTGCCGTCCCAGACCGGCGCCACCGTATTGACCATGGTATCTCGTTCGGAGCGGTCGCGCACAAAGGGGAACAGTATGCCGATGCCAAGGTCGAACCCATCCATGACAACATACATCATGAGCCCGAAAGTGAGGACAAAGGTCCAGAGGAGGGGAAGGTCTATACCCATGGTTGCGGCTCCTTAGCGGATTGCTGGGCGGATATTGTCGGGGTCGGCGGGGAGCGGCCGGGCCGCATGCGGCGGCTGTCCGTGGTTAGGCATATTCTCGACGCCCAGCCCCTCCTGCGGCCCTTTCGCAACCAGCTTCAGCATGTAACCGATGCCGGTCCCGAAGACGGAGGCATACATGACGACGAAGATGAGCAACGTGGCGGATAGCGCCAAAGCCGAGTGGTTCGAGACTGCGTGCTCGGTCCGCATCGCGCCGTAAATCACCCAAGGCTGCCGCCCGACCTCTGTGGTGAACCAGCCGGCAAGAATCGCGATCGTGCCGCTTGGTCCCATCATTGTCGTAAACCGCAGGAATGTGCGGTCGTCATAGAGTCGCTCACGCCAGCGCAGCCACAGGCCCCGGAACCCGAGCAACAGCATCAGCAGGCCGAGACCAACCATCACTCGGAAGGACCAGAAAACAATCGTGGCGTTGGGCCGGTCCTGCGCCGGGAAATCCATCAAGCCTGGAAATTGGCCATCGAGATCATGGGTCAGGATCAGGCTGGCTAGTCTCGGAATTTCGATGACGTAGCGTGTGGTCCCAGCCGCCATGTCGGGCCAGCCGAACAGGATGAGGGGTACGCCCTGGCCTGGTTCGTTGCGCCAGTGACCTTCCATGGCGGCAATCTTGGCTGGTTGATGCTCAAGCGTGTTAAGACCGTGCGCATCGCCGACGGCGATTTGAATCGGCGCTACGATCAATATCATCCACATCGCCATCGAGAGCATGGCGCGCACTGCCGGCGTCGCGCGCCCGCGCAGCAAATGCCAGGCTCCTGCAGCCCCGACGAACAGCGCGGTGGCGAGAAAGGCCGCGATGGAAGTGTGTGCGAGCCGGTAGGGGAAGGAGGGGTTGAAGATCACCTTCAGCCAATCAACCGGTACGACGCGACCGTCGATTATCTCAAAGCCCTGTGGCGTTTGCATCCAGCTATTGGAGGCGAGAATCCAAGTCGCAGATATGAGAGTGCCTATTGCGACCATCACGGTCGCAAAGAAATGCAAGCTCGGCCCCACTTTATTCCAGCCAAATAGCATCACGCCGAGGAACCCTGCCTCGAGGAAGAAGGCGGTGAGCACCTCATAGGTGAGTAGTGGGCCGGTAATGCCGCCGGCGAAAGTGGAGAAGTAACTCCAGTTCGTCCCGAACTGATAAGCCATAACCAGGCCTGAAACGACGCCCATCGCGAAATTCACCGCGAATATCTGCGACCAAAAGAGATAGAGGTCCCGATAAACGGAATCTTTCTTCCAGAGCCACAAGCCTTCCAACACAGCCAGATAGCTGGCGAGCCCGATCGTGATCGTCGGGAAGATGATATGGAAGGACACTGTGAATCCAAATTGGACGCGGGCGAGATCGAGCGCCGTTAATTCGAACATGTCTTTTCTCCTGGACGGGACAAGCGACCAATTCGACAGTGGCAAATTGGCGCAGCCTGAACGGCTGCGGTTTTGACGGCCTTGTGCATTTGGGTGGGCTTTCAAAACCTGAACGACCGCGCGTTGCAGCCCGCGTTAGGCCTCTATTGCGTGTTGCGCTGCCATGCGTGCGCTGGATTAGGAGGACTTGCGGCCAGCGATCAGGGAGTGGACCCGCGATTGTGATCCGCGTCGGGCATTTGATCCTGCAGCAGCCTGGCTGAGTAACCGAGAAGCTCGCGCACTTCGCGTTCCAGTTCCTTCAGTCTCGCGCGCTCGCTGTTCGATAGTTTGGCCCGGGGGCCTGTCCGCACAGCGCAAGCTCGCAGCGCTTGGGCTGTGATCGAGGAGATCTCCGCCAATTGTGAAACTTGGCCGGTGGGCCGAATGTCGCTCCGCATCGACGTCCCCTCTGCTTCTCGGTGCCACACAAGTGAGTTTGTAGTGATATTGCTTCTGATACAATATGCATACAAATATGTCAAATTGGTTGTTTATCGCCGTAAAAAATGACGGCAAAAAATCGCTGAAAGCCATAAAGCCCGAATCCATGGCAGCTCATATGTTACATAATATATTGATAATAAGTTATGTTATCGGTCGATAGCAATTGTTCTGGTTGTTGGCCTCCTTTGTTGCCACACAAAATGCATACAATGCTGCGCGTGCCTCTTGACGAAATGCTCCTGTCGTATACGATAGGATATGTGCTTGTCTCATACGAGATGGCGGCAAATCGGGAGGAACGAGGGATGAAGATCGTCGTAATTGGAGGCGGCGCTTCCGGGCTCGGCGCCGCAGGGGCTGCAAAAGGAGTGGACCCGTCGGCTGACATCGTGAATTACACGGAATTCGAGGACGTTGCTTACAGTCCCTGCGGCATTCCATTCGTCCACGGTCGCGAAATTGAATCTTTCGACAAACTGTTCCTTGCAACGAAGCAGCAATACGCCGATCAGGGCATAGATATTCACTATACGACTACGGTCGAAAGCATCGACGTCAAGCGTCATGCCATCAAGGTCCGCGAAGAAGGCGAAATTAGATATGACCGGCTGGTGCTCGCGACCGGCTGGAATTATTCGGATCCCCAAATTCCCGGCGATCATCTGGAGGGGATCTACCGCGTCAAGAATATTCGTCGCGCGATGGAGTGGGACAAATTCATCGACACGGTGAAATCAGCGGTCGTGGTCGAGTGCGGACCGATCGCCGTCGAAATGGTGTCGGCGCTCGTTCATCGCGGCATCAAGGTCACCGTTGTCGATCCCGCCCCTTGGCCGATGGCCGGCGTCGTCGATCCCGACATCATCGAGCCGGTTCGAAAGAGCTGGGCCGACGCTGGGGTTGTGACGCTGTGGGGAGAGCGCGTTACGGCCTTCGGCGGCCAGGGCGCCCTTGCTTATGCCGAGACGACAGCCGGGCGGGTCGAGGCGCAGCTTGCCATCATCGGAACGCGCAAGGCGCCGAATACAGCTTTGGCAAGAGCAGCGGGCGTCGCTCTCGGCGCCACCGGTGGCATTATCGTCGATTCTTTCATGAAAACCTCTGCGAGCGACGTGTTTGCCGCCGGCGACTGCACGGAAATTCCGCATGGCGTCACCAATGTTCCGCTTCAAGGCCTTTCGGGAAGCCATGCCTATGCGCAGGGCAAGGCCGCGGGCGTCAATGCTGCGGGAGGACGACGCGAATACCAGCCCGTCTATGTCCCCTGGGCGATGCTCGCAGGCGACTGGATGATTGGGGGTGTTTCCTTTGGTGAAACGACAGCCGCCGCGATTGGCGTGAAATTCGTGAGCGGCGCGTCAAACGGTATCACAAGGGCGCGGTACTATCCCGGGGTGCGTCCAATCACGGTGAAGCTGCTCGCAGATCCTGCTACGCGCTGCCTCATCGGAGCGCAGATGGTTGGGGGCGAAGGCGTCAAGGAGCGAGCGGATTTCCTGGGCATGGCCGTCCGCTCGGGCATTTCGATCGATGATCTGGCGACGATGGAAAACGTCTATTCCCCGGCCATAGGGGCGTTGAACGAGCCAATCGCCATGGCGGCGCAGGCCGTGCAGCAAAAACTCGGGAGGCGATAATCATGTCTTTCCCACAATGGCTCCGATCCAATTCGGAATACTACCTGCTCGCCGCGGCGCAAGAGCGCATCGCAACGCAAAATGGGATGGCGTTTTCATTCAGGCCGCGCAGTCTCAAGGACTATTTTTGGCGCTTTGTGTTTGTGCCGATTTATCGCGTGCTTCCCGATGGCCTGCGGCGGTTTGCTTTCTACGTGCTTCCTGGAAGCCATCACCGCGCTTGGCCGGCACAGGCCGAACGACCGCGTCCCGCCCAGCGGGCATTTCCCAAGTTCGACTAGTTGAATTCGATCCTTCGCAACTTTGCGAAGGAAGCCCACGGTTTGTCACAAGCAAAAAGGAGACAAAATGCCTAAGACCGTTACAATCCCCGCTCCGCAGCCCGGCGATGTTTTATTCAACGTCGAGGAGAAGGTGTTCCCGGATCACAAGGCTAATCCCGGCGACAAGGCTTATATCTTTATGCACACCGTTCCCTTCGAGGGATCGGTCGGACTCGTGAACATGCTGACGGCTACGCGCCTAGCCCGGAAAGGGTTCGAGCTGTCCTTCGTGCTCTATGGGCCGGGTGTCCTCATGGCTTCAGCCGCGCGCGGTTACCCGTCCGTCGGCGCCGAAGGCTTCCCTGGCAATCTAGCGTATAATCGTCAACTCAAGACGTTGATGGACGAGGGGGCCAAAATCTACGCTTGCCGATTTGCCATGGGCGCATTGTACGGCATGCGGGAAGACGATCTGATCCCCGGCGTTATTCCAGTGAACCCACTCGACATCCTCGACCTCACCATCCAGGCTTGGCGAGACCGCGCCCTCGTGATGACGACCTGGACGATTTAACAGGCCTTCGGTTGTGCGGTGAAAAGCAGCAAGCCTTGAAACCGCTTGCTGCTTTTCTTTTTGCCCGCGCAGACCGCGAAATGGCTTTACCAGTTTGGCTTATCCTAGGCAGGAATGACGCTCATGCCGGCTCCTTCCTCAGTAATCCCTCTTCCTCGTAAAATCGACGTGATCAACATCGGCCTGCCTCTGTTCGAGGAATCGATTAGAGGCCAGGGGGCGCCCGTCATAGGCGTCGATTGGCAAATTCCCTGCGGAGGAGAGAGCGACGTCATTTCGGCGTTAGCCCGGCTGATGGGGCCTAAATCATCCATTGTCGACGCTGCGAATGCAGAGGTTGTCGCGCGCTTGAACAATGGCGCGCCCCTTCTCAAGGGTGTCGAGAGAGCCGGTGCGGTCGTGCCCGGCATGAGCGAGCGCACATTGCTCCATTGCGGGCCTGCCATAGCATGGGCGGATATGTGCGATCCTCTGCGACGTTCGATCAAGGCAGCCATCGTCGCGGAGGGGTGGGCCGGAAACATCGAGGCGGCGGCCCGTCTCATTGCCTCTCGCGAAATCGAGCTACGACCGGCGAACGAACATTCGACCGTCGTTCCCATGGCCACTGTAATCGGCCCGTCCGCCCCGGTTTACGTGGTGGAAAATGAAATGGGAAGAACGATCGCTTTTTCGAGCATCAACCAGGGAGCGGGCGAAACTCAATGGTTCGGCGTCGACAGCAGCTTGGCGATCGATCGGCTTTTTTTTATTCGCGATGTGATTGGCCCTGTAATTGGGGAAGCGATCGCCAGGAGGGGCGCTATAGACGTTTTGTCGCTGGCGGCGCAGGGCGTCGTCATGGGGGACGACGTTCATATACGGGTACAGGCGACAACGTGTCTCCTACTGAGGGATCTCCTCCCGTTTTTGATGAGAATCTCCCGGCCAGGCGCTGGAGAGGCCGCTGATTTTCTCAGCCGCAATCACACGATGTTTCTCAACATCGCGATGGCTGCGGCCAAATCGCTGGTCGACTCCGCCGCCAAAGTCGAAAATTCGAGCATCGTGACGACGATGTCGCGCAATGGCGTGACCTACGGCATTCGGCTGGCGGGCCTAGAGCGGTGGTTCCTTGCGGCCGCGCCGCCAATCCAGAAGGCGCTGTATTTTCCCGGCTATGGTCCGGAAGCGAGCACTGCGGACATCGGCGACAGCGCCGTACTCGAGCTGATTGGCCTTGGAGGGGCGGTTTCGGCAAACTCTCCGGCGGTCGCGGGTTTCCTCGGTGGCAGAATGGCCGACGCGATCGCGGCGACACGCAAGATGCAGCGCATCTGTGCGGGAGAGAGTCGTTCTTTCCTTCTACCAATATTGGAGAACGCAGGCGCCCCACTCGGCGTGGATGTTCGACGCGTCGTCGAGCTTGCGATCACTCCGGCTGTCAACACAGGCGTCATTCACGCTTTTAGCGGCGCCGGCCAAATTGGGGCCGGCGTCGCTTCGGCTCCAATTGACTGTTTTACCCAAGCGTTGATGGATCTTGACCAGAGAATTATGTGAACATGCCCTGTCCAGCAAAGCTAGATAACGCATTGCGGCGTGAGGGGCGCCGCCGTGGCAGGCTTTTCCTTAGGTTGTAGAAAACGCGCCATTCAAAAGCGTGGAGGCTTGCATCTCTTCTTCGATAACTCGGTTATAGATGCGAATGTGCTGGTCGGCTGTTCGATCCCAGCTATGGCGCGCCGCCATTTCGAGCCCATTTTTAACAAGGCGCTCGACGGTGTGGGGCTCGTCCATCAGTCTTGCCATCCCCCGAGCAAGAGACGCGGGATTGGATGTTTCCGTCAGAATCGCATCTCGGTCATGCACAAGGAACTCCCGGAAAACATCGATGTCCGACGCCACGACGGGCAGCCCTGCGCTGGCAGCCTCCATGATCACCAAGCCCCAGCCTTCTTTGATGGACGGGAAAACAAATCCGTCCGCGGCGGCCAGCCATTCAACCAGTTCAGTCTGGGGGAGCGTCTGCAACAAAACGACGTCTTTGCCTAACTCCAGACCAAGCGGCCAGAGCGAGGTCAAAACCTGCTCGCGATAATCACGGTAGTCCTGAAACGAATGGCCTCCGATGATCGCTAATACGGGCGGATCTGCTCTTTCCGCTTTTAGTTGGGCCAGCGCCCTGACAAGGAATTCGGTTCCCTTGCGGGGCTCGACCCCGCCGATGGTCAGATAAAGGAAGCGATCTTTCGTTCCGATTTGTCGCCGCAGCTCGGCGCGCCGTTGCGGCGTTAGCATATTTGCGAATGCTTCGCTTCTAACGCCATTGGTGACGATCGATGAGTCGACTCCATATTCCACCCGAAGCCGTTCTTGCCATGTCTTGCTGACAACCAGGACGCGATCCGGCTCCAATATGGCGTTGCGTTGGCAATCCATGAGCGCCTGTGTCGTAAAATCGTCGACATGATGCACGGTGCGCACTAACCGAAAGCGCGCCCCTGCATCTCTCACACGGGCGGCGGCGCGCGCTGAGATGCAGTCTTGACTGTGGACGATATCGAATGAGTCTCGCAGGCGGGCGAGGCCGGCGGTCAAGGCATCAATCCAGCCGAACACTCGTTCTTCAAGCGTATTCTTTGCGGGCGGGGTCGCGATCATCTCCACGGGAACGGCAACTTTCCTGAACAGTGAGCCAGGCTCGCCCATGGCGATCACGGTCACGTCGAGTCCAGCAGCCTGCAGGGCTTCCGCAAGCTCCAGCGTGTGCACGACGCCTCCTCGTGGCTTTGTGGAATAGGTGGTCAGCGCAACGCGCGGCGAATTCAGAGTGGGCGCAGGTCTCATATTTCTTTTTCCGGGTTGATCTTGAGGAACGGCGAGAAACCAGGCGGAAGATTATCAAGGGCGACCGAGGGGTCTCTCAGGACGAGCGCTGTGGCTGCGCGCGCGGCGCGCGCGGCGCTATCGGCGACAATGCATCCCGCCTGTTCGAAGCGGGCGCGTTGCTCTTCGAAGCCCTGCGGATCCCGCATCGTCCCGAGCACATAAACGACAACCGCCGCGCCAGATCGTACCACTTCGGCGGCGAGAGGGGCCAACACGCTTGCAGGATCAGGGTGCGCGCCATCGCCGATCACGACGTCGAAGACCACGGCCGCGACGGTCGGGTCGCTCGCCTGCCGACGAAGCAGCTCCGCTCTGGCGCGGGCGTCTATCATGGGATGCGGGCGACCCTGGGTATAGCTTTCCTCACCGAGGTCGAGGCAGATATGCGCGCCCGGCGGGGCGCTCTCGATGGTCCAATTTTCGTCGAAGGGGGCGTTGGAAAATACCGGGCCGAGGCGCCGAGATGCGACCATCATGGCCTCGTGGCAAAGAGTTCCTCCGCTATAGAGGCCAACGAGCCGCTTGCGGTCCGCATTCAGCCTCGCCGCTGCGCGCGCCACCTTCTCGATCAGGCGGCCGACGCCGTTGTCGGGCGCTGGCATGCCGAGCCCTGCCAGCGTGCGGAATGCGCCCTCCTCCAGCGTGTCGCAAATCGTCACGTGCTGTGGGTGACCTTTCAACGGCGCTGTGAGGCCGATCAGCGAAGCAACCGTTGGCTTCTGCGGCAATTCGAGCACGCGGGCTACGACGTCTCGCGACGGCGGTTTCGAAATGAGCAGGATCGCTTGCGTATCGGCGTCGGCGTCGAGGGCGCGGATCGCCATTTCCGTCATGAGGCCCCCGACTTCCGCGGAAAGATCTCGACCGCCGACACCGATCACATGAGAGACGCCGACGCCCCAACGATCGAGAAGGCTCATGGCTTCCTGAGCCCCGGTTCCCGATGCGGCGACGATGCCAACCGGCCCGGCGCTGACGCGATTGGCAAAACCAAGACCCACGCCGCCGAGCATCGCCGTGCCCGCACCAGGTCCCATGACCAGACGCCCGAGGCGCAGGCCGCGTCGCTTCAATGCGATTTCGTCTTCAAGAGGAACATTATCACTGAACAAAAGCACATGGAGACCTGCTGTGAGCGCCTTTTGCGCTTCGAGCGTTGCATAGTGTCCCGGCGTCGAGATAATCGCGATATTGGCGGTAGGATGTAACTTGAGCGCTGATCGCAAATCGAATATCTGCTCGGGCTCGCTGGCCACGCTGCTCCTTTCCGAGTTGAATAGAAGCCTCGATGCTGCTTCGAGCGCGGCCGCGGCGGCTGACTCGTCGGTTGCGCGGACGGCAAGCACGAGGTCATTTGCGTCCGCTCTCAGCGGATCCTCGGTAAAACCCGCCTTGGACAAGGTCTCCAAATTCGCCGGGGTCGCCATGAACGCCCAGCCCCACGTGACGCCGGGGTACTCGAGCAAGGTCCGCGTCGCCTCGAGCAAACAAATGCTATCCTTATACGAATTGCTATGCACAGAGACGACGACGCTTTTGGTCACCTGGGCTTTCCTCATCTTCTCGTCGCAGGCGATGGCCTGTGAGGGAACGGTTGCGGCGTTGAAGCAGGGCGCGTCCAAAGCGCGTTTATTATAGTGAACTCTCATTTCATATCTAGTATGATTGTTGTCAGGCAAAGAAAGGGATGGCCCAACTATGGTGGCGATCCGAGGCAGGGGGAGAGAAAGGATGATCGACGGCAGGGTGGATTATCATACGCCGCGCGCACGCTGGGCTGCGTTTGAGCGCCAGTTGTACGAGGGCGCTATTTCGGACGTATCGCGCTACCAAGGAATTCTGGGAACCGTCCGCAAACTGGCAGATGAGCTGCGCCATATCGAGGCGCTCGAACAATTGGAGGCGGCATGGTCAGGGGACCCCACGCTCGCAATTACTTTGGAAGCATTACCCTTTCCCAAGGAGCAACTGTTAGGCGCAGCCTTCGCTATCCGCGAGCGCGAGATATGTGAACTCGACGCTCGCAGGATTAGAAGATCGCGCATAGACAAGGCGCGCGGTTCAGGGCATGCCTGGGTCACCCTCGAAGGGAGTGGGGAACTCGATCGGGGGGCGGCCGCGCCTTTTCAGGGGATCGAGATGCATATTGAAACTGGATTGGCCATCATATCCATGCTTCAGCGAAATCCGCTGGACGGAGCGACCGTTTTCGTGACGGCGCTTGCGCGGTTTGATCCTGAGTCTGGAGAAGTGATAGAAATCGCCCCCGGCGTAGACGATTGGAAAGAACATGAGGCAGTCGGACCTGCGCTGGAATCGAGAGACGCCCTGCGCGACCGTATCGAATCTGCTTACGAAATGAAGATCGAAACGGCGCTTGTAGCGCTAGATCGGTAATCGCCATTTTACGCCGATAAGCCGGAGTACACCTTGGTTACGCAGACGAAGAAGAAGGCTGAACCGCGGAAGCGGGCGGCTGATGGCGCGCCCCGCGAGGTTGCAGGCTCGCGCTCTCGCGAAGTAGACGACATCGTGAGTTTGGTTGGCCAAAAGGTGGCGAATCTGCGTCGAACAAAAGGCTTGTCTTTGCAGCAGCTCGCAGAGATCAGCGACGTGTCGCCTGCCGCAATTCACAAAATCGAACGTAGCGGCATGGTGCCGACGATCACCACGCTGCTCAAGCTCGCTGCGGCCCTGGGCGTTTCAGTCTCTTATTTTGTCGAGGAAGGCGAGACTCCGCCGGAGCCCGTCCATTACACGCCGGCGGACCAGCGACCGCGCGTCTATACGTCACATAAGGGATTGAGCCTCTCGGGCATAACGGGCTCCTATCAGAAATTTCAGACGGCCGCCGCGATCGCTCGAATGGCGCCTGGCGCCTCCAGCGGCGAGAAGGCCCTGAGACACGCGGGCGAGGAACTCGTTCATGTCTTGTCAGGCGAGGTCTCGTTCCGAGTCAACAGCCGCGATTACATCCTGAAAGCGGGAGACTCACTGCAATTCGATGGCAACCTCCCGCACCATTGGGAAAACAAAAGCAAGATGCCGGTTCAATTGATCTGGATAGCGTGTCGCAATCGTGACTGATGAGGGCGTTGGCGGTCCCCCATCTGTTGATGAGGCCGAACCACGCGCGCCCTCACGGCGCATTTTGCCACCCTACAATTGGGGACTCTGAGAACCAAGCCGATGCGTCGCCATCGCCGCGGTTACGTCGTCTGATGTTTGGCGCGCGCATCTTCGAGCGCAAGGCGGCCCTCTTCGGCGTCATAGTAATATTGGCGGGCGACAAACCAGCCCTTTAACGGGCGCAGAGGCGGCACACAGGTCACTAACAAGAACGGAAGTGTTGTGAAAAGGTGCGCCCAATACGGAAGGGAATAGACGGCCTCCAGCCACAGGGCGAGCGCGACCGAGGGGACGCAGGCGAAACACATGACGAAAAACGCCGGCCCATCCGCGGGGTCCGCAAAGGAATAATCGAGGCCGCAGGCGTCGCACTGCTTATGAAGCTCAAGAAAGCCGTTAAAGAGCGATCCTCGTCCACAACGCGGGCATCGCCCCCGCAGACCGGCCTGTAACGGCGACAAAGGCGGCACATGTACTCTCTTCGGCATGGCTTGGACTCCTCACAGGGAAAAAAGCCTTTGGATTCATTGCGAGCTCTCGACAATCATCGGGATTGCTCTGGTTTCGTCGGCGCTCGTCTGACTGTGAAAATGCGGGCCAAGGGAGCGCCGTCTTGCTCGCGCAAGATCTGGCAGTGATGAGCAAATGTTTCCGTATAGTCCCGCAATTCAACCAAGCTAACCGCCAATGTCTCGCCGGGATCTATGTTGCCGGAGAAGAACACATCTCGCCTGACCGTTGTCGCACCGAGAGATTTTTCTCGCGCGAACGACCATTCCGTGCGATCGGCGAAAGATACGAAGCTGCTGAAGTAGAGCAGGCCAGCGCCGTTGAAATCCTGGCTAGGGCAGGGGTCGAAGGAGGCCACCGTGCGCGGTTGGTCCTGATGAATCGAGAAGCCCATATGGGCATCCGCCCGTCCGGCGCGTAATGCTGCTGCGCGGGCGGCGAGCCAATGGTTTTCCGGCCCGGGAGATACCGGCGGCAACCCCGGCGCGGCGAAGCGTGAAACCGAATGATTGCCGCCCTCAGCGCCGCGCCGCACGAAGGTGGACACCATTTCCACCACGCCAATGTCGCCATCCGGCAGATTCAGCTCGTGACGGCTGAGCATCTGAGTCCGGGACAGTCGTCGCAGCTTTGAACTGATAACCAGATGATCGTTCTCGCGCGCCGCTTCTAATCTGGCGTCGTAAATAGACAGAGCACAAAATGCTGCGTAGACGGGCGCGCCGCGCTCGTCGGTGAAACGCGGCGCATCCTGCCCGGCGAGGCGCGCGAGCATCATCCAGTGGCGATGGCCGAGTTCTTTTAGGAGCCAGGTTTCCGAGAGGCCGTTCAGACCAAGCTGGGGCATGCCCAGCAAATACGTATCCGTTTCAGCACGCCCCCAGCGGCATTGTTGTCCGGCGACGATCTCGATCCCACGCCGCGTGTCGGCGGCGCTGAGCGCCGGGTGAAATGCGCTCATGGGACAACCGAGATGGTCTCGGGATGATGAGCCTGAGAGAAAAGGGGTGTGTGTCATATGACCTGTAGACTCGCCTTGGTTGCAGCTCTCAATTCGAGCGTCGATTCGCGCCCTGCGCGGTGCACCCGATCAGCGCTCTCTGGGAGAAGTCCCAGACGATTTCGCGCTTTCCTTGATTGCAAATTGCGACGGTGGCGCCCGAGGCGATCTCGCCTATCGCTGCCGCGGCGATGTCGCGCGCTCGGAACAGTGCCAAGATTTCGTCGACCTTGTTCGGACGCGCCGTGATCAGGTAGCCGAAGCTGGGAAAGCTCGTCAGCCAGCGTTCTAACGGGATCGAGTCCGGCTTGGGAATTGCGGCGAGATCAATGGAGACAGCAACATTCGAGCATTCGGCCAGCATGGCCGCGGTGCCGACGACGCCTCCTTGGCTGATATCCTTCGCGGCCTTCGACAGCCCGGCTTCAGCGATTGCAGGTAAGAGCTGGAGATCGCCTCGCAGGCGCTCAGGTGGGGCGGTCGTTGCCGCTTCCCAATTCGAGAACGGCTCTCGGAAGCGCCCGCGCAAATCGATCGCCGAAATAAGCTGGTCGCCCGGCTCTGCGCCGAAACTGGTGAGAAGCTTTTTGGCGCGCCCGAGTATTGCGACCGCAAGCTGGGCGCGGTCCGTACGGAGATTGCTGTGCCCGCCCACGACAGGTACCCCGAAGGCGCGTGACGCCTCTCTCAAGCCTTCAAGGACCGGCGAGGCCGAGCCCACGCCGTCCGACCAGATGGCATTGACGACCGCGATCGGCGCGCCCCCCATCGCGGCGATGTCGGAGACATTGACCATAACGCCGCACCAGCCCGCAAACCAAGGATCTCCGGCGACGAATTCATTCATGAAGCCTTCGATCGCAATTAACAGATAACTGTCGCCGTCTGGGATCGCCGCACAGTCGTCGCCGACCGCTATCGCTTCCTCGGCGGAAACGCCAAGCAAGCCGATCACGTCGGCGATATCGGCTTTTGCCGCGAAACTTTTGCTTTCCTTGAGTGTATGCGCGACTTTGCTGGCGATGATTGACATGGTCATGCCGCGCCTCGCGCTCGGGTGAAGAAGCCTATGGTCGGCGTCTCACATGGCGGGTAATAGCGGAGATCCGCTTCCATTTGGTGATGGAGTCGGCCGTGGCATTCGAACTCACCGAGCGATCGCCAATGCAGTCGCTGAAACAGCGGCGCATTCTGGCTCTGCACGTTGGCGAGAAAACGCCGGCAGCCAAGCGCATGCGCAGAGGACACCGCAAGGCGGATTAGCCCCGCGCCAACGCCAACGCCGCCGAACCGGCGATAGCGCTTCTCGACGGCGAGCCGTGACCCCCACCAGGTTCCATCCCGGGCTTCGTCCTCATGGATGCGCACGGCGCCGACCACTCCGTCGGCAATGTCCTGAACGAGCGCAACGGCGACCAGCGGGATGGCCAGCACATCGATCTCATCGCGGTCGTCCTGCTCGAAGACTTGTTGCTCTTCGCAGAAGACGCGCCGCCGGAGCGCCATCGCGGCTGATTTTTCCCATTCCTCGGTCGCCCATTTGATTTGAAGGCTCGAGGCGATGCGGGGAGTGTCGAGCGGAGCCGTCATTTGCCGGTTTTCCGCTCGTAAGTGGAGAGGGCCGAGCACGCGCCGCATTTGCCGCACCCGGCTTTGATTTCGTTAGACTGAAGACCCGTCTTGGCGAGCATGGCGGCCAGCGGTTCGAGGACGGCGTGCATGAAATCAGGCGTCGGCGCCGGGTGACTTTCGAGTGGCGTCCCCGAGATCGGCACGAAAGGCACTACGAATGGATAAACGCCGATCGACGTCAGACGCTCGCAGATATCCAGTATTTCCGCCGCGCTGTCTCCCAATCCCGCGAGGATAAAGGTCGAGAGCTGGCCGCGACCGAAGATGGGCGCGGCGGCCTCGAACGCTGAGAAGTAGCGCTCGATTGGAACTTGCGCCTTGCCTGGCATGACGCGCGCACGAACCGCCGGCGAAACCGCTTCGAGATGCATGCCGAGCGAGTCGACGCCGGCGTCTTTCATGCGCACAAACCATGCGTCGTCATCCGGCGGTTCGCACTGCGCCTCGATCGGCAGGTCGACCGCGGCCTTTACGGCACGCGCGCTCTCGGCGAGAATTGCTGCGCCGCGGTCGGGACCGGGAGGCGTGCCGGTCGTCATCACCATGTGGCGAACGCCGTCGAGTTCGACCGCAGCTTTTGCCACCTCCGCAAGTTGTGACGGCGTCTTGCGCTCGACGGTACGGCCGGCCGCGAGCGAGTGGCCAATCGAGCAAAATTGGCAAGTCTTTACGCGGCTTTGGTATCGGATGCAGGTTTGCAGCACTGTCGTGGCGAGTACATCGCGACCATGCAAGGTCGCGATGTGGGAGTAGGGGACGCCGTCGGCTGTGACGCGATCGTAGAACCGGGGACGCGCGGTAAATGAGATGTCGCCGATCGTAACGCCGTCGCGGCTCAGACGGGTGCGCCCCTGTGCGTTGGGTTTTTCCGCCAGGTAAGGGCTTTCGAAGGCCGGCGCATTATGCACCGGCGCCATCACCGTCATCCCGTCGATTGTCACCGGCACATGGTCCGATGGTCCGGCGCCGCCGCGTCTCGTCACGCCCGCGCTTCCGGGGGCTGCGAGCCGGATCCCGAAGGATTGCAGCTCATTGATAAGATGCTCAGTCGCCATCATCGTTCGTCCCGCTCGAGATTTCGGCTGCTTCCTCGGATGACTCGCCGGAGGATGAAAAGCGGGCGGCGTTGATGCTGCGCACCGGCGCCGCGACGCGGTCGTCGATGAGCAGAGACAGCAGCTCCGGCCGCGCATAGTGGCCAACCGAATCCATCATGCGTTTGCGTTTGACGATCAGCCCCATGTCGAGGTCGGCGATGAGCAGACCCTCGCCGGAGGTCAGGGGCGGCACGACGTGATTACCCTCGGGCGAGACAATAGCTGTCATGCAGCCGCCGCGCAGACCGCGGCGCAGATTTTCGTCCGGCGATATGGAGGCGATCTGGTCTTCCGTCAGCCACCCCGTGGCGTTGACCACAAAGCAGCCGCTCTCCAGCGCATGATGGCGTATTGTCACCTCGATCTGGTCGGCGAAAAGCTGGCCGACGAGAGAACCCGGGAACTGCGCGGCATGAATCTCTTCGTGCTGCGCCATCAGCGCATAGCGGGCCAGCGGATTGTAGTGCTCCCAGCAGGCGAGCGCGCCGATCCGGCCGACTGCGGAGTCAACAACCTTCAACCCGGCCCCGTCGCCCTGACCCCAGATCATCCGTTCGTGGAAGGTCGGCGTCAGCTTACGGCGCTTCAGCAGAATCCGCCCGTCCGCGTCGAAGATGATCTGAGCATTGTAAAGCGAGCCGTGATCGCGCTCGTTGACGCCGAGAACGATCACCATTTTGTGCCGCCGAGCGGCCTGCGCTACCGCCTCGGTCACCGGCCCTGGAACAACCACAGCATCCTCATAGAGGCGCATGTGGTCCGCGCCGCTAAGAACGGGTGGACGGACGAAAGAGAAATACGGGTACCAGGGAACGAATGTCTCTGGAAACACTGCGAACTGTACGCCCTTTTGGGCAGCTTCCGCGATTGCCGCGAGCACGCGATCTAGAGTGCCTTCAGAGGTGTCCAGATCTGGAGCGATCTGCACGGCGGCGACTTTGACAATTCGTTTTTCAGCCATTCGCTTTTCCTTCCCTGCCGAGAGGCGTCGCTTCCTCGCGGGTTTATTTTCGGCGCTACAACTCGTTGCCGGGCCTCGATTGACTCTAATCGTGCCAGTCAATGTGGTTACAGTGTCAATGCAATCATGCATTCAATTGCCGGTCAAGATAAAAAATTGTATGATACAAATCTTGCAAAACGGCCCGCGATAAGGCAGCATCTGCTAAGGAGTGGGCTTCTCCACCCTTGAGAATGCGTCCTTAGAGCACTCCTCGGGGCCCTTGCTGCGCATCTGTCGTGGGTCGGGTTTGTCTGAGACAATGCGCTTCATGAATTCATGCAATAGGGGGTCTTTAGTATGGCATCAGGGCGTTTCAAACGATCGGTGGAGAGTTCGTGGCGCGGAGGGCTGCGCTGCGACATACGCGCAGGAAATTTCGTTCTCGTCGCGGATGAGCCGAAAAGCGTCGGAGGAGATGGCAGTGGGCCTCAACCCACGGAGCTTCTGCTTTCGGCTGTGGCGTCCTGCTTTACGCTCGCAATCGCTTTTAGCGCCAAAAGGCTATCGGTCGAGTTGCAGCACTTGGCGGTGACGGCGACGGGGACTTACGACGGCCCTCGCTTTCGCGCGATTCATATATCGGCTCGCATGGGATGTGACCCCTCGATGATCGATGCCCTAATCAGTCGTGCGGAGAGCCTGTGCTACGTGACCAACACTCTTCGCTCCGATGTTGAAATTTCTGTCGACGCGGCAGGCGAGCCCTCCATTGCGGGGGCGCCCTGAATCGCGCGGGAGATCACGCGCGTCCTTGACGTTCTATCGGATGCGACATAGCGTATACACTATAATACTACGCGTCGCCACAGGGAGATCGGCGTCATGCCTGGTAGTGAGCTTCCAAACTTCCTTGATCTTCCCCCACGTTCGGCGAAACCCCGTTGTAAAGGGATCACGCACGTTCTCGACAAAGGCTGTACGCTGCTGGCGACGGAGAGCATCCTTTCTTCGGCGGCTCGGATCATCGACGTCTGGAAGTTTGGCTTCGGCACATCCTACGTCGATCCGACCGCCCGAGCGAAAGTCGCCGTTCTGCGCGCTGCTCAAGTCAAGACTTGCACCGGTGGCACGCTGTTGGAAGCAGCCTGGCTTCAGGGGCGAACTGAAAGCTTCTTCGCGTTCGCAAAAGATATCGGTTTCGATTGCGTGGAAATCTCGGACGGCGCGACAGATATGCCATACTGCGATAAGCAGATGCTTATCGCCCGCGCCCGGTCTTTTGGGTTCGAAGTGATGTCGGAGATTGGAAGCAAGGATCCCAGTAAGATCCTATCGGCTGTCGACTGGATCTCCCAGATCGAAACTGACTTGATGGCCGGTTCCGACTGGATCGTCGTGGAAGGACGAGAGAGCGGAACAGTCGGCCTCTACGATGATTGCGGCAAGGTCCGGCACAATGTGCTCCACGCGCTCGCGCGAAGCCGCCGGGCGGACCGCCTTATCTATGAGGCGCCGCAACGTGCACAGCAGGCATTTCTTATTCGGCAGTTCGGGTCAGACGTCAATCTCGGCAATATTCTCGTCGACGAGTTGATCAGCCTCGAGGCGCTTCGGCGAGGATTACGCGCCGACACGCTGGGAATCCTTCCAAACTCTTATGCAATCGAGGGGGAAAGAGGCAAAGATGTTCGCATTTGAGCCGTCTGCTCCCAACGTCACGCCGACACGGTACCGCCAAGTCGCGCTCAGCACGAATGTCGATAACCTTGACGCGGATTGGCTCATAAAACACTTTTCGGGCCGAGAAGCCTATATGCGGACGCGTTTCATCGTCGCCCGATGTGGCGGCGACTCGGCTGTCCTCGAGGTTGCTCGCCCCGAGGATTCTGGGCTTTTCTCAAGAATTAGGGAGGTGCGAGTGCTCGCACCTCCCAACGCCTGCCGTTACGTCGTCGCGCCGGCGATCGACACGGCGGTTCCTTCCCAGCTCGCGCGCCTGGCGATGGAGCACCCCCGAGCATCCTGCATTGTAGTCGAGGGGCGCTATTCGCATGTGAGTTTCCTTCTGAATCCGGCGCCCCTCGTGCTGAATGTCTTCGATGTTGTCCCTCCCTTTCCCTCGAAATTGCTCGATCAGGTCCAGCGTGTTCTGGACATGGCGGAGGATTTACCTCCCATCGTGGCGGTTCCCAGTTTCGTCGACAGCCGAGAGGAGCTGGAGAGAGCTTGCAATCCACTTCCCGCCGAAGTGCTGGCGCCCTGCCGAGGGGCCGGCATAGACATCACCGGCGCAAATGCTTCCTTCCTCGATGAGAGGCCTTCTAAACGAGACTGGATACTGCTCGGCTGCGAGCGTTCCCAACAGATCCATCGCTGGTTTTATGGCTCCGCGGCGCCCATTGTCGATATATGCCCGAACCGCTTTTTGGATGGGCGACTCGGCGGCGCGCAGACAATCGCACGATGTTGCCTCATCCAAGAAGGCGTCGAGGAGCGTTCGCGAGCGACATATGTGCCGTGGGGCGCGTCTCTTGCGGAAGTTCGGGAAGCGATCGACCGGATCGTGCGAAAGGTCGGAGTCCCATGGACGCGCACATGATCGACTCCAAGATCTTCGGTCACCGGTGGTCCACGCCCGAGAGCCATGAGATTTTCGGTGAAACCGCGCGGGTAGCGCGATGGCTGGAAGTGATCGTGACTCTTGCCGAGGCTCAGGCTGAATGCGGCATTATCCCGGTTGCAGCGGCTGAAGACATCGGCGCCCTTCGCGGCGCCGAGCTGCCACTCGATCGCATCGCCGAGCGAACGCGGTCAACGGGTCACTCTACGCTTGGCATGATACAAACGCTGCGAGAGCTGTTGCCCGCTACGTCGTCTGAATATGTCTATTTTGGCGCGACGGTGCAGGATGTGTCCGACACAGCGCAAGTGCTGGAGATGAAAGCTGGCGGCGCGTTGCTCTGGAGAGACTTGTGGATGCTGGAAGGCGCGCTGATAGAGCTCGCCCGTCAACATCGGGAGACGCCCATGGCGGGCCGAACGCATGGGCAGTTGGGAGCGCCGATTTCCTTCGGGTTCAAACTCGCTTCATGGGCGGACGAAATCGGCCGCCATCTCGAGCGCATGCGCGGCGCTCGGAGCCGCTGGCTCGTCGGACAGCTCGGTGGCGCGGTCGGAGCATTGGCTTTCTTCGGAAATCGTGGGCTCGATCTGCGCGCCGCATTCTGCCGTCGGCTCTCATTGCGCGAACCGGCAATCTCCTGGCTATCTTGTCGGGATCGCATTGCCGAATTCGCCCACGTAGCCGCCATGGCCGCGACAAGCCTCGCTCGCATCGCCAATGAGATTTACGTCTTGCAGCGTAGCGAAATCGGCGAGCTTCGTGAACGATCGCAAAACGCGACCGTGGGGAGTATCACTATGCCGCACAAGCGTAATCCCGAACGCAGCGAGCAGATCGTGACGCTCGCGCAACTGGCACGCGCCCAGTCCAATATTCTTACCGACTCGCTCGTCCATGAACATGAGCGAGATGGGCGGCACTGGAAAATCGAGTGGTCTGTCTTTCCGACGTTATGTCACTCCGTTCTGGCTGCAGCCGCCATGTCCAGAGAGCTGGTCTGCGGGCTCGAGATTGATATGGCCGCGATGCGACGCAATCTGTCCAACGTACCCGCGTCCGAGCATTTGCTGAGCGTGATGTCCGCTCGTCTTGGCAAGCACCGTGCGCAAATGCTGCTTCAAGAGGCTTATCGTGCGGGTGCCGAGGAAAAAGTTTCTCTCACGAGCCTGCTGCAAGGCTTTGCAACGCAACACGAACTCTCGGGGCTTGCGAGGGTAGACTTTGGGTCATGCGCGTTGATGGTCGATCGCGTGGTTGAGGCGGCGGGACGCCGCAGGGCGTTGGAATCGGAATGCTGGCAATGAGGCCAATTTCACGGGTCGAACTCGGCGCCTTTCCCACGCCGCTGGAGAGAGGTTCGGATTTGGGGGAAATTCTCGGGATCGACGATTTGTGGATTAAGAGAGACGATCTCACGGGCTACTCGTGGGGCGGCAACAAGGTAAGGACGATCGAGTTCATCCTGGGAGACGCCATTGCCCAGGAATCAGACTGCCTGGTGGTTTGTGGAGGACCGACATCCAACTTTGCGGCGCTGATGGCGGCCGCATGCGCGAGGCATGGAATTGCGGTCTACCAAGTGTGTTACGGAGAGGTTTCACATCGTGAACCGATTGCGCTCGCTTTCTCCCTGGCCGCGGGCGCGACAGTGATGTTCACGGGATCGGCCAACCGTGCGAGCATGGATGACGCCGCGAAACAATGCGTCAATGATCTCAGGGTCAAAGGGCGTCGTCCTTATCTCGTCCCTCGTGGCGGCGCGACCGTCGTCGGCGCGTTGGGATACGCCCACGCGGCCGGAGAGTTCAGACGGCAACTTGCGGACGTCGGGTTGCGCGACGTTACCGTCGTTATCCCGGTGGGATCGGGCGGAACGATTGCTGGTCTTGTCTCCGGGTTCACACACGATTTTGAAAACGAAAATGACGCTGGAGCTTTCAATATCGAAGTCGTCGGCGTCTGTGTGTCTCGACCGCCTGAGGAGTTGTCGCCCGTGATCAACGCGATGGCGACCGCTTGCGGAGGTGGACGAGGCGCACTGCGATCCGTTCACTGCAAGTGGCGACTCGTCGACGGCCGCGGCGCGGGATTCGGAGTCTGCGACAGGCACGAGGATATGTTCATTGACGAGATCACGCGCCGTAGCCGGTTACTGGTCGACACGACATACAACGGCAAGGCGATGATCTGGCTCGGAGATTCATTAAGCCGGCCGGCAGGCTCTGTCGTCTACTGGCATACGGGGGGATTTCTCGCTGTCGCCGACCGGGCCGCAAATCGAATCACACAACCGCCCGTCAAATCTCGAGATGGAATGATATGATCTCACCGACCCGCGACTACCACGCCCGCATTGAAGGCCCTTCTTCTGATCGACCGGCGCAGGAGCTGATCGAAGCTGGCTTCGCCTGGGAGATCGCAGATGCAGCGGTTCTGCATCACGGGCTCAACATGGCGGACTTCGGGCATGTAATCGATCTGCACCATCGCGGAATCATCTCGGACAGTGTCGCGCGCCAGGTTTTGGGTGTGCTGCTGAAAATCTATCACACGGACGCTGCAGAGTTTCCTTACGATCCGCAGCTTGGCGAAGCATATAACTCACGCGAACAATACGTAGTAGCTTCGCTTGGAGATGTCGCGGGCTGGCTCCACGCGGGCAGACCCCGCCGCGAGGCGGCGCGCGTTGCTCTACGCATTTCATTGCGTCGCCTGACCGCGGAGTTGCTGAAATCCGCAGCCGATTTCGCTGAAACTGCAAGCAATATAGCTGCGCGGCATGCCGAAACCTTCATGGCCGATCAGACGTATCTGCAGCAGGCCCAGCCGTCGACCTTTGGCCATTATCTTCTAAGCTTCGTTCCACCGGCGCTGCGTGACGCCGAGCGGTTGCGCACGGCGCTTAGCCAAATCAATGAAAGCCCAGGGGGAGCTGGGTGCGTCAACGGGAGCCGTCTGCTTGGGGATCGCGCGTTTGTCGCAGACCTTCTCGGTTTCGACAGGGTGATCGAGCATACGCGAGACGCGATGTGGCAGACAGATACGTTTATCGATCTCTTGGGGACGGGCGTGAGTCTACTGTCCAACCAGTCAAAGCTCGCCGAAGATTTGGAAATCTGGTCAAGCCAGGAATTCGACTATGTCGATCTCGCCGGGCCCTACACGCGCTCGTCAGTGCTGATGCCACAGAAGCGCAATCCCTACGCGCTTTCGATCATACGCGGTGGAAGTGGCATGTTGATCGGGCGTCTTGCTGGCTTCCTTGCGGTCGTTAAAAGCCCATCTGCTCGGAGCGACAACCTGATCTTCGCCTACGGTGAGATTCCGCGGGCCTTAGAGTATGCGCGCAAGGTGAGCGATCTAACGAGAGGCGTCGTTGCCACTCTGGTGGTCAACGAGGCTCGTCTATGGAAGGCGCTAGAAAATGGTTTCAGCCAAGCGACCGACCTAGCCGAGCACGTCATGCTCGAATGTGGCGTCGACTACAGGACAGCGTACCGAATCGTCGGCGATGCGGTTAAGGCGGCGAGCAGAGCCGGACGACGGGGGATAGATATTGATGTAGAAACGATTCATCTGTCCGCGCAGCGAGTGGCGGGCGTGGAGCTTTCTCTCGATCCCGATAGGCTGGCGGCGATCCTCGATCCCAAACAGATCGTCGCCAGCCGGTCCTCGGCCGGTGGGGCCGCGCCCAGGGTCGTCGAAACGATGGCTGCAGAATATGGGGCGTCTGCGCGCCGATTGAGCGCGCAAGCGAGTGCGGATTTGGCAAAATTCGCGCAAGTAGAGAAGGATCTCCTTTGCCGGGTCGAAAAGCTCGTTGCTGGCTGCTGACCGTGAGGCACAGCAAACGCACCGACATGCGCAGGAGAGGAGGAGAGAATCATGCGGCTGCTTGTCATCGGAGCCGGTTCAACGGGGGGCTATCTTGGAACGCGGTTGGCGCAGGCGGGGCGTGACGTTACCTTCCTTGTGCGACCTGAACGCGCCGCACAGATAAGAGAGAGTGGGCTCCGGATTATCAGCCCCTTTGGCGATACAATATTCCACCCGACATTCATTACGGCGGAAACTATTACCAAGCCCTACGATATCATCCTGGTAACCGTAAAGGCCTTTCAGCTCGATGCCGCTCTTGACGCGTTTTCACCGGCGGTTGGCGGCAACACGATGATCCTGCCGGTCCTCAACGGAATGCGTCATATGGACATCTTGTCGGAGCGATTTCCGCACAACGTAATTGGCGGCGCTCTGAGAGTTATGACCGTTCTCGAAGAGGACGGCCGAATTATACAGCTTTCGCTCCTGCAGGAATTGGCCTATGGCGAACTCGACGGCAGCCTGACTCCGCGGATTCAGGCGCTGGACGCGTTCCTCCGAAGCGCTCAGATTGGAGCCCGGCTTTCGAGCTGCGTCCGTCGCGAAATGTGGGAGAAATGGATTTTGCTTTCTGCCCTGGGAGCGGTCACTTGCCTAATGCGCGGGCTAATAGGCGAGGTAGAAGCTTGCCCGGAGGGCAAAGCCTTTGCGCTCCAGATTCTAGATGAGATCGTCGCGATTGTCAGAGCGGTGGGTGAGGCCCCATCGGATAATTTCCTCACGGCAACACGGCAACAGATTATCGCCAAAGGTTCGTCGGTGGCCTCTTCGATGTATCGGGATATTGAGCGTGGCCGCTCTATTGAGGTGGAAGAGATTATCGGCGACATGGTGCGTCGTGGGAAAAAAGTGGGGATCAACGCGCCTCTCCTCTCCGCAGCCTACGCTCATCTCTGTATTTACCAGAACAGGGTCAAGGCTGCATGAGCGTGCGTTATTGAAGCTTGAGAAAGGGGCCTGATTGCTCTTTGATGGCGTTCCTTTGCAGCGCATTCGATTGGCTTGGCTCTCGCATAGAGTTCTCTCGTCGGGCATCTCCGCTCGATGGGGCGGGACGACCAGCGGTCCCGTTTCCTTCAAGCCGCGGAATCCGGAGAAGCGCATGAACGACAATCGCCTTTTCTCGGCCGCAGCGGCCCGCAACCGAGGGCCCATCCTGGATGTGTTGCGGGCGGTTCTGCCCAAACAGGGGCTCGTGTTGGAGATCGCGAGTGGTTCCGGCGAACATGTCGTGCATTTTGCGGCCAACCTGAAAAACCTGACGTTCACGCCATCGGACCCCAGCCCAAAGGCCTGTGCGAGCGTCGCGGCGTGGATCGCGTGCTCTGGCGCCCAGAATGTGCGGGCGCCGCTCGCTCTCGATGCGGCGAGCGCGCCCTGGCCAATCGAACGGGCCGACGCCGTCATCTGCATCAACATGGTCCATATTTCGCCATGGGCGGCGACGGTGGGCTTGTTCGACAATGCAGGCGCGATTCTGCCGGCCGGCGCGCCGCTCTATCTTTATGGCCCCTACAAACGGGACGGCGCGCATACCGCGCCGAGCAACGCGGAATTCGACGCGGGCCTTCGCGCGCAAAATCCCTCCTGGGGCGTGCGTGATCTCGAAACAGTGGCCGATCTTGGCCGCCAGGCAGGCTTCGAAAGACCCGACATTGTGGAAATGCCGGCGAATAATCTAAGCTTGATTTTTCGCCGCAGCGCCGAGACCAGACAACCGACGCCGGCGGCGAAAGACATCTTCGACGAACGGAAGAGGCGAGCGTGATTCCCTGGTCTTTGATCGACACGGCGCAAATACCGGGCGGCGAGGGCGCGCTGCGACTCATGCGTCGGGGAGGCGAATTTTCGATCATGCTCGGCAATAATGAACTGATGAACAGCCGTTTGAGTGGATCCGAGCAAGCGCTTGCCACACTCTCATATGAGAGAATTCGCTCTTGCCCAGCGCCGAGCATCCTCATCGGCGGACTTGGGATGGGTTTTACTTTGCGCGCCGTGCTTTCGGTCCTCGATCCAAAGGCGCGAGTCGTCGTCGCGGAACTCGTCCCAGCCGTGGTGGCATGGGCGCGCGGCCCAATGGCCGAATTACACGGGGGGAGTCTGACGGATCCGCGCGTCTCGATCCAGGAAACGGATGTGGGCCGCCTCATTCATTCGGGGCGGGGGTCCTATGACGCAATCCTCCTAGACGTGGATAACGGCCCCGAGGGGCTGACGCGCGAAGCCAATGACGGGCTTTATCACAGCGCGGGATTGACGGCGGCCCGCAAAGCCTTGCGTCCAGGCGGCGTCCTGGCCGTCTGGTCTTGCGCCCCGGATCGCAGCTTCACACAGCGACTCCACAAGGCGGGGTTCGGCGTCGAGGAGATCAAGGTGCGCGCCAATGGCGGACGAGGCGGAGCCCGACACGTCGTCTGGATCGCGACGCGCATCGATCGTGGCGCCCAATAGTTCCCCTAGTCGATCAAGACTTCGTCAACGGCTGGTAAGCCAACGAGCCTTGGCCCCTCTTGAAAAGGAAACCAAGTTCTTTGACGACCAAGCGGAAGATCTACGGCGCGACGGTCACGCAAGCCGGGAGACTGGCGCGGAGCGTTTGCGCCAAGACGTTCATCGCTTTGTGCCGCGGCTCGCCACGGCGAAAAACCAGTCTGACGCGCCGCGATACGTTAGTCCCCTTTATCGGCAGAACGGTCATGCGATTCTTCCGATCCCGCCATGCTTCTACGGCGAGTTGCGGAACAAGCATCGTTCCATAGCCGGCAGGCGTGAGCTGCAGTAGGATTCGGCTTAATTTTCGGCTATCTTCCGTGCCGGCCTGCCGCGGCGATGAATCCGATCGACGCGCTGAGGCGGGAGTAGACCGCGAGCGTGCGGCTCCCCATGCCCATAGCTGTGGCGCTCCCGAGATCGACGTTTCCGCCACCCGAGAAATTTCGGGTGGCCAAAGCGCGCTCGACGCCGCCGCTTCGAGGGGCGCGAGATTTCGCGGCGCTGTTTCGCTCCAAAAAATGTGCCGGACTGGTCGAACAGGCTCTCCCTAAGCCGGCGGCGACAGCGGCCGAGGGCTGGTCAGCAAACAACCTCCTTAGACCCCACATCTAAACTCATGACCAATAGCTGACAGTCGCTGCGATGCAGACGGCTGCGAGGAAGTTGGTCGTGCTCCGATCGTCGCGTGTGGCGAAGCGCCTGCTGGAAGGCAAAACAGACGGATTCTCGGTCAACACTGCGACATTTTGGCGAACGCCTCCACCGCGCCGCGTGAGTATTGGGAAGCCATGTCGGCCATCAGCGCCTCGGACTGCTCGACATGCAAGGGCTGCGCTTGTGTCGCGGTTCCTGTGCCAAAGGGTGGATGGGGATCGTATTCGATAATCCACTCGGCCAATTCAGCGCTAGCCCGCCCGAAAATGCGTTCGACTGCGAGCAGTGCAGCCTCGAAGCTGCCAACGCCAGGGCCCGCAGTGTAAAGATTACCGTCGACGACAACGCCAGCGCCCCCCTGCACCACCTCCGCCGCCCCGAGGTGGGTTAAAATCGGCAACGCGTTATGGCTCGAGGTCACGCGCCTGTTCTTGAGAAGACCTGCGGCGCCGAGCATAAGAACGCCATTGCAAATGCCGATGACGCAACGAGCCCTGCGCCCCTGCGTTGCGACGAATTCAATCGCCTCGGCGTCGTTCTGGATTTCCGGCGGCAGCATCGGGACAGCGATGACGTCAAGATCTGGACAATCTGCGAAGGTCGTTGTCGGCTTCGTCCACCAGGAAGGGAAACCTTCGACCAAGTCCAGTGATTTCCAGACCAAATGAATTTCGGCGCCCGGCATCAGCCCGAAAATTGTCTGGACGCCGACCATGTCCATGGGAATGAAGCCGGGCCCGATGACGATGCCGACATGGAATGGCGCGGTCCCCTGCGGCGATATCATGGCGCGGAGTTTCTCGATTGAAGGCACGCTGGATTTCTCGGGTAAAATGGGCATGCGCGTTACTCCCCGGCTGTGATTATCGAGGACACCATAGCCAACGCAGACGATGGCAGAAATGACATATATACCTCAAAATCTGTCATTGACGGCGCCAGCAAATGGAGGCAGCCTATGGCTGCAAGGTTGATCAGCCATGGCTCACAATGTCGTACGGTCCATAGCGATCGTCGTTTATCCCGGCTTCGAATTGCTCGATCTCAGTGGTCCGCTGTGCGCTTTCAATGTCGCCTCGTGCATGCATGAGGCGCCTTACGCGCTCTCGGTCATCTCGGCGCGAGGTGGTTCGGTCGTCAGTTGTTCCGGGGTGTCCGTAGGCTCCTCGAAATTAACGCAAGATGGTATCGACACACTCCTGGTGGTCGGCGGTCCCGAAGGCCAGGCGCTCGAACGCGATCGACGAACGGTCGCGCTGCTCGAAAACCTAGCGCCGAGAACGCGGCGCGTTGCGAGCGTCTGCACAGGCGCATTCCTACTGGCGGCAGCGGGGCTGCTCGACGGCCGCAAGGCTACGACACATTGGCGATATGCCGCTGCGCTTCAAAGGCGCTTTCCAAAACTTCGCGTCGACGCCGACCGGATTTTCATCAAGGATGGCAACATCTGGACAGCGGCGGGAATCACATCCGGCATCGATCTGGCGCTTGCGCTCATCGAGGAGGATTTTGGCGCGGGACTGTCGAAGGCCGTCGCGAAAGACTTGGTGGTCTATCACCGCAGGCCGGGAGCCCAGTCCCAGTTCTCTACCATTCTCGAGCTCGAACCGGCGTCAGGTCGGATCAAGGACGCGCTTTCCTTCGCGCGTGAACATTTGCACGAGCCGCTCACGGTCGAACGACTCGCTGGAGCGGTCTGCATCGGTGCGCGTCAGTTTGCGCGAGCGTTTGTCAACGAGACAGGAGAAACGCCCGCAAAAGCCATCGAGCGCTTGCGCGCCGAGGCTGCAATCCCCCTGATCGAAAAGGGGACCGAACCCATCGAATCAGTCGCGCGAAGCGTCGGCTTTGGCGACGTAGAAAGAATGCGCAGGGCATTCGTGAGGATTTACGGCCAACCACCGCAATCGCTACGACGCGCCAGCCGGCTGAACGCGCGATCTGGGTCCCCGGCGATGGGTGGAGCGGATCGAGCATGAATCTCTTGGGCTCTTCGGCGGTAAATTGGGAATTTGCAGCGCCATCCCTCAGATCGAAGGAATAGCGGAGCAGATCAACAGCTTCCGGCTTGTTAGCGCCTCCCTAATGCTATATACCTATTGTCAGGGTATCCGTATATCCAAAACGAGGTATCTAGTGGCGTATAGCATCAAAGACCCCGAAACCGACGAGCTCATCCGCAAGCTCGCAAAGGCGAAGCGCAAGCCCATCGTCGAGGCGATCAAGGAAGCCTGCGCGAATGAGCTCGCGCGCGAGCGGGCGAAAATCCCTTTGTGGGAACGACTGCAGCCGCTTCGCGCGCGCGTCGCGTCGCACCCCGCCCGGCCCGAACAAACGCACGCGAGCCACAAGGGTTTTTTCGATGATATGTGGAGCGACGAGAAATGATGATCGACGCATCCGCGTTTCTCGCGATCCTTCTGGAAGAGCCGGATGGCCCGGAGATGGCGCAGCGTATCGCTGCGGCGAAGGCGCCATATACGTCCCCTCTCGCGGTTTATGAGACCTGCGCGCGCCTGATGAGCGCGCGCCAGATCGCCGCCAATGACGCGCAGGACATGCTGCGCGAATTGCTGGACGAGGCCGCCGTGCGCGTCGTTCCTATCACTGAAGGCATGACAAGCGTCGCGCTCGGCGCGTTCGAGAAATACGGGCGAAGCCGCCATCCCGCCGCTTTCAATTTCGGGGATTGCTTCGCTTACGCCTGTGCTCGCGCCTACCGCGCGCGCCTCTTGTTCAAAGGCAATGATTTTTCGCAGACCGACATCAATGATTCCGTGAGATATTGACGCCCCGGGACGAATCTTCGAGCCAACGTCGCAATTCAGCGCGATTGCCGATCGGCATGGTTCCTCATGCGCGTGCGCTACGCTCGCTTCTGGCCCGCTATATTTCTCGTCGTCTACGGTCTTGGCCGCCGTCGACGGGCTGGCCCAGATGCTCACCGGAAGAAGCGACTACTTCCATTTGACGGGCCACGGGGTGCAAGAGGGGACTGCTGCAGCCGCACGGAGGAAGCCGATGCTCGGCGCCAGAAACCTGTTTGCGAACGTGCCCGAACGCTTGATCGACGAAGAGATCACGATCTTGGCCGAGTTGCCGGGCGCGAGGATCGAGCGGATCGTCTCCACCGGGCAGGCCAGCCAGCCTGGCTTCTGGTACGACCAAGAGCAGGCGGAATGGGTCGTGTTGCTGGGCGGCTCGGCGGGCTTGTTGTTCGAGGGCGAGGCGGCGCCGCGCATCCTGCGTCCGGGCGATTACGTGGAGATCCCGGCCCACGCTCGGCACCGCATCGAATGGACGGACGCCAATGAACCGACGGTGTGGCTGGCAGTGCATGTGGGCGCCAAAGCTGGATGATGCGGGGCCGATAGCTCGGCGTCGCGGGAATTGGAACGCGCACTGCGCAGCCCTTTGATGTTACGCTTTGTGCAGGAGACGCCTGAGCTTTGTTTGGCGATCTGGCCGCGCCGCCAGCTTTTTATCGAGCCGCCGCCAGCCGATCACGACGCCCGTCTCGCCGAGCACGAAACCACCGCCGCAAAGGAGAAGCATGACGACGTCCCAGAGCGGACGCGCTTCGATGAGCGGGCGCCAATCCCAACTGTGGGGAAAGGCGAAAAGCCACCGGTAGCCGCGCTGCCCCAGGTCATATTTGCGCAGCGGCTGGCTTTGGAAAGCGTGCTCGGCAATTTGATCACGAATGCCTCACGCGCCATTTTCGAACCATTCTGGCGAAAAGAAAATACGACTACTGGCACAGGACTCGGGCTCTCCATTGCAAGAGAAATTATTGGCAAGCTTGGGGGAAAATTGGATCGAGGAAACATCGGGTTGCGGCGCTACGTTCAAGATAGCGCTAGTCAGTTCAAAGCCAGAGCGCATCGTAGTTTCGGAATGCTCCGCCCATCAATGATGCATTAGGGAGCAATAATTCAAAAAACGTGATCGACGCTGGATCGATGGCCCTCCGAGCATGGCCGTGTTTATTAGAAACAGAAATGACGGTGATGAGGTGCGGATGTGCACTTAGTCATGAGCCTGTCAAAGTTCAGATGTATACCTAAATAGCAAATGAGCCACAAATAGTTGACCATTGTTTATCGTCACAAGCTTTCGCATAGTATTGGCTCAGGCATTGTTAAGCGGCCCAATTCAACGTAAACATTATTGGTGGAAATTCATGCGCTACGCACGTTACATATTTGGTCTGCTTTATGTCCTCGCGGGCTTGGCGAAGGCCTTCCCCGACATTGAGAACGTGCCGCAAACGCTGCGCACAGCGGCGTTCAACAACACCGGGACGATTCTCGAGCCGATCAGCAGATGGCTCGCAGACCACGGCGGAGTCGTGACGGTCATCGTTGGCGTCGCGCTGTTCGCTTCGGGCGTCAGCTATCTTTTCGACCGCCTCGTAATGGCGGCGGCGGTCGGCCAATTGGCGATGATCGCCTGTTTCATCGCCATCCTCGCAAAGACGACTCCGGAGATCGTCGCTATCGACCTGCCTTTTGCGATCGTCGCAATTTTACTGATCCGCGACAAACTGCAAAAGCGGCGCGCTCCTGCAACGCCACCGACAGCGAAGCAAGATGATCTACGACAGCGCGCATCGGCTGTGACGCAGAACCGATAGACCAAGCCGGCGTTGAACATCGATGATATTGCGGCCGCGCCGCGGCCGATTGATCCCGCGCGTCTCGAAGCTTGGGAGATTGCGATGCTTACGCGAGAATTCGACAGACCGAGCTCGCAAGAGTTCGACCACTTTGGGGATACCCGTACGTTTGACGCGCCAGGTTTCGCGGACGTCATCGTCGTCGGCGGCGGACTGGCGGGACTGACCGCCGCTTGGCGCATGGAAGGATTTGATGTGACTCTCCTCGAAGAGGGTCGCAATGTCGGCGGCGCCGCCCGTTTCGAACGCCATGGCGAATTGCGGTTTCCCACTGCAGCTTCCTGCCTGCAATCGCCGGCGCCGGACGGAAGAGTCGCGGAACTCTTGAAAGATCTTGGCCTGTGGGGTTCGTGGCGCTCGACGTCGGATGATTTGCTGGTGCTTTTCAAGACCGGCGATTTGATTGGAAATCTCGGCGTCGTGTCGCACGCTTTCCTTTCCCATCCAGCGTCACTGATGAACCCGAAAGTTTATCGCCTGACCGGATCGCTCATCGGGGCCGCGTTATCAGGCCAAGCCTATGTCGCCGCAGAAAAGCGGCTTGGCGACCCGATCTTCGCGCATCTGAACGCTTATCTGGCGCGCCTTGCGCCCGGAAAGGGCCGCTACCCCTCCATTCCGTGGAAGCCCGCCGACGGCTGGAGCCGCGCCGAAATGGAGCAATTCGACAGCGTCACTCTGGAGCAGTTGCTGTCCGACGCTCGCCTGCGCGAGACGCTGCCGCCAGACCTGCGTCCCCCCAAAAACCTCGATAATCTGGTTCGTGACGCCATCGTCACGACGTTGCAGGTCGAAAGCCTGACGCTCGACGATGTATCGGGCTACGTCGGGCTTCATTTCCTTATTGGCTACCTGTATGGCGAGCTTGTCGCGTTTCCGGGGGGCAACGGCTTCGTCACGGAGCGGTTGCGCGAGCGTCTGGAACTGCGCGAGAGCTTTCGCTGCGTCAATGGGGCGAAAGTCACATCCATACGCAGCCACGGCGCCGATCGCTATCGCGTGACCTTTCAACGCGACGGACGGGAGCATGTTGTCGAGGCGCGTGCGGTCGTATGGGCGGCGTCGAAACACGCGGCGCTCAAAGCGATACACGATCTTCCCTCCGCCCAGCGGGCTGCGATGGCCGAGATCGAATATGGCGACTACATTGTCGCGAACGTCATTTTGAAGCAGCCGGTCTGGGGCGACCGCTTCGGCGCATATATCATTGCCGGAAAAGACGAGGCCGCCCCTATGGGATGGTGCCGGATTGGCGGCTGCATCTCCGCAAACTGGCTCGATCCGACGCAAAGCCATCCAGGGGGCGTCCTCACGCTCCTTAAGCCGGTTTCTCGTCGCGACAACACGGGTCGGCTCGCAAAAGTGGCGTTCCGGGATCTTCAAGAGACGGCGCGAGCGGAGGTTTCGGACATATTGGCCTGCGCTGGCGTTCCCCCGCAAGCCGTCGAGGACATTCGCCTGTGGCTATGGCCCAAAGGGCTCGTATCGCCTCGTCCAGGACAAATGAAAAGCGACCTCTTCCGCAGAGCGTCGGCGCCCTTTGGTCGCATGGTTTTCGCTAATCAGGACACCTATGGCGTCGGCAATTTCGAGTCGGCCGTTGGCGCGGGACTCGATGCGGCCGAACGTCTGAAGATGGCGCTGGGCGCAACAAGCGTGCCGCTCAGTGCAGAGTTCTCGATGGTCTAACTGTTACCTAACCATTCAATTCGCGCAATTTCCACATACGAAGAGATAACAATGGCCGAAGCGATGAAATACGTCCGAGCGCTCGATGGGACGTTCGAGGAGGACCGCCTGATCCTGGGTGGAAAGGCCATGTCGCTGAATGCGCTTGCCCGAGCCGGCTTGCCCGCGCCAGAGGCCTATTGCGTTACGACAGAAGCCTATCGCGCTTTCGTCGAACGCTTCGGCCTTACAGAAGATACGACCAAAAACGATCCGGCGCGCCTGCGAGACGTCTTGGAGGCGGCTACGCTACCGCAAGACCTGCAACGCGAAATCATCGCCGCCTATGCGACGCTCGGAGGCGGGCGGGTCGCCGTGCGCTCGTCTGCCGTAAGCGAGGATTTGGCGGAAAGCTCGTTCGCCGGCCAATACAAGACATTCCTCAATGTCGAAGGCGAGCGTGCCGTCATCGACTGCGTAAAGCGCTGTTGGGCGTCATTATGGGCCGACCATGTAGCGGTCTACGGTCGTCAGCGTGACGCGGTCGCGCAGAGCGGCGACACGGAAAAATCCATCGCTGTAATCCTTCAGCAGATGGTGAGCGCCGACGCCGCGGGAGTACTCTTCACGACAGACCCGATCGGCGGAGACGCCAACCGCATGGTCATCGAGGCCGCCTGGGGCGTCGGCGAGGGAGTCGTGTCGAGCCAGGTCGTCACCGACAGCTATCTCGTCGATCGCACGGACTTCGCCGTCGCGAGGACAATCCGCCACAAGCCGATGCGCACGGTATGCAACCGCGACGGCGGCGTGGCGCTGGAAAAAACGCCCGCCACGCTCGCCGACGCGGCCACGCTGACGGACGATCAGGCCGCACAGCTCGCGCGACACGCGATGACTATCAGGCAGTCGTGCGGTCCGGCCTTCGCCGACAAGGAGCTCGACGTCGAATGGGCGATCAAGGACGGGAAGATCGCCATTTTGCAAGCGCGGCCCATCACTGTGAGCGACCCGCGCGCCGCCCACGCGGTTTTCGCCGATCCAGAGGAAGCGGAAAGCTCGCTGCGAGACAATACGATGTTCTCGCGCATGGACACAGGAGAGATCGTCACCGGGCTGATGACGCCGTTCGGTCTGTCATTCTGCCGGTTCTACCAGAACAACATTCACGGCCCGGCGGTCAAGAAGATGGGGCTGCTGAATATGTCGTCGTCGCGGCATTTCATGGGCTACATCCGCGGATACGTCTACCTAAACATTTCGGCCTCGGCCTACATGCTGACCCAGTGTCCGCCGACCCGCGATCACATGAAATTCACCAAGAGATACGCCACCGACGAGGTCGATCTCTCCAACTACCGCAATCCCTACGGCGAACCGGTGAAGGGGCTGGCCTATCTGCGCAGCGCCTTTTACTGGCTGCGCCAGCAACTCATCAATGTCGCGACTGCTGAAAAGACCGCGCGGCGCATGGAGGCGTTGGGCAAAGACCGCATCGACAGGTTTCTCGCGCTCGATCTGACGAAAATGAGTCTCGAGGAGCTCAACGCCGAGCTCGAACTGATCGACCGCAACTTTTTAGCGAGCTGTTCGGCCTATATGCCGTTCTTTCTGCAATCCTTCGCGCTTTACGACGCTTTAGCGGAGCTATGCGAGACGTGGCTCGGCGGGAGAGGGGAAGGCTTGCATAATCGCATCAAGGCGTCGCTCAATAATCTGCGGACGATCGACGTCACCAAAGGCGTCGTCGCGCTCGCCGACACGGTGAAGGCCCAACCAGAGCTGCGCGATCTCTTTTTGAACGGCTCGCCGGACGAGCTGGTCGAGCGGCTGCAACTCAGTAGCTCCGGCAAGACGTTTTGGGACGGTCCGTTCGCAGCGTTTCTGCGCCAGTTCGGAACGCGTGGGCGTCAGGAATTCGATTTGAGCATTGCGCGCTGGAACGACGATCCGCTTTATTTGCTGAAAGTCATCCGTCTATATCTGCTGAACGAATTCGATCTTTACGACAAAATGCGCGAGAGCGACGCGAAGCGGCGCGAAGATACCACGCGTCTGCTTTCGACCCTTCCGCTGAAGGCGCGGCTGAAGCTGCGCTTCGTGATCTCCGCCTATGCGAAAATGGCCGACCTGCGCGAGCGCGTCCGCCCCGTTTTCGTCGCCGAAACCTGGTTCTATCGCAAAATTGCGCTGGAGATCATACGGCGGTTGAGCGAAGAGGGCGTGGCGAATCTATCCGACCTGCCCTTTCTCGATTTCAACGAGCTGCGCGCTTACGTCGCGGGCCAAAAGACTGCGGCGCAAGCGTTCTCGCGCGAGCTCATTGAGAAAAATCGGCGCGAGCATCTCATCAATCTGCGCGCCGAGGAGCCACCCATGAGCATTGTTGGGGGCTATAAGCCGAAACGGTCAAACGCAGCGGCGCGACTCGCGGATGATAGCGACGCCCTTGTGGGACTCGCCGCGAGCCCCGGCGTCGTCGTCGCGCGCGCCCGCGTCATCACCGATTTGCAGCGTCAGGCCGAGGAGTTTGAGCCGGGCGAAATACTCGTGGCCAAATTCACGGACGCCTCTTGGACTCCGCTTTTCGTTCTCGCCGCGGGCGTTGTGGCCGACATCGGTTCGCCGTTGTCCCACAGCTCCATCGTGTCGAGGGAATTCGGCATCCCTGCGGTCGTCAACACTCGATCGGGGACGCTGAAAATCCGAACCGGCGACTTCCTTTATCTCGACGGAGACGCGGGCGTCGTTCGCATCGAAGAACGCGCCGAGCGGCAAGCCGCCGCCTGACAGAACCGCACAAAATTCGTGGCCCTTCGGGCATCGCGCCCGGCGGGAGGTTTACTTCGTAATTTTTCACAAACGCTGGAAGCCGACCGTGGAAACTTCAATCTCCATCGCCGTCGTCGTCGTTACGAGAAGCCAGTCGTTTTTCCAGACTGGCGTGAGCGTCATTAACGACATCAAAACAGACGTCTTCCACCGCGTCTTCGTTGACGCGGAATGGCCGTGCGGCCAGGATGATCTCGTCGAAGATTCCGTCTACTCGGAGGCGCGCGAGAAAGCGATCCGTTTCTTATCGAGCCGCAAGGATCGACTGACCCTGCTCGTTGTGCAGTCGTCGACTTTGGAGCGTGTTGCAGGAAAATTGATTGCGTTGCGGGAGCGGACGGAAGGCGGTTTCCAGGTCGGCATGGCCTTCGTCGATTTCAGCGATTCAGACTTCGCGGCAATGTCGATCGACGACTTCGACCGCGCCCTGGCCGATTTTTATGCGACGCTCGGCGACGCCTCGATTCCGGCGTTTCAATCGTCGTTCTCGACTGTCGTATTTCAACGTCCCGGCTTTGCGCGCATTCAATATCACCCAATGAACTACATCCGATGCGTCATGCCTCAGGAACGCGAGGTTCTCCAGACGAGGCTCTTGTGTCTGTGGATGGACTTCTTCGAGATGAGCTATGCCAACCAGCGGGTCAAACCCGGCGCCGCGCGGCGGCCAAAATCCGCGCTGGCGGAGATTTTGGCCGCCTTTCTCACAGAGCGCGCCGGATCCAATTGGCTGATGTTCTATTACACTGGCTCAGTTGTCTCGACGCTGATCAACGCCCTCGAAAATTGCTGCCAAAATGTTGGCGCCGCCGTCCTTCGCGGACCAAATGAGCATAGCTTGGCCTGCGGGGCGATGGCCAACTGGCAACTCTATAGCAAGCCATTCGTCATTGTCGTGACGAGCGGCATGATCGACGAATTCAAGGGTACGTTGGCGAATCTGCGCGAGGCGCGCGCAAAAGGATTCATCGTGTGCGCCGAACAGCGGTTGAATTCCTGGTTCGCGTTTCAGGCCACGATCACCCCCGACGAGGACAGCAGAGAGGTTGTCAAGGCGCGGCGCTTGCCCTGCGTCTACATGGACGATCCCGAGCGCCTTGCCGAGGATCTGCAAATCGCGGCGACGCTTTACGACGCCGGCGAGGGTCCGGTTGTGCTACTCGCGACCCGCGCAGTCATGGACGTCAGTGGCCCAATCGAGGCGTGCTTGCCGCCAGCCCATAACCTGACAGGCCCGTTTGCGACGGCGGAGGGTGATCCGCCTGAACTTACGGCTGTAATGGATTTACTCAACAACGGGCCCGACAAAGTGTTGTGGCAGTGCGGCCCAATGGAGGACGACGAGTTGGAGCTCGTCCTCGACATCTCCGATCGCGCCGGCGTCGCGTTGACCGACAGTCTCGCTTATCCGGGATCGATCCCAAAGTTCCGTAATGGCGAGCGAAACGCGAATTTTCTGGGAACATTGGGGGTCTACGCATTCAGCGAACGCGTCTATCGTTTTCTACACACCGACGGGCGGATCAATCCGCCCAACGAACAATGCCTCTTCTTCGTAAAGAGCAAAATCTCCCAGATCGCGACGCCCTTCACGGAGGCGAAACTTGGCAGAAGTTTCGACATCGTTCAGGTGACGCAGAACCCGGCTCATATTTCGCCCTTTACCGACCATCCGCTGGTCATGGACAGCCGTGCGTTTCTGCAAGCGGTGGATCGTCGTCTCGATGTTGATCCTGCCCGGCGCCAGCGAAGAATCGCTGCAATGTCGGCGCTCTGCGATACGCCGTCCGACATCATCAGCAAATTGCCGGCGGCGCCGATGAGTCCAAACTACTTCTTTCACCAGTTCAGCCGGCTGATCGAGGGCCTCATTGTCGCAGATGGCTATGATTACACCGGCGTCTACGATGTCGGCCGCTGCGGCATTTCGGCCGTGCGCAATGTTCCGCGCACGAGGCGCGGATTTTCGGGCTGGTACGGACGCGCGCTCATGGGCGACGCTTTGCTCGCGACAATGTCATTGGCCCACACTTGCCCAACCGATTTGATCGCCTTCGTCGGCGACGGCGCGCGCGCGATGGTCCCCGACGTTCTGCCCAGCATGGCCGAAAACATACTCGCGCAGGCCCCATTGGGCGACAAGACGATCACCATCTTCACCTTCTTCAACGGCGGCCTGTCTGCAATCAACACGTATCAGGAGCTCGTGCTCTTCAACCGCACGTCACGGCAAATGCGACTCGTCAACATTGCCGCCGAAGAATGGGAAGAAAACATCTGCGGGCTGAAGGTCGTCTCCCGCACCCTCGATTCATTCGACGCCCAAATGCTGAAATGCGCGTTGCTCGAACGCGGCCGGCTGAATCTTTTCAACGTCAATCTGTCGCACAACAACGAAGGCGACGGGCTTTCGCTGGCGAGCGCCAAAGGCTGGCAGCGCGATGGCGCTTTCGTCAAGCAACCGGCGCTGCGATCCCGGCTGAACGCAGCGGGCGCCGAAGTGCGCGACCTCACGGAGGAATTCGGCATATGAAATTCGGTTTCATCGCGCATCCGACGTCGATTGGATTGAAACGCTACGTCAAGATGATCGACATGGTGGAACGCACGTCGCGTGATTTGCATGACGGCTATTCGAGAGAGTTGTGGAGCCGCCGCAACCTTGTCCCATTCATGGAATTTGCGCCCATTCGCTCGGCCTGCGGCGCCGAATGCGCGGGCTGGGTCCAGTATCTTCCGTTGACGGCGGAAGAGATGCTTGATGAGCCGCAAATCATCCTTCGACGCGTCGTCGAGGGCGTCGAGCAGATGGCCGACAAGGGCGCCGATCTTGTCGGCCTGGGCGGCTTCACGTCGATCATCGGGCGCCGGGCTCTGGAAACGGCGAAACGGGCCTCGGTGCCAGTGACGAGCGGCAACTCGCTGACGTCTTACGCCGGATTCAAAGGCCTGCGTAAAGTATTCGAGCTGATGCGCCTCGATCCCGAGGCGCATCGCGTGGCTGTGGTCGGCTTTCCCGGCTCAATTTGTCTCGCAATTGCTCGAATGCTGCTGGAAATTGGCGTTTGTCTCGATCTGGTTCATCGCCCGGGCGCCAATCCCGACGACGTGCTTTCGCATGTGCCTCCCGAGTGGCGCAATCGGGTCACTCTGACCGGCGAGGTCGCGGACTGTTATCCAATGGATCGATTCTTTGTCGCCGCGACCTCGACCGGCGGCGTGATCGACGCCGATCGACTGCTCCCCGGCTCGGTGGTGATCGACGTCGGCCTGCCGCTTGACGTCAAGCGAGGCTCGCAGCGCCGCGACGATATTCTCGTGATCGACGGCGGCTGTCTGACGGGCTCCGGCGCGGTGCGGCTGGGAACGGAGTCGATGAATTTCTCGGTCAAGCAGCAGCTCAACGGCTGTCTGGCGGAGACGATGGTTCTGGCGCTCGAAGGTCGCGCCGAGCGTTTCTCGATCGGGCGCGAACTCCCTCCAGAGAAGGTGGCCGAAATCGGGCGCATCGCCGAGCGCCACGGCTTCGTCCCCTATCCCCTCGCCTCGTACGGTGAGCGCCTTGCCGAAGACACGATCGCGAGTTTCCGCCGTTTCCATTTGAAGCCGAATGGCGTTCGGGGGCAGACCGCGCCTCCCGTCGGCGAGATAGAGACGCCGGCTACGGGCGGACGAGACAGTCGGCTTCAAACGATCAATCGCTACCGCCGGCACATTAACCCGATGATGGCCGATTTCCTGCACATGCTCCATTGCGATCATGTGTTCGCAAAAGGCGAGGGCTGCGTCCTGACCGATACGGAAGGGCGTCGCTTCCTGGATATGGTAGCTGGATACGGCTGTCTCAACCTAGGGCATAATCCGCCTGTCGTCGTCGATGCGCTTCAACGATTTTTAGCGGAAGCCCAGCCGAACTTCGTTCAGTATGTTTCATTGCCCGAGCGCACCGCGCTGCTCGCGGAACGCCTGTGCGAGATGGTGGGCGGCGGGCTACAGCGGGCGTTCTTCAGCAATTCGGGCGCCGAAGCGATCGAGGCGGCGATCAAATTGGCGAAGGCCGCGAACCCTCGCCCGCGACTGCTTTTCGCCGAGAACAGCTACCACGGGAAGACGCTCGGCGCCCTTTCCGTGACAGGGCGCGATAAGCATCAGCGCGTGTTTCGGCCCTTGCTTCCCGGTTGCTTCGGCGTTCCCTTCGGCGACCTGCAGGCGCTCGAACGCGAACTCGCCAAAGGCGACGTCAGCGCGTTCGTCGTCGAGCCGATCCAGGGCGAAGGCGGGGTGATCGTGCCGCCACTTGGCTACCTCGCGGGCGTGCAGGATCTCTGCCGACGGTTCAACGCGCTGCTCATCGTCGACGAAGTCCAGACGGGCTTGGGCCGCACGGGGCGTATGCTCGCCAGTCAATGGGACGGGCTCGAACCGGATATTTTGGCTTTGTCGAAGTCTCTTTCCGGCGGGCTCGTGCCGATTGGCGCGACGCTTTCCAAGCCCGAGGCGTGGGACGCCGCTTATGCGACGGCCGACCGCTTTCTCCTGCATACATCCACGTTTGGCGGCTGCAACTTCGCGGCCGTCGCCGGACTCGCCACTCTGGATTGCTTGATCGAACAGAATCTGCCGGCCCGCGCCGAGGAGCTTGGCGCCTATTTCAAGAACGAGCTGACCAGAGTTGCTGCCGACTATCCATTCGTCGCCGAAGTTCGCGGACGCGGATTGATGCTCGCGATTCAATTTGCCAGCGATTTTCGCGGCTGCGTGGCGGCGAGCGCGAAGGAATTCGCTACACGCCTGCCTGGAGACTGGCACCTCACATGGCGTTTTCTTCCCGACGCTGTCCGAGACGATTTGATGCACGCTATGAACAAGATGGAGGAAACGCTCGGCGAGATGTTTTGCATGCGCTTCGTCACCAAGCTCGGCAACGACCATAACATCTTGACGTTCGTGACGGCTAATAGTTCGACCGTCATCCGCATTCAGCCGCCTCTCATTATCACCCGTGAGCAAATTGACGCGTTCGTGCGAGCCTTTGCAGTTGTCTGTGACGAGATGTCCACTTTCTTGGATTGAGGAGACTGAGCCTTGGAGTCAGCAGTAAAGGAAATCGCCGGCATTTTGACGGGTTTTTTCCAGTCGAAAACAGTCGCCGCCGCGTTGGAGTTGCGGATATTCGACGCCATGGATCCGCCAGCGCGCGCCGAGGTGGTGTGCCGTAGGGCGGGCGTCCCGCTTGCCTCCGGAAAGCGACTTTTGATCGCGCTCGAAGCCATGAAGCTTATTTCTCGCGAAAACGATGAATATCGCCTCTCCGACGCCGCTAAACGCTGCCTGGTCAGCACGTCGCCGCAATGGATGGGGTGGATGGCGCGCCACTGTGACGTCTTTCTTTACCCGCTGTGGGGCCAATGTGCGGAGGCGATTCGCCAAGACGAAGATCGGCGCACGGCCGTGTTCGGAGACAATCGTAGCTGGTTCGACATTCTTTATCAGAATCCGAGAGACGTTGCGGATTTCCAGGAATTTCTGGGCGTCCTCGCGCAGCCTTTCGTCGACGGCATGATCGAATCCTTCGATTTCTCGCCCTACCGGCGGTTCATCGATATCGGCTCCGGATGCGGCTCATTGCCGATGTCGGTCGCCAGAAGCCATCCTAAGCTAGAAGTTGCGGTTTGCGAACTTCCGCAGGCCGCGGCCTTCACGCGCGAGAAGCTCGACGCGCGAGGCTTCAAGGATCACATCGCTGTCTTCGAAGGCAATGTCTTAGAAGGCGACCTTCCTCGCGGCTTCGATCTCGTTCACCTCGGCTGGATGCTGCACGACTACGCCATCGAAAGCCAAAGGACAATTCTCGAAAACATATTGGCGGCCATGCCGTCGGGCGCAACTTTTGTTGCAAGCGAAACGCCGCTCAACGACGACGAGAGCGGGCCGCTCTTCACATCGCTTCTTTCGATCAACATGCTTGTGTCCACCGACGGGGGCGTCGAATCCACGACAGAGGAATACCTCGGTCGTTTCCGTGATGCTGGGTTCGTCAACACACGAGCCCAGACAATTCCCGGGCCACGCAAACTGTTGATCGGCGAAAAGGCCTGACTGAGAGCATTTGGAGGAAATAATGCTGGCAAATAAGATTCTGCTGCTTATCGCCGAAACGTGTGCGGGTTGCGAGTCGGATCAGATCGAGCTGGATACCCCGCTTTTGGAACTCAACTTCCTCGACTCGAGCGCGTTTTTTGATTTGGTGGATCTGCTTAATCGCGAAGCTGGCGTCGCCATCCCGCTACGAGAGGTCACGCCGGACAACTTCGCCTCTGTGCGAGCGATAATCGATTTGGTCGAGCGATTGCAGTCAGACGCTTTCGCCGCGCAAGCGTGAGCGATTTTTCATCATTCTAGGCATTAGGGGTCAGTAATGACTGCCATGATCGTGGAAAATGCGCGGCGCGTCGAATCCTCGCCATGGGAGACGACCGTCGACGTCATTCAACGTCACACCGGATACGCGCGCGACGACATCACGGCCGACGCCGAATTTGAGGGCGATCTCGGAGTTGACAGCATCGTGCTGGTTTCCATCCTCGCCGACATCGGAAACGCCTATGGCGTGAGCTTGCAATCGACGGGGCGCGGTCTGCGAACGGTTGACGATCTCGTCCAGCTCGTTCGCTCCCGCCTGGATAATGAGGGCGCGTGCAGCCCGATACCTGCTCTCGATAAAGCGGTCGACGAAAACGGCAAAGATCGCGACCCCATCTTTGAGGCGGTGATTGCGACGCTCGAGAGGCATACAGGCCACTCGCGGCTTCGATTGATCGAAGACGCCAGACTGTGCGAGGATCTGGGCCTCGACGCGGCGAAGCTGATGGACGTGCTCGCGGACACGGCGGCGGCCCTCGACGTCGCCCGGCGGGACGTTACCGCGGAGCTCGTAACGATCGGTGACATGATCGCCAGCTTCGCTCGCGCGGACGCCAGAAGCGCTGGGTTAAGCGGGAGCGAGGCGCAACCCGCGAGTTTCGGCTCCGTCGAGCCCCCGAGCTTTTCGGCGATGGGGCTGCGAGAAGGCGCCGTCGAATCGCTGCGCAATAGGCTGCGGGATGAGCGTGGCGTGCCGGAGGTTGTCCGTCTCTCCGACTGCGACACCATGGAAAAACTTCACGCCTTCTTGCGCGCGTCCGACGCCCATAAGATCGAAACGCTCGTCGAAACGCGCGAGCGTGTTGCGAGCGCGCGCGATCGTTTCGCCGCACCCAGCGGCGACAACCGCACGATGAAGGACTTCATCGGGCTGCCCCATCGCGACCTCTTCCACAAGGCGTACGAGTTCAACACCTTCTATCGCGGCAAACAGGCGGAACAACTATATTGGTATGGTATGCCGCTCGAAAGCAAGTGCCGCAACCGCGCGGTGATCTTCGATGAAATTACCGGCAGGCGGCGCGAGTTCCTCATGTTCGCGTCCAACAATTATTTGGGCCTCGCCAATCACCCCGAAGTGATCGACGCCATCGCGGACGCGGCCCGGCGTTACGGCGCGACAAACACCGGTTGCCGGCTGATCGGCGGCTCCAATGTTCTCCACAAGGAGCTCGAACGCCGTCTCGCCCGGCTGAAACGCACCGATGACGCAATCGTGTACCCGTCCGGCTACTCGGCTAATCTCGGCTGCATATCCGCGTTGGCGGGACATGACGATCTCATCTTCACCGACGCCATCAATCACATGAGCATCCAGGACGGCTGCAAACTGTCGGGGGCATCCAAGAAAATATATCCGCACGCCGTCGATGCGCTCGAACGCACGCTGGAAAAATGGGCCGACCATCCCGGCGGCAAGCTGATCGTCACCGACGGCGTTTTCAGCATGCATGGCGACATCGTCGATTTGCCGAAGGTCGTTGCGCTGGCGCGCAAATACGGCGCGAAAGTGCTTGTGGACGATGCCCACGCGACCGGCGTCCTGGGAAAAACAGGCGCCGGCACGAGCGAACATTTCGGTATGAAAGGCGAGGTTGATCTCGAGCTCGGAACCTTCAGCAAGACGCTCTCGGGCGTCGGCGGCTTCGTTGCGGCCAAAGGCGAAGTCGTCGAATATCTGCGCTTCTATTCGAATTCGTATGTGTTCGCAGCGACGATTCCGGCCTCCGTGGCCGCGGGGCTGATCGCTTCGATCGACGTTATGGAAAGAGAGCCGCAGCGGCTGGAAAAATTGTGGAGCAACATCCATCGCCTGCGCGGTTTGCTCTTGAGCGCTGGCTTCGATCTTGGTCAGTCGGCGAGCGCGATCATACCAGTCGTGATCGGCGACGAGACGAAGACTCTGGAATTCGGCCGCCTCGTCCGCGCGCGGGGAATGTTCTGCCAGACCGTCGTTTATCCGGGGGTGGCGCTTGGCGACGCGAGACTCCGCATCAGCGTGACCTCGGAACACACGCTCGAGGATCTCGATCTCGCAGCCGAGATTCTAATCGACAGCGCGACGGATGTTGGCCTTCGTTGCGAACCGCAGGGCGCGCCTGCATTTTCCGGCGCGGCATTCTAAGGAATTTTCATATGCGGCCTATACGGAATTTGACGACCGTCATCGACGCGCTGCGCGCCGCCGCTCTCGTTCACGGCGACCGCACGGCCTTTGTCGGACGCGACGCCATCGCTTATGGCGATTTTTATCGGCGGGTTCGACACTGGGCGCAGCGTTTCGCCCGCGCGGGCCTCGCCCGGGGCGAACGCGTCGCGATCTGGGCGCCAAAAAGCGACCTCTTTGTCACGGCCATTTATGCGACGATGGAGTCGGGCGCGGCTTATGTTCCGCTCGACGGCGCCCAGCCCGCCGAACGCGGGCGCAAGATCGTCGCTAGCGCCGAGCCAGCCATACTCGTGACCGATCGCGAAAGATTTGACGCGCTTGCGGGCGATCTACCGGCGTCGTTGCGCCTCGTCCTGCTTCTCGACGGCGAGGGCGGGGATTGGCCAGTCCTGATGGCGGGCGTGGAGACGGACGTCGTCGCGCCCCTGCATGAAACCGCGGCGCGTGCGGCGTCTTTGCCCGAACCCGCCAGGGTAGGCCCCGACGACATAGCGGCGATTCTGTTCACTTCGGGCTCCACCGGAATGCCGAAAGGCGTGCAGATCAGTTACAAGAATCTGAATCGCTTCATCGGCTGGGCGGTCGAGGAGTTCGAGCTGACGGCAAACGACGTTTTGGTCAATCATGCCGGATTTCACTTCGATCTGAGCACGTTCGATCTATTCGCGGCGGCAACCGTCGGCGCAGCGGTTTGGATTGTTCGTGAGAACGAGCAGCGCGACATTTATGCGCTGGTCAACGGTCTTTCCCAGCACCGCGCGACGACGCTGTATTGCGTGCCCTCGCTTTTGACGATGCTGGCGAGCAGCGGCGCGCTGACCCCTGCAATCTCGGCAAGGCTCGAGCGCGTGCTGTTCGCCGGCGAGCCGTTCCCGATCAAGCATCTCAGAACGCTCGCAAAGCAGCTTCCGCCAACATGCGCACTTTATAATCTCTACGGTCCGACGGAAACGAACGTCTGCACTTTTCATAAAGTGCGCCCGAGCGATCTCGAGCAGGAAAGGCCGATTCCCATCGGCCTGCCGCTGCCAGAGCAAATCGCCATGGTGATCGATGGCGAGGGCCGACCCGTGGAAAAAGACGGCGAGATCGGCGAGTTGATCGTCGCCGGTGACTGCGTCACCGCGGGTTATTTCAATCGCATCGATCCGGCCAATCACGACAACCATCGGACAGGCCGTCACGCGACGGGCGATCTGGTCACGCGAGAGAACGGGCTGCTCTATTATTGCGGCCGCAAGGACCGGATGCTGAAAGTCAACGGCAACAGGGTCGAACTTGGCGAGATCGAGGCGGCCTTGTCGCGGCATCCCGCGATTCTCGAAGCTGCCGCCATCGGCGTCGTCACGGAGACCGGCCAGACATTGGCGGCCTTCTATTCGGTGCGCCCAGGCGCCGCGCCGCCCGGCGCAATCGAGATCAAGCGCCACTGCGGCGCATGGCTGCCGCGATACATGATCCCGCATCTTGCGCGCCATTTGGACGCTTTGCCGAAGAACGCCAACGGGAAGATCGATTATCTCGCGCTGCGCCAGGTCGCCGAGCACGCCATCGCGGGGCCGGGCTTGCATCGAACGGCGCCCGCTATGGCGAGCTGAACCGTGCAACGAGAGCCTTTCACTATCGAGCCAGTGGCTATCGTCGGCGTCGGCTGCCTTCATCCTTGGGGCGCCGGGATCGACGCGTTTCGCCGCTTGCTCGCCGACGAGCGTCCCGAATTCGCGCCTTATCCGATCGATCGGTTTTGGCGGGCGCCGCCGGCCGTTCGCGCGCGGCTCAGTCGGCGCCGCGGCGCTTTTTTCGGCGAGCTCGGCGTCGACCTGCGTCAGTTCCGAATTCCGAAAGTTTACGACCGCGCGGTGTCGACCATCACGCCCATGCTGATGCAGGCGGCGCGCGATTGCGTGCGCGATGCGGGCTATGGCGACGAGGGGAGCGGCCTGCCCAAGGAAACCGTCGACGTGATCGTGGGGACCTGCTTCGGGCTCGACAGCGCCTTGACCAACGCGCTCAAAATACACGGCCTTACGTGGCTTGCCGACGGCGATCCAGCGGCCGTCGAAGCCGGTCGTGAGGCCTTGCGCGCGCGCTTTGGATCCTCGTCGCACGACCGGCTCGGCGAGATGTCGAGCAGCATCGCGAGCCGCATTGGCGCAATGTATGGCTGGCGTGGCCGCATCATGGCCATGGAGGACGGCGACTCCACCGGTTACGCCGCCTTGAGGACCGCCATCCTGTCGCTCGCAGAGCGTCAGAGCGACGCCGCGCTCATTGCGACCGGCCAGCGCTTCGAGAGCGTTCTGGCGCCGCTCGTGCTGGCGGCGAAAGGCTTTGACGGCGACTCGGCCGGCGCCGGCGCGCCGTTGTGCGAAGGCGCGGTTGCGTTGCTCCTGAAGAGATTGGAGGACGCGCGACGCGACGGCGACCGCATCCGCGCAGTCGTCGCGGGAATCGCGGCCCGGCGAACGGATGCGCTCGAATTTCGCTACGCCGGGAGCGACGATGCGGCGCGCGAATGCGCTCGGGAGGCTTGCTTTCAGGCGGGGCTGGACATCGCTGACGTGGCGTCGGTCGAGTGTGTTGTTCCGGGCCTCCGCCACGCCGGTGCGGCGACCGCCGCGGCGGCCTTTCCCGGAAGACCGCTGACCTGCGCGACAAGCGCGCTGGGCCATGGGTTCGCGAACGCGGGACTGACCGGGATCGTCGCGGCGATCCTTTCGCTCGACGACGAAGATGCGCCGAAAAAGCCTCTCGCTGTGTTCGGCGTCGGCCTCGGCGGCCTGACCTGGACGGTCATTCTCGATCGGCGCGACAAGCCGCGCTCCGCTGGTGGGCCGTTTGCGGAACCGGCGAGCGCGCCCGAGCCTATCGCCGTCGTCGGCCTCGGCGGCTGCTTTGGCCCGAGCCTTGGCCGCTCGGCCTATTGGGAGGCGCTCTGCGCCGGCGCCGACGGGATCGGCCGGATCAGCGACAGGGTTTTGCCGCGCGGCGCGGCGTTCAGCGGCGGCGCCGCCCGCGCCCTGACCAGTTACGCCGAGAATGGCGGAGAGCTGAACGCCGATTGGGAGATCCACCGTTTCGACGCGAAGCGTTTGCGGTTGTTCCCCAAGCGCGTCGCGGCGCTCGACGTCGCACACAGGATCGCCTTGAGCGTCGCAGCCGAAGCGCTCGATGATTTCGGCCTCGACGCCGGGCGGCGGGCCGATCTGGGCAAGGCAATGGTGGTGTGCGCCTCCCCCCTCTGTCTCGCGAGAGAGCGCGAGCTTTCAAATCGCCTGCATTCGCCGGAACTTGGCTCTGTGCTCGGCCCCGACGAGTCGCGACTGGCCGACGCCGAGCGCGCCGCCGAGGAGATCGATTCATTCACGCTCGACGGGCTTCTTGCTGGCAATATCGCCGCGCTGATTTCAAGCTGCTTCCAGCTTTCCGCGGAAACGATGGCGATCGAAGCCGCCTGCGCGTCGTCGCTCGCCGCGGTGCATGTCGGGATGCAGGCGCTGCGGCTCGGCTATGCCGATTTTGTCGTCGCCGGCGGCGTCGAACTGCCTGTCAACATGCGCGATCTCATCCTGTGCTCGACCCAGCTCATGCTGTCCAGGGACAAGATTGCGCCATTCGCGGCGAACGCCGACGGCTTTTCGCCAGGCGACGGCGCCGGCATGTTCGTGCTGCGCCGGCTGAGCGACGCCCGTCGTGACAATGACCCGATCTATGGCTGCATCATCGGCGTCGGCGCGTCGAGCGACGCCGCGTCGATGACGGCGCCCGATCCCCAGGGACAGGCCTTGGCCATTCGGCGCGCTTTTGCCGATGGCCGCGCCTCGCCCGACAGCATCGCCTATGTCGAAGCCCATGGAACCGGAACGCGCATCGGAGACGGGGTCGAAATTTCGGCGTTGCGTGACGTTTATGGAGGCGGCGCACGCCGCGATCCGCTGTTGATCGGTTCGGTAAAATCCAACATCGGCCATGCTTTCGCCGCTGCGGGCGCCGCCGGCCTCATGAAGACGCTGCTCGCTCTAAACAGCGAAACGGTGCCGCCGACGCTGCTGCGGCGAGAACTCAACCCCGATCTGGCGCTTGCGGCGATCCCGGGCGCCATCGTCTCGAAGCCTCGACCCTGGCCCGCCTCTGACGGGCCGCGGCGGGCGGCGATCAACTCTTTCGGCACTGGCGGCGTCAATTTCCACATATTGGTGGAAGCGCCCTGATTTCGCAGTTGCGAGGAAACGGACCTGACCGATGGACATCGTCATACATAAAATTCGGCTGCTCGACGTCGAACGCGCGCCCGCATTCGAGGAGTGGGTGATGACGGAGGACTACGCCGCCTGCCCGGACCTACCCAGCGTGCGTCAATTCTCGGTTCAGCGCGTCAGCCTCGATCCCGGTGCGGCGTTCCATTATTTCGAATTGATCTTCGTCACGTCCATGACCGATTTCGAACGCGACATGGCGGTCCCCGCATTCGGCCGGCTCGTCGATCGCTTCTCCACCATGGCCGAGATCGCCGAAGAGGCGATCGGAACGCGTCTTGGCGCAGGTTACCGTGCGAATTCGAAGAATGTCGCAGATGCGATGGGCTCGTAACGTGCGGCTCGGCGACTGGACGGTCACCCTCGTCGACGTTCACGTCACGGCGAAAAGCCTGGCCGACGAGAAGCGCCGCCGCGCCGTGCTGTCGCCCCAGGAAGCGGAAACCTATAACGCGCTGCGTTTCGAGAAGCGCCGCCGCGAGTGGCTGGCGGGCCGGCTCGCCGCAAAGCTGGCTCTGCGTCGTCGGTTACGCGCGAGCGGCGGAACGGCGCCGCCGTTCGCGCGCATCGCGGTTTCGAATCGCGACGGCGCCAGCGGTCCGCCCGTCTCGCCGATCGCGGGCGTCGTCAGCATTAGCCACTCCCATGGGCTCGCCGCGGCGGTTGCCGGATCGGCGCCGGTGGGCGTCGATATCGAACGGCTGCGGCCGTTCAACGCCTCTCTTCGGACGGTGTTTCTCAACGACGCCGAGCGCGCCTGGCTTGGCCGGGCGGAGGCTGAGCAGCCGGAGTTGCCGACGTTGGGATGGGCTTTCAAGGAGGCGTTCTGCAAGGCCCGGTTGATCGGCATTCAAGACGGCCTGCCGGGACCGGAATGGCGCGGATGGGACGACAATGGCCGGCTGCTGTGGCGCTGGCCCCTGGAAGCCGCGCCGCGAAAAAAGGACGCCATTTTCGCAAACTGGCAAGCGCATGGGCGGCTGATCGACGACTACGCCATCGTCGTCGTCGGCGCCTCGCCGAAACGCAAAGCGGAGCGCACATGAGCGGGCCGGATTTCGAGCTGCTCCTCCGACAGGCCGTCGAGGCGGCTCGATGGGCGCCGTCGTCGCACAACTGTCAGCCTTGGCGGGTGACCGTCATTCCCGGCGCCAGCGAGAATGAGCGTTTGCTTTGTCTCACGCTCGATCAGGGCCGACGGCTGACTGCGCTCGAAAGCCTGGATTTGGAGATGGCTCTCAGCGTCGGCCTGTTCTTCGGCCTTCTCGTGACGGCGCTCCAGCGCCTCGGCCTGGCCTGTGAGTGGGCCTTGTGCGACGCGAACGATCCGTCGCCGAACGGCGAGATTTTAATGGCGATCGTAACCGTGCGGCGCGCCACTGCCCAGGTTTTTGGCGGCGCTGACCTGGACTCATTCGTCGATCTTGGGCGCCGCCGCCGGACATGTCGCACGCCCTTCGCTCCAGATCCGCCGCCGACGGAAGCCCTTGCCGCGTTGTCCGCCCGCCGCTGGCCGGAAACGGTGACCGGCGCGGCGCTCGAGATCCGCACCGAAACGGACCCGAAAACATTGGAGAGCCTTGCGAAATTGACCGCGCGTTATGCCGCCCTCGATTTCACCCATCTTAGAGCCTGGTCCGAAACCTATCGTCATCTTCGCTTCGGCGAACCTGGGGACGAGGACGTCACCGACGGCATTTTCATCGACAGCCTGCTCGGGCCACTGACGCCTTTCAAGCGCCAGCTCCTACGCTTTGCGCTCGCGCCCCTGGTCATGCAAGCTCTCCGCCCCTTCGGCGTCCCCTCGCGCATGGCCGACGCTTTGGCAGGCCTCGTCGCCGCCGGCCCCGGTCTTCTGTGCTGCAGCCTGCCCGAGGAGCGCCCTCGCCGCCAGGATTTGCTCCAGGCCGGCGCCCGGCTGGCCGAGATCTGGTTGAACGCACAGGCGGCCGGCCTCGCTCTTCATCCGGTAAGCGTTCTTTTGCAGCACGAGGCGCCGCGTCGAGAGTTACAGCGACTGCTCTGCCTCTCGGGCCGTCCAGTCTTCGTCGCCAGATTTGGCCTCGCTTTGCCGAATCCGTCGATAAGTCCGCGCCGGGCGGTCGACGCACTCCTTCACATTACCTGAAGATCAAGAAAAACTTTCGCATTCGTAAGGAAGCGCGCAATGGATTTTCAACTGACCGACGACCAGATTGCCCGCAACGACCACCTTGGCCGCTTCGCGGCCGAAATTCTGTCGGCGGGCGCGGCCGAGCGCATTCGTGACGCGCGTTTCGACCGGACCAAGTGGGCCGCCGCCGCAGAGATGGGATTGGCCGGACTGCCGGTCGACGCCGATTGGGGCGGCCTGGGCTTCGGCGCGGTCGACACCATGCTGACGATTGAGGCGCTGGGTCGCAAATGCGCCGATCTGGGCCTCATATTTTCATTGTGCGCGCATATGTTCGCCTGCGTCGTGCCGGTTTGGCGTCACGGCTCCCTGCAGATTCGCGAGAAATGGCTGCGCGACATGGCGAGCGGGCGCGTTATCGCCGCAAATGCAATGACGGAAGCGGAATCGGGCTCGGACGCATTTGCGATGCGCGCATCGGCGCAGCGCGATGGGGACGACTATGTGCTGACCGGCTCGAAATGTTTCATCACAAACGCGCCGATCGCCGACGTTTTCGTCGCCTATGCGAAGACAAACCCGCGACAGGGTTTTTTTGGCATAAGCTGCTTTATTGTCCCGCGCGACGCGCCCGGCCTGACGGTCCAACCCGAGGCGCGCAAAAGTGGGCTGCCCACCAGTCCCTGGGGCAGCGTCTATTTCGACGCGTGCCGCATCCCGGCGGCCAATCTGCTCGGCGCCGAGGGGGCAGGCGCCGCGATCTTCCACGACAGCATGATATGGGAGCGCGGCTGCCTGTTCGCCGCATATGTCGGCGCCATGGAGAGAGTGCTGAAGCAGTGCGTCGAACACGCGCGCGACCGGCGACAGTTCGGCAAGCCGATTGGGCGGAATCAGAGCGTGTCCGACAAGTTGGTCGACATGAAGCTTCGTCTGGAGACCGCCCGTTTGCTGCTTTACCGCACTGGCTGGCTGCACGATGCGGGTTTGCCTCATGAGGAGGCGAGCGCGCTCAGCAAACTCTGGATATCGGAAAGCGCCGTGAAGGCGGGTCTCGACGCCATTCAACTGTTCGGCGCTTCCGCCGCGATCGCCGACAACGGGCTCGACCGCCTGTTGCTCGACAGCCTCCCGTCGCGCCTGTTCTCCGGGAGTTCGGAGATACAGAGGGAGATCGTCGCGCGCCACATGGGATTGCGCTGATTTTTTGTGAGGGGCCTGGCTGCGCCGCCTCGCGCGGTCAAGCTAAATGAAGAAGAAAGAGATTTGAGGATGGACGAAAAATATATTGTTCTTCTGGTTGTTATCGAGGCGCTGGCCATTTTCGGCGTGATCGCCGCGAAGGTCACCCAAGAGCCAAGAGCGCCATTTATCATCGGTTTCAATACGCTGTTTGTCGTCGCCGCAACCATCGTCGCATATGGAACCGGCGCGCTCTGGCGCCAGATCATGATATTGGCCTTCGTGATCGCTTATCTCGTCCATATGAACTGGGTGCTGACGGCGGCCTATCGCGCGACCGCCGCCGCCAAGCTCGAGGGTCAGATCGATCGGCCGACGCTCTATGCTTTGCCTGTCATTCTGGCGAATACCGTCGGTTGGCTTTATTGCTTGCCGTTCCTTTGGGCCGCCGATCGGACCGAACGGTTCGACGCCTTCGACGCCGCGGCAATTGGCGTTTATCTCGTCGGCTCCGTCTTTCACATCGGCGGCGACTACCAGAAATGGCGCTTCAAACAGAAAACGGGCAGCCGAGGCAAAATTCTGGACACGGGCTTGTGGGGCCTGTCGCGCCATCCGAATTATTTCGGCGATTTTCTCATTTTCGTATCCTTCGCTCTTCTTTCCGCCTCACCTTGGGGTTTAATTGCGCCACTGGCCAATGCTGTGCAATATTTTCTCGACGCGATCCCCAAGAGCGAGGCCATGTCCAAGGAGCGTTACGGCGCCGCGTGGGAGGAATATTGCAATCGCGTCCCTTGCTTCGCGCCGCGGTTCTCGCCGTCGGCAGGCGACTCTCCCGGCGAGAATAAAGGGCCGTCCGCGTAAAGGCGTCGATCGCGGGGACCCTTGTCGATGGGAGGCGACGCACAGTTAGCGAAGCTTTGCCGAAACGATCTTTTTCGACAGCGTGCGAGACGCCAGGCCGTCGGCGCGTTTCGCCACGCGAAAAGCGGTTCATAAAAAAACATTCGCAAGGATATCTCATGGTAGCGCGAAACTTTATCGGACTGACGCTGATCGCTGCGGGCGCGCTCTTGCAAGCGCGCCCGGCGCCGCTGGCCGCAGAGACGTCGCCGCCAAATTCCGCTGCTCCCCAAACGGTTATGGGCGTAGGCGCGCTTGGGCGCATCGAGCCGATGTCGCGCGTCATTCGCGTCTCGCCCGACCAGGGAGCCGCGGGAACAGTCATTTCGGAAATACGGGTTCGCGAAGGGCAGGAGGTGGCCAAAGGCGACGTTGTCGCCGTCTTTAGCGACTATGAGCGCCGCCAGGCGGAGGTCGATCTCGCGGAAGCCGAATTCGCCGTCTCGACGGCGCATCTGACCGCGGCGGACGCCCAATTCAAGAAAGCCCAGCGAGATTACGACCGAAAGAATTCGTTGCGCCTTTCGGGCACGGTCTCGGCCTTCGCGTTCGACGAGGCGGAACTGCGCTCCAGCAAGGCGAAGGCGGACCTCGAAGCGACGCGCGCAAGCCTCAAACAGTCCGAAGCGAATCTTCGCCTCAAGAAGCTCCAGCTATTGCAAGCGCAGACGACGGCGCCCATAGACGGCACGATTCTCAAAATTCGTGCAAGGGCGGGCGAACGCGTTGGCGACAAGGGGATTTTGGACATGGCCGACCTTTCGTCGCTGGACGTCGTCGCCGAGGTGTACGAATCCGACATTGCGCGCGTCAAGGCTGGTCAGACGGCCGTCGTGAGGGTGCCTCCGAGCGAGGCTGCCTACGAAGCGAAAGTTCGAACGCTCGGTTTCACGGTTGAGAAGAATCTCGTGAACAGCTCGGATCCTCTCGTGGACCACGACGCCAGGGTCGTCGAAGTTCGACTGACCCTCTCCGACCCCGCGCGAAAAGATTTCCAGCATCAGATTTACAGGCAGGTTCAGGTCCACATCGCGCCATGACGTCGTTTCCAATTTTCTTCTTCGCCGCTCGTCTGGCCTGGCGGCAACTGATATACGACAAACCGAAGCTCATCGCGGCGACGCTGGGCGTCCTGTTCGCCAGCGTGCTGGTGTTCATGCAGCTCGGTTTTCTCGATTCGCTTTACGCGAGCGCCGCGTCGGCCCCGATCAAGATGCGGGCCGATTTGTTCGTGCTGCACAAGCAGACGGAGGCGCTGTGGCGGCCCGTGCAATTCGAGCGTAGCGCGTTGATGCGCGCGCTCGGCCATCCAGACATTCGCGCGGTTTATCCCATGTACATGTTGCTTGGACAATTCAAGAACATGGACACTCGCATACAGCGAACTTTGATGGTCTATGGATATGATCTCAACAGCAATCTGATCGATAGCGCCGACATTCGCGCGCGCCGCGACGATCTCAAACGCCAGGATGTCGCGCTCTTCGACATTGCCTCGAGGCCCGAGTTCGGCCCGGTGTCCGAGCAACTTTCTGAAGGGCGGGATGTGACGGAAATCAACGGGCGCAGGATCACGATCGTCGGGACGTTCCGCATGGGAACGACATTCGCCGCCGACGGAAACGTCGTCGCGAGCGAGTTGAATTTCCATCGCATCTTTCCGCAACGCAGTTTGGATAAAATAGATCTCGGTTTCGTCCTGCTCAGCTCGGGCGCCGACGTTCGCAAGGCGCAGGCGGATTTGCTCGCGTTGATGGGCCGGGAGATGCGCGTGTTTAATTACGACCAGCTTGTCGAGTTCGAGAAAGGCTACTGGGAGAATTCTGCGCCGATGGGATTTATCTTCGGCTTCGGCGTCGTAATGGGATTGGTTGTCGGCATGGTGATCGTCTACCAAATTCTCTTCACGGACGTGAGCAACAATTTGAGCCAATATGCGACGCTCAAAGCGATGGGATACTCGCACTTCTACCTCCAACTGGTGGTTCTCTCGTCCGCGATCTATCTCGCGCTTCTCGGATTTGTGCCGGGTCTTGCCTTGTCCCTCGCGCTTTATCGTCTTGCCGAACAGGAAATATTCATTCCCTTCCCGATGCCGTTCGGCAAAGTCGCGACAGTATTCGCATTCATTCTGACGATGTGCTCGCTTGCCGGCGCGCTCGCCATTCGCCGCCTCAAAGCGGCGAATCCAGCGGATATGTTCTGATGGCGCTGGTCGACGTGAAAGGAGTGAGCTTTGCTTACGGCGTCGGCGAATTCCGCCGCCAGGTGCTCAAAAATGTCGATCTTTTGATCGATCGGGGGGAGATCGTCATACTCACCGGACCCTCGGGTTCGGGCAAGACGACCTTGCTCACGATCCTGGGCGGCCTGCGCCTCGCCGTGACGGGAAGCGCCGTCGTTCTGGGCCGCGAGCTGGTGAACAGCGACGAAAATGTTCGCATGGGCGTGCGGCGACAAATCGGCTACATTTTCCAGCAGCACAATTTATTTTGGCCGCTGACCGCCATGGAAAACGTCTGCATGGCGCTCGAACTGGACGATCGGCTTTCGGAGGACGAACGCCGACAGCGAGCCGGCGATATGCTGACCGAGGTTGGTCTGGCCGACCATCTCGACCGTCGGCCGAAACAATTGTCGGGAGGACAGCGCCAGCGTGTCGCAATCGCGCGCGCCTTGGTTTCGCGACCAACGCTCGTGCTGGCCGACGAGCCAACCGCCTCTCTCGACAAGGCGAGCGGTCACGAAGCGGTCAATATTCTCAAACGCCTTGCTAAGGACTATGGCGCAACGATCCTCCTCGTAACTCACGACTATCGGATTCTCGATATCGCGGACAGGGTCATCACTCTCGAGGATGGCGCAATAACGCCCACGCGGGCGCCGTCGAGTTAACCGATAGTAGGGTCTCGACCGCGATGTCGCAATTCATTCAAAGCCCTATCGCCTCACCCTTCGCGCCGTAGCCAGCCGATCGCTGCGCCGAAAAGGCAGAGCGCCGACATGTAATAGAAGGGCGCCATGGCAAGGACGCGCTCTCCGACTAAGATGGTCATTAGAGGCGGAGTCGTTCCGCCGACGATGGCGTAGGCGGTGTTGTAGGACAAAGCAAATCCCGTGAATCGCAATTCAGGCGGGAAGCTGCGGATAATCAGATAAGGGGTGAGCGTGATCGTTCCGATCGCGAAACCGCCGATCGCATAGAGATGCAGCGTCCATGCGCTGCCGTTGGCAAGGGCGAAGCCGAGCGCGGCGACAACCGCCGCCATCGCAACGCCGCCGATCGCATAGGCTTTCCCGCCGCCGATGACATCCGTGACCCGGCCCACGAAGACGCTGCCGAGGATCAGCAGCGTTATGGACCAGCAGTTCGCGGTGAAGACATCCGCCGCCCGATAGTCGAATTGCGACTGCAGATAGGTCGGCAGATAGAGAAAATAGGTCACGAAGACGCCCGCGAAAACCCAGGTCGCGGCCATGGAGAGGAGAACCTCGCTTTTGCAGCGCGCGAAAACGAGCGAGATCGGCAGTCGGGCGTCGGCGACACGCCGCTCGCGAAGCGCCTCGAAGACCGGCGTCTCCTGCAAATATTTCCTCAGATAGACGGAGATCAGGCCGAAGACGCCGCCGAGGATGAACGGAATGCGCCAGCCCCAGGCGATGAGATCGTCGGCGCTAAGGCTCGACGTCAGTATTTTGGCGGTAAGCGCGCCCATCAATATTCCGCAGCAGAGCCCGGCCATCAGCAGCCCGCAGGCGAAGCCCACGCGGGTTTTGTGGACATGCTCGGCGCAGAAAATCCATGCGCCGGGCACTTCTCCACCCACCGACAGCCCTTGCAGCAGCCGGCAGAAGAGAAAAACAAGGGGAGCGGCGAGGCCAATCGTCTTGTAATCGGGCGTCAGGCCAACGAGCAGCGTGGGAAAGGCCATCAGGAAGAGACCAAGCGCGAACATTCTCTTGCGGCCGACGCGGTCGCCGAAATGCGCGAAGACGACGCCACCGATTGGACGGACGAGATAGCCGGCGGCGAATATGCTGAAGATCTGAAGCTGCGAGAGCCATTCCGGACTGTTTTGCGGGAAGAACACCGCGGCGAGGGTTTTAGCGAAAAAGACGCCGACGATAAAATCATAATATTCGAGCGCGCCGCCGAGAGAGGCGAGCGCCAGCGTCTTCGCCTCATTGCGTGAGAGACCGCGCTGCGCTTCGATTTGGCCCGGCGCCAAAGGCCGGAATTGAACTGTCATGGGTCTATTCCGATTCGTCGATGTCGCGCCAAGCGCTTCAGGCTTTCGTCGTCGCCACGAGCATGTCGACACCCTCACGATAAATCGATCGCACATCCGCGAAGCCGAGAGCGCACATTGCCGACAGGGTTTCCGAAGAATGCATGAGGCGATCCGCGGATTCGTCGCTGAACAAATGCACGATCCAATCCTCGAGGAGATTGTCGCGATTCGCCTTGCCGAAGACTTTGAACCAGTTGCGGATGTCCGCCTGGGGGGCGGCGGGCTGAAGGGCGTGATCGTCCAGCGCGAAGCGATTGCCGTTGATGAACAAGCCGCCCGGCTCGAGGACCCTCATCCTATGTTTGTTTGCAGCCGTCAAGCTCGCGACCGCCTCCTCATCTACTGGGGGCGAAGCTCCGTGCAGCGGTCTCTCGACAACGGCTGAGCCCGCGACCCGCCTGCTTGTCCCTCCCGGCGGCAACGCTAGTTCTTTCGCAGGCGCCTCGAACGGAGCATGCTTTCTCGGCGGAAGATCATGCTCCGCGACGCGGCGACGGCCAGGATATTCCGGGAGCGTCATGCAGGGATTGACGAGCCTCGAGGCGCGGAGCCGCCTCGCTGAATTCGGACCGAACACGTTACCAGAAGCGCGACCGCCTTCCTTCGTGGCGGTCTTCCTCAGACAGTTTCTCAGTCCGCTGATTTACGTTCTCGTGGCCGCCGCCATTGTCGCGATGGTGGTTGGAGACGCGAAGGACGCCGTCTTTATCGGCGTCGTCTTGCTGATCAACGGGATCATTGGCGCGGTTCAGGAATACTCTGCCGGCCAGGCTGCGGCAGCGTTGCGCGCGCGGGACCAGCCGCAGGCGCTCGTCCTGCGTGACGGCGTTCAGCAGGAGATCGAGGCGCGCGACCTCGTGCCGGGCGATGTCGTGTTGCTCGAAGCCGGCCGCCGCGTGCCTGCCGACATGCGGCTGATCGAAGCCGTCGACTTGCGTTGCGATGAATCTCTGCTGACGGGCGAGTCGGCGCCGGTCAAGAAAACCGGGGCGGCGAACGCCAAGGAGAGCGCACGCGAGGGCAGGGCCTTCGCGGGGGCGATGGTGACGCGCGGGCGTGGAACCGGCGAGGTGACAGGGACAGGGCTCGCGACAGAGGTCGGCAAGATCGCCGGGGAGCTCGTCAGACCATCGGTTTCGCAGCCGCCGCTCGTCATCCGCATGGAGCGGTTTTCGCAGCTCATCGCCATTCTCGTCGCCATCGCCGTCGGCGTCCTGATGGTCGTCGGCTATTTGCGCCATATGGGGTTCGTCGAACTCTTCATGATGGCGGTGGGCCTTGCCGTCGCAGCCATTCCCGAAGGGCTGCCGGTTGCGATCGCCGTGGCGCTGGCGATCGGCATGCGGCGCATGGCCAAGTCCAATGTGATCGTGCGCAAGATGGCGGCGGTGGAGTCGCTCGGCTCCTGCACCATGATCGCCACGGATAAGACTGGCACGCTGACGCGCAACGAACTCACCGTCACCCAAATCGCGCTGCCGGACGGCTCAGCTCTGTCCCTGCAGTCGGGCGAGGGACTCGACTCCTACTCTTTTCGCGGCGCGACGCGCAACGAACAAGCCGATCTTCTCCTGGCGGCCCTGCTGCGCGCGGCGGCGCTGCCCAACGAGGCGGAGATCCGGCGCGAGAAGGAGGAGATCAGGGGCGTGGGCGACACGGTCGACGTCGCCTTGCTGGTCGCCGCACATCGAGGCGGCGTCGTGCATGAGGAGCTGAGGGCGCGCTATCCGCTGGTGAAGCGCATTCCCTACGAACCGGACCTCAAATATGCGGCGTCGTTTCACCGCCACGAGGAAAAGCGCGCTGTCTTCGCTTTTGCGAAAGGCGCGCCGGAGACGCTGATCGCCATGGCCAGCCGCATGGATGTCGGCGGCGCGCTGGCTCCGATCGATCGGGAGGCGCTCTGGCGCCAGAAGGACGAGATGTCGGCGAAGGGACTGCGCGTTCTGGCCTTCGCCGAGGGCGAGGTGACGCCGGAGCCGGAGCACGGCTATGGCGTGAGCCATCTTCAAAATCTCGTCTTCCTCGGCATGGTCGGCATGCAGGATCCGCTGCGTCCGGAAGTGCGGCAAGCCATTGCAAAGTGCCGCGACGCGGGCATTGCGGTGGCGATGGTCACGGGCGACGCGCCCGGCACCGCCGCCGCCATCGCCAAGGACGCGGGCATGGTCTTTTCAGACGATCAGATCGTGACGGGCGAAGAAGTGAAGCGTGCCGAGGAAGCCGGCGAGGCGGCGCTCGATTCCCTGACCGGCCGCGCCCGCATATACGCCCGCGTCGAGCCGATCCAGAAGCTCGCGATCGTCCTGTCGCTGGCGCGCAACGGCCATTTCGTCGCAGTGACGGGTGACGGCGTCAACGACGCGCCGGCGCTCAAGCACGCGCATGTCGGCGTCGCCATGGGCAGGCAAGGCACCGATGTCGCCAAGGAAAGCGCCGACATCATTATCGCGGACGACAATTTCGCCTCGATCGTGCGCGGCGTGCTGGAGGGCCGCGTCGCCTACGCCAATATCCGAAAAGTCATTTTCCTTCTCGTTTCGACCGGCGCGGCCGAGCTGCTGCTGTTTCTGCTGACCATTCCCTTTGGCCTGCCCATGCCGCTACTGCCCGTGCAGCTCTTGTGGCTCAACCTGGTCACCAATGGCGTTCAGCACATCGCGCTGGCCGCCGAAAAGCCCGAAGGCGACGAACTGACCTATCCTCCGCGCAAGCCGCAGGAGCCGATCTTCGACCGGGTGATGATCATCCGTAACGTCTATTCGGCGTTCGTCATGGCCGGCGTCGGCTTTGCCTTGTTCTACTGGCTCATCGAGCATGGCTACGCCACGGACAGCGCGCGCAATCTGCTGCTCCTGCTCTTCGTCGTCTTCGAGAATTTCCAGGCGTTGAACGCGCGCTCGGAACATCACTCGCTTTTCTATAAGGGCCTCTTTTCGAGTCCGCTGCTCGTCGCAAGCGTGATCGGCGCGCAAGTCATCCATCTCCTGGCGGCGCATATGCCCGTCCTCGCCGATACGTTACGGATCGAGCCGCCGACGCTTGCCGAATGGGGGGCGCTTCTCGCCTTGGGCGCATCGCTGCTCGTGGTCATGGAGCTCGAAAAATGGTGGGGCGAGCGCCGCAAGCTTCCCAAGGCGCCACCCGAGGTCGCGGCCGCCGACGCGGGACTCGCCCGCCGGTATGCGCCCATTGCGGCGGGCCTCCTTCTTGTCGTCGCGGCCGGCGGGACGCTCTATTGGCAGGCCGCGCGCGAGAGCGCGCGCGACGAGCTGGCGACAATCGACCGCAGTGGGCGCGACCGGACTGCCGATGCGGAGCGCGTCGCCGTTCCGCCGCCGATCGAGGCGTCCGCGCCGGTCTCGGGGAGAATTGAGGCGGTCGCATGCCACGACGGCGCTCTGGTCGAGGCTGGGAGCGTCTGCGCCCGGATCGTTCCGCCCGAGCTCGAGGAAGAACTCGCGCGTGCGCGCAAGGCGCTGACAGTCGCTCAGGCTGCGCAGGGCAAGGCGGAGACCGGGCTGGCACGCGCCAAGGCGGCCTATGACCGCGTCGTGAGCCGGCGCGTGTCCAACGCCGCAGCCAGGGCCAATGCCCGCGGCGCGGCGGCGCGCGCGGAAGCCCGCCTGGCGCGAGTCCGGGCGGAGATCACCCGGCGCGAGGAGGCGCTGCGTGCGACGCTCGAGAGGGGCGCGCCACTGACGGCGCCCAGCGCCGGGACCGTCCGCGACAGCCGTCTCGAGTATGGCAAGCAGGTGCAGGCTGGAGAGGCGTTGCTCCAAATCGGGCCTGCCAGATAAGTCGCGCCACGCGCTTTGGCGCGTTGGGCGGCGCTCCGCTTTGTCCTGACCAAAGACGCCCGCCGGCCTTCGAGCAACTGGCTCTTCCCGCCGGCACGTAGACCGGTAGGCAGATTCAATGAAAGCAAGTTGCCTGTGTGAGCATCGAAATATACCGAGGTTGCGACCGCCTTGTCGCCGATGTCGCGTGACGAAAGCACGCAATATTCATAAAGGCCCCGACTGCGCAGAATGTAGAGCGCAAGCGGGCTTCGATTCCGAAAACGTCTTCACGCGCTTGTTGCGCCATGAGCCGTTCGCCGGTCGCTGGCGCTTCTTCCCGTTCGAGCGGTTTGCGACTCTCCTCGCGCGACGATGGGACCGGTTGCGCCCAGGCAGGCGGTTCATAGTCTAAGCAAAGCGTATAATTGTTTCCGTTGTTTCTGCATTATTCGGCAAATGCTTCGCGCACTGAAATGCGTCTGGTGAAGACACATTCACGCCGCAATCTCTACGAAAACATGCCTGACTGAACCTGTCCGACGCGAGACGCAATTATGAAGCTACGGAATAAGACCGCGGTCGGTGTAGCGATTGGTGGCTTTCTCACAGCCACGAGTGGAAACGCTGCACAAAGCCCAAACGACATCGAAGCACGCCTGCATGCGCTCGAAGCGCGCGTCGCCAAGCTACGGCCGCTCGAGGCGGAGATCGCCAAATTGCGTCGTGAGGCGCGCGAAGCGAAGGAACAGGCTCGGCAGGCCGCGAGCCAAGCAGGCAATGTCGCCAACGCCGGAACGGTCAAAGGGCCGCCCGGTCCGCCTCCGCCTCCCGTCTTTGTATCCTTCCGAAATGGTCTCTACGCCGAGACCGAGGACAAGGCTTATAGCTTCAAGATTGGCGGCCGGATGCAGTTCGACGGCGGCGGGGCGACGCAGCCGCTCAACGGTTGGGATGGCCAGGCAGGCGTGCGGCAGGTGCGTCTCGAAATCGAAGGAAAGGCGGCGAAATACTGGTTTTATAAGCTGCAGTACGATTTCGCCGGCTCCCAATATGGCACGCCATTCAACGCGCCGGTCCAAGGGGGCATTCGCGACTTCTATATCGCGTTCCAACATCCGATGCTCAGCTTGCCGTTCACAAAAGACCCGGCGTTTATCCATGTGGGAAGCTACTTCGAACCCTTCAGTCTCGAGTTTACATCCTCGTCTCGATTCCGTGACTTCATCGAACGGGCGATGCCGGTCGAAACATTCGCGCCCAGTCGTCATCTTGGCGCGGCGATCGGCGCATATGGCGGCAATTGGTCGGCGAAGGGAGGCATCTTCACGACGAGCTTCGAAGACCTCAATACCAATCCTGCGGTTGGAACCCCCGCTGTGATCGGCGTTCCGGCCAAGGCGGGCTGGGTCCCAACGGGAGGGGGGCAATATTTCGAACTCTCCGGCCGCATGACTTATGCGCCGATCATGACCGAGCATGATCTTCTGCACGTCGGGATATCGGGGCGTTTTCACCAACCGAACAATGCGACGGGGCTTTCGGATGATCGTGCGCTCAGAGTCGGCAATCGAATTCGCTCGGAGGCCTATATGCTCAATCAAGGGCTGCTGGGGACTCCGGATCTCTCCTGCGGCTCGGTCGCCTTCCCGTTCGGCGCGACGGCCGTTTCCGGACACTGCGTCAAAAACATCGAGACATTCGGGGTCGAGCTGTCCGCGGCTCATGGGCCTTTTTCGTTGCAGGCGGAGTATTTCGGCCAGTTCGTCAATCGCAACGCGACCAATATCCTCCTCTCGCGTCTGGCGGGCGCCTTCGCCCCGGGAGGCGCTTCGCAGTATTTTAGCGGCTACTATGTTTACGGCCAATGGTATCTCACCGGCGAGGAGCGCGCGGCCGCGTACAACGTCGGTGACAAACTCGGCGCGAATTTCACCCAGATAAAGATCAAGCACCCGCTGAGTGAAGGCGGCTTCGGCGCGATTGGCGTCGCGGCGCGCTACAGCGAGGTCAATTTGAACAGCGGGCCATTCTCTGGGTCCGGCCTCTACAATATGCTGGCTTACACGACGTCGATTGCGCCTAATCCTGCGGCGACCGCAGCCATCGCCAACGCGGGTATGGTAGGCGGGCGCCAGGAGAATGTGACCTTGGGGCTCAACTGGTATCCCGATAACGGCCTTCATTTCCAGTTCAACTGGGTTCACGTCCTGCATGCGTCCGCGCCCTTGAACGATTACGCCTTCTTCACCTCGGGCGTGCCCGCCCGTCAGGGACCATATATGAATGGGGCGCACCCGAACCTCTTTGAAGCGCGCGCCCAGGTTTATTGGTAAAAGTGCGGCCGTTTCGGCCCGTTCTGTAATACGCGATCCGCTCGAATGGTTCGTCGCCACTCTCGACGCTCGCGTCGCGAGCGATCGGGAATCCAGAGTAAGCCAGCGTTTTTGCGGCTCTGGATTCCCGGTCGTGATCAGGATCGTATTTCGGAGTCTTCCAGGGCCTCTTCAACCTCCGCCTGGTGAGCGGGCGTGTGCAAGGCCGCCTCGTCCTTGGGTAGAAGATGGCGGGGCAAATAAAACTTGTTTGCGATGAGTGTTGGAAGCAAAGCGGTTCCTATGATCGCGGCAACCAGGGTTGAATATTGCGCGTCATCGATAATCTTGTTGGAAAGGCCAAAGAGCGCCGATATCGTCCCGAAAGTCAGTCCTGAGGCCATCAGCAAGGTCGTGTACATAGCGTCCTTGTGCGGCGCGTTGAATGCTCTCGCTACAGGGTAGACGCTGACGATCTTGGCGCCGATCTCGACGATAAGAAGCGCGACGACGCCGAAGGGCGCCATGAGCACCGTCGGGATGGACACGAAGTAGCCGGCGCGGACGAAATAAAACGGCGTCAATAACCCGATGGTGATCGCACGAAGACGCTTGACCAACGCGGCATCGCGCCCAACGCTCCCCGCAAGCGCCATCCCGATCAGATAGGCGGGGAGCACCGCTTCGCTGCCTGCCCAAACGGCGAGCGCGCCGAGGCCCATCAGGCAAAAGAGCAAGAATTTGGCTTCGAATTCCGACGGCTTGCCGCCAAAAATCGCATAAGCGCGCGGCGTTATTTTTGGCAGGCCGACAAAGGCGCCGCCGAGGGCAAGAACGAACGCCAGCGTCTTCCAGGTGAAGGGGGCGAAGACGAGCCCGAGGGTGATGACGGTTCCAAGGTCGGTGATGAAACAAGCGGCAAGGATCGTCTTGCCATATTCGACCCGGTTGAAACCGTATTCCATCATGACCGTATAAACGACGGCGACGGAGGTCGCCGCCAGGGCGATGCCGGCGAGAAGCGCGGGCGCGCTTTCCCAACCAAGGAGATAATGGGCGGCCGCCCAACACCCTATTGCTGGCAGCAAAAAGCTCGCCGCGCCGATGGCCGCCGCCTCCCGCCACTTCATTTTGAAGACGTCGGGGTCGAGTTCCGCTCCGGCAAGAAACGTCAGCAATATAGCGCCGATGCCCGCGAACGCCTTGACCCATGGCTCCTGGACCGAGAAGGCGCCGTAATAGCCGAGGGCGCCGAGCGCGGAGCCGGCAACCATGCCCACGACAATTTCCACAAGCGCCGTCGAGAAGCGATAATGGTGCGCGATGACGCTTGCGACAAGCGCTAAAGCGAAAACCAATGCGACTTGAGCCCAAATCCCTGCCATAACGTCCCCCGTGGTGTTTTATCGCGCGGCAAAGCGCTTGGTTTTCTTGGATTGCGGAGCCGCGGCAAACCCGAGGTCGGTCCCTGCCGCTGCGCCAAATAAAATCATTGGAAGCACCGCTTGCGCGCAAATGCGCCAATACCGAAGCCTGCCTGGTAATTTAGAAAGCTCAGCTCAGTGTGCGCTGGCCTCCCTTTCCATGACGCACCGGCCATCCCCTTCGTTTACGTCGCGCACGATATTCTTCTTGACGATCTCATCCGCGCGAGTCTTCGCTTCAGCAAGATCCTTATTGAATATCCCGGTCGTATATTCGCTCGTCGAGGTTTTGACGGTGGAGGCGGCGAGCGGCGCGGGCTCCGCGCCGACGTTGATCGATGTGACGGTCGAAAGGCCCGGACGCAACGGGGTCTTCTTGAGTTCGTCGGGATCGATCGCAATGCGGACGGGCACGCGCTGGACAATGCGGATGAAGTTGCCGGTTGCGTTATCGGGCGGCAAGGTGGCGAAAACGCTGCCGGAGCCCGGCACGAGGCCCTCGACGGTCCCGTGGAAAATCGCGCTCGACCCGTAGAGATCGACTTTGATGACCGCTTCCTGGCCGGGGCGTACCCGCGCCATGCGGTTTTCCCACAAATTGGCCTCGACCCAAAGATGGTCGAGGGGGACAATGTTGAGAATCTGGTCGCCGGGCCGCACACGCTGCCCGACTTGAACCCGCCGCTTGGCGACATAGCCAGTCGTCGGCGCTCGAATGCTCTGGCGCAGGAACTCGATATAAGCGTCGTTGAAGCGCGCCTTGGCAAGCTCGACATCGGGGTGTGTCGTTGGCGTCACACCGCCAAGCCGCGACTCCATCGCCTGATATTCCGCACGGGCTTCCCGCAGATCAGCGTCCTGCGCGGCGAGCGTATCTTCGGTATTCTGCAAAATCTGACGGGAGGCGGCGCCGCTCGCCGCCGCCTGCTTATAGCGTGCAAGATCATGGATCGTTCGCTCGCGAACGGCGGCGCGCGCCGTGACCTTCTGGCAGATCTGCCGGCGGTTGGCGAACAACGCCCCAACATTTCGCACGGCGCGACCAAGCTCTGCTTCAGCCTGGGCCAGCGCAGCGCGCGCCCGCTGCTCGTCGAGCTGAACGAGCACGTCGCCTTCCTTCACGAGTTGGGTTTCTTCGGCGAGGACCTTTGCGACGACGCCGGTCGCGTCGGCCTGCACCGGAAGAATGTTACCGCTGACAAAAGCATTGTCGGTCGTCACCCAGTCCCGGTCGTAGGTCAGATAGCGATAGGCGACGGCCAACACGCCAACGACGACTCCGATCGCCACCGCCTTCAGCAAGAAATTGCGGCGCGCGCGTATGCTTTTGCGGGAGAGCGGGGCGTCTGTCTGTTCCGCGTTCAAAATCAGCCTCCTCCAAGCGATTGGACGACATCGACGACCGGGGTGATCGGGTCGGTCTCCGGCGCCGGCCTCGGCTCATGGGCTTGCGGGCCAGCGTCATAGCCGCCGCCGAGAGCCTGAAACAAATCCACCGTCGCGATGAGTCGGTCGCCTTCGATGCCGCGCTGGATAAAGACGGCGTCCAGCATGTCGGCGTGTTGCTGGATGAATTCACGCCGATCCTGCAGGCCGCCGCCTAGCCGGATGCGCGCAAGCTCGACCTCGGCGCGTCGCGCTCTGATAAAGCGCCCCTGCGACTCGTGCTCCGCCCTTGCGCGCTTCAGCGTGGCGAGCGCGTCGGCGACCTGCTGCGCGGCGGTGAGCAGCGTCTCATTGTAGGCGTCGACCGCCTGGTCGTAGTCGGCGCGCTGGGATTCGAGATTGCCGGTGAGCTTGCCGCCCTGGAAGATCGGCAGATGCAGTCCGGGCGTGACGCTGTAGACCATGGCGCCCGGGTTGAACAAATAGCCGCCAAGCTTTGCGAATTGCGTCGAGGTGACCGAGGCCTCCAGCCCCGCCGAGACCGACAGATCGATCGAGGGCAAAAACATGGCTTTGGCGGCGTGAATGCGTTCGGCCCAGGCTTCCGCGCGACGTAGCGCCGCCATGAGATCGGGGCGGTGGGCCAGCAATTCGATCGGGAGTTTACTCGGGAGAGCGGGCTGCGCCGGCGCAACGCTTTTTCTCCGAGCGAATAGACCGCGCGCAACGTCCGGCCCCTCGCCCATCAGGCGCGCGAGCGCGTTCTCCTGAATCTCGATCGCCGCCGTCAATGCGGCCTCGCGGCGGACGGCCGCCTCTTCATTGCTCCGCGCCAGTTGGACGATGTCGAGGATTTCGATGCCGGTTTGGTAACGCGTCTCGGCGAGCTGACGCAGCTCGCGGCGCAAGCCCGTCAGTTCCTTGGCGAGCTTGAGTTGCTCCGCCAGAATATAGCCGCGCAGATAGGCGCGGGCGACGCTTGTCGTCAGCAATAAGCGTGTTTGTTCGAGCTCGCCCGCCTGCGCCAGCGCGTCGCCTATCGCGGCGTCGAGCAAGGCGCGGTTCTTGCCCCAGAAGTCCAGCTCCCATTTGGCGGAAATCGGGTTGAGGAAGGCAGCGGATTTTTGTTTGCCTCCCTGCAGCGGATTGAGCCCCGCCGCGACGCCATGCTCGGCGTAGCGATACTGCTTGTAGGAGAGGTCGGCCTCCACATAGGGGGTAAGACGCGAGCCTGCGATGTCGACCGCCGCCTCGGCGTCTTTCAGGGTGTCGGCGGCTTTTCTCAAGCCTTGATTGCCGAGCAGCGATTTTCCAATGATGGCGTCGAGTTCCGCGCTGCGAAAGGCTCTCCACCACTGCGAGCTTGGCCAGCCGTTTTCCGTGCTGACGCTCTTGACGCCGGAAGCCGCGATGGTGCGGCTCATCGACGGCGGCTCCATGAACTCGGCCCGTTGCTGCGGCGCCGTGGGCATGCAGCCGCCTAGAGACGCGAAGGCCGCCGCGACAGGGATGGACCTCTGCAAGCGCCGGATCATTCGGTCAGTCCATCTAGGTTGAGGCAAGGCATTAGGGCTCTTCCATAAGTTCCTTGGCGCGGAGGAGCTCCAACCTTTGCTTCGGCGCGGGCTTCCTAGCCGGTTTGGCCAACCAGACAAAAATTGCAAGGCCGAAAAAGGCGAGCGCGCCGGTGAGGAAAGCGTCGTTGAGCCCCATAAGCAATGCTTGCTGGCGAATAAGACGCGAGACGTGCGCCCGCGCCACGGATTCGCTCAACCCGAGCCCCTGCAGCTTATCGAGAAGCTGCGGAAGGAGATCGAGCGACGGAAAGCGCCGGCCGCCAAGCTGATCCGCGAGGTCGAGTTGGTGGAAAGGCGTTCGCCGGAATTGCACGACGCCTTGCAGGGTGATGCCAAAAGCGCCGGCCGCTGTCCGCAGCATCGCAAGCTCTTCGGCGGCGCGGATGAGTTGAGAGCCCCCAAGGCCTTGGACTGCAATGGCGGCGGGCGGCGCGAAGAACGTCGCGAGGAAGAAGCCGAAGAAAATCATCGGCACTGTGACCTGATCGAAGGAAGCAGGCTTATCGAACAGGCCCAGCCACGTCATGGTCACCGAGAAGCCAAGGAAGTTCAGGCTCGCAAAAAGGCGCAAATCAACGTGCCTTACGAGAAGGTGCACCACTGAGACGAGAGGCACAGCCAGCAGCGCCATCGTAAGGTATACCGTCCCCGCGCCCGAGGAGGTGTACCCCAGCAGCAACTGAAGCTGCCCGATAAAGACCGACAGCATGCCTTGGATAAAGAGAAAGCCGAAGACCGAGCAAAAAGTCGCGACCGCATAGTTGCGATGACCAAAGAGCCGTAGGTCCAGGACCGGGCGGCGTTCGCCGAGCTCCCAGATGATAAAGATCGGGAGGGAGATGGCGACCACGACCATGACGATCGTGAGGAAGGATGATCCAAGCCAATCGAAGTCATTGCCTTGGTTGAGCACTGTTTGGAACCCGACCAGAGTAACGGAGATCAACAACACCCCTATGGTGTCGAAACGCGTGATCCGCCGGGCGAATGGACGGCCATAGAGCAGAGCGCCGACAACCCCGGCGATCGGCAAGCCGAGGAAAATGTTCGAATAGAAAAGCACGCGCCAGTTGAAATATTCGGCCCAGAATCCGCCCATGAAAACGCCCAGGGTGAAAGGCGCCATACTGAGCACGCCCCACCAGGCGACCCCATAGGGGCGGTATTTTTCGGGGAGTTCATTCAGGACGAGCCCCTGGCCGATCGGCAGCAATATGCCGCCGGCAAGTCCGAGCAGGAAGCGCGCCGGCACGAAGAACCAGATGGTTTCGCTCAAAGCGCATGCGAGGGAAAAAACCGCATAGGCGACGAAAGCGGCGACATAGACCCGGTAGTCGCCATAGCGCGCCGACAGCCAGCGGGCGAAAGGCAGGCCGAGCACGATGCCCATCATGTGGTCCGTCGTCGCCCAGGTGCCGAAACTGGGCGTGACGCCCTGGAGGCTGCCAGCCGCATAGGGGGCCAGCACCGTATATCCGGGCACGTTGGAGAGAGCGATGACGTTGCCCACGGCCAGCGCAGCATTAAAAAGGAGGAATCGCCAACCCGTCAGCCGATCATCGTCGTCGAAGGCGGTCATATTGCCGCCCTTGCGAAGCTAGGCCGACGCGGGCTCGGCTGTAAGCGCAGAGAAAACAACGGCTTTTTCAAAGCGGACTCCTAGCGTGCGTGCGCAAGCAGGAGTCATCAGCCCCAAGGGCGGTTATAAGGCGAACTCCATCGCCTACGCCATTTATAAGCCGAAGGGACGTATCCCTGTCAACCGCTTGGCTTTCCGCGCCGCGAGGGCGGGCAGGGGCGCTTGCGATTACGTCTCCCCGAGGGAGCGGCGCTGGCCCCGTCCTTCTCGAGCACAGTCTTTATGGCGCCTCGCTCGGCCGAAGCGCCAAGCACTCGCCGCCGCAGAGGGATAAGCAAGCGCCTCGCTACCCTTCACGCACCTTCATATGGCGTCCCGGCGCCGCAGCGCATCGGGGGTAGTCACGACGTGTGCAACCTTCTCCCATCTGCACGGCAATTACGTAGCATCGCCTTTCGTTTATCGACCAATCTGTATGCTTACGTCGGAAATACTCCCCGGTTAAGAAGGTGCGCTTTCTCAGCCAAGTGGAGAACTCCATTCCATTGGCGGCGGACGCAAAAATGCTTGCATGATCGAGTAGAGAGCGATGTCAGTGACCTTGCGAAAAGCCTCTTTCGATGCGCGTGCCGAGAGATCGAACGAGACGCGCTTGGCGTCGGGCTCACAATGGCGCGCTCTAAGCTTGCCGTTTCCGCTCGACGAAAGTCACCTGCCGCACAGCATTGCCGCCTGCGGGCGCGATGAGGCCCCCGATTTTGTAATCATCAACGACGCCGCTTCGATTTCTCTCCTTGCATCGGCCTTATCTCCAGCCGCAGCCGCGATCGTGCCTGTCGTGGATGCCACCGGAATCTCGGCAGACAATCGCGTCAAGCGCCGTAGCGATCTCAGCATCGGCATGGCTTCTCCGCGCGCCCTCTCGGAGGCGCTGATCACACTGTCTCCGATGATTGCGAGAATTAGGCAGCTTTCTCCTGCAATTTTTCAGGCGGCGGATCCACGCCTTCTGCTTCTTGCGCGGTTGTTTGTGCGAGACAGCGATTTGCTTCCTTCGATCGATCCTGCTGCGAAAGACGCTTTTGTTTATCGTGACGAGGCCGCTGTCGATGGAGCGGTGACTACCGCGGAAGACCTTGTTGGGAATGGCCTGCTGGAGCGACGGTTTTTTGACGCCGTGGCGGCTTGTCCCCATTGTGCGTGTTCCGCCCGGCTCGTCGTTCGAGAACTCTGCGCTTCCTGTGGCAGTCCGCACGTCACTGAACAGGCTGTTCTGCATCATCTGAGCTGCGCGTATCAGGGTCCAGAGTCAGATTTCCGACAAGAAACCGGCGGGCTTATTTGCCCCAAATGTCGTCAGGCCCTAACCTTTTTTAGTCTCGACTACGACCGTCCAGGCTCTCTGTACATCTGTCACGCATGCGGCCATTCGTCGGGCGACATTCGGATCGAGTTACTCTGCCTGAATTGCGGCGCCTCGATCGCAGCCGGCGATATGAGCAGGCAGGATTTTTATCGATACAGTCTCACCGACGCCGCGAGAGCCCTCGTCATTTCGCCCGCGCCGAAACTGCCGCCTTCTTCGCCCGACCAGGGAATGATTGGCGCGGTGCGCGCTTTCGCCGACCGTTTATCCTCGCGAGGCGCCGTCGGCTGTATTTTGAAAGTGCGGCTCCATGAGCCGCCCGGAACGCCGCCCGCGGGCCGTAATTGGCAGCAAACATGGTCGTTCTTCCGCTCCTTGCTTCGAGAGTGTTTCGTGCAAGACACGGAGATCGTCGAGGAGCTTCCTGTGTTCCTCGTGATGATCGAGAGCGATGCGAAGCGGGACGTTGAACGGGCTCTTCCCGAGATTAGCTCGCGCCTCGAGCGGCATCTCTCGCTCGCTCCGTCGGTCGAATATGCCGTCCTGACATGCACTGAGTTTCTGGCGCTCGCCGCCGCCAACTCCAATGCGCAGGCGCCACGATGATCGACGCTGTCATTTCCGCCTGGCACTTTCTCCTAGCGCTGCCGGGATCGGCTTACTTCGCGCTTCTTTGGCTCACAATTCTTGCGGAAGCGCCTCGCTATTTCCTTGGCGTGCAAGCCACCGCCGCCGCATTGCTGTTTGGCGAGCGCCGCCACACCGGTCCGATAGGGCCCCTTCCTGCCGTCTCGATTCTTCTCGCCGGGCACAATGAAGAAGCGTCGATCGAAAAGTGCATCCGCTCGCTTCACGCTCAAACCTTCAAAAACTTCGAGATCGTCTGTGTCGATGACGGTTCAAACGACCGGACCTACGAGATCATGACCCGAGCCAGGCGCGAAAATCTCGTGAGCTCAGTCGCCCGACTGGAATTACGCGGCGGTAAAGCTGCCGCGCTCAATCTCGCGGCGCGAATCGCAAAGGGCGACATCTTTGTCGTCATCGACTGCGATTGCTCCTTCGAGCCGGATGCGATCGAGGAGCTGCTGCGACCATTTGCTAGCGATCCAGAAATCGCAGGGTCGAGCGGGAACATTTTAGTGCGCAACTGGCAGGCGTCGATCATCACATCGCTGCAGGCAATCGAATATTTGCTTTCGATTTCGCTGGGGAAGGCCTTTTCGGACGTTCTCGACCAAGTTGTCTGCGTCTCTGGCGCTTTTGGCGCATTTCGGCGCGACGCGTGGGAGCGTGTCAGCGGCATGGACGTGGGCGGCGGCGAAGATTTGGATTTTACGCTCCGCCTCCGTTCCTGCGGTTACAGAGTTGTCTTCACCAGACATTCGGTTTGCTACACGGACGTCCCCGACTCCTTTTACAATCTCTGGCGCCAGCGCAATCGCTGGGAGCGTGACGCCATCTGGGTTCGCTACCGCAAATATCCCCGGCTTATGAACCCGTTCAGCTCCGCCTTCAACTGGCGTGAAGCGTTCCATCAGTGGGATTTCATCATCTTCAACATGCTGCCGACGCTTGCCTCTCCATTTTATGTCGTCTGGCTCCTGGTCAATTACGGTCAGTTCGGAGTTCTTTTACTGATCGCGGTCGCGATGCTGCTGTTTACCTTCGATGTCGTGACGTTTTTTGCGGCTGTGCTCATCACGGGCAAACCCATTTTCTGGCGATTGGCGCCATTCGTTCCGTTGTTTGGCTTGTTCCAGTCCTACGTCATGCGCATGAACCGGTTATATGCCTACGTCACGGAGATCATTTTTTCATCTTCGCTCCGTGACAACTACGTCCCGCAAAAGTCACGCGATCTCATGATCTGGCGCTAAGACGAAAAAGGAGACAGGGATCCATGACGCTCCATTCATTGCGTCCGCTTTCGCGGCCCGACAACCTGAAGAATCAAGCCCGCGCCGCCCAGTCTCTTGCACGCAAGATTTATCTGGCCGCGCTCGTTGGCGCGGGATGCTGGGTTTTGTTTCTCGTTTTCGGCCCGATGATCTTCATGGAGGCCAACGGCATGGTCCTCGAGGACGAGGAAGTCGTGTCGCCTTCCTTCAGCGCGCAACTGCTGACGATTTCGGTTCGACCAGGCGACAAAGTCGCGGCGGGCGATCAGATCGGCAAAGTCCTGTCGACACAGATGATCGATCTGATTTCCGATCTCACCTCGCGCAAAGGTCAATTCGACGTCCGCAAGGCCCAGATCGACGCGCGGCTATCGGCGATCGACGCTATGCTTCCAGTAGCGCAGCAGCGCATAAAACATTCCGGCGCCGCCTATGCCGTCGTGGACCAAGCGATGGCGCGCGGCTACAGCACGACGACGCGTCTGCTGGAAGCAACGAGAGATCGTTTCGAGGCCGAACGCGAAGTCGCGTCGTTGCGGGCGGAGCAGGCGGGCCTGACGAGCGAGCGCGCTTCGGTTCTCAGCAATCTCGTCCGTCTTCAGGAAGCCGTTGACGCGGCGCAGCGTTCTTACCGCGATGGCGCAATTATCAGTCCGGTCGCGGGAACGCTCGGCGCGCATGTCGCGACCCCTGGGACCGTGCTCTCGCCGGGGGCAGCGGGCAAGATTGCGGAGATTTACCACGGAAAGCAGTTCATTCTGGCCTATCTCCCGACAAACCGCATCTATGCAGCCGATCCGGGCCAAACCGTTGTCATCACGGATGGCTTCAAGCGCCAGGTCGGGCGCATCGAGGCCGTTGGGAACATCACCGACCAATTGCCAGCCGAGTTTCAATCGGCTTTCCGCACGATAGAGCGTCAGCAACTCGCGCGAATTTCGATCGAAGACGGCGGCGCCTTTCCGCTTTTGGCGAAAATCAGAGTGACGACGCCGCTTGCGCCTTCGAATGTTATTACATCGGCGCCCGAGGCAATTGTGAGCGCCGTTGTGTCCAGCTCCAAATGGCTGATCGCCGCTTTTGCTCGCGATAGGAATCCAGCGCCTGAATATGGAATGTTAGGGATTCGCTTGGCCGCGCGCGAGACGCCGCTCGAGCCTCGAGAAAAGGCGCAGCGCAAGTGAGCAATGCCACCGCCTTTTGCAAAGTCGCGCGCCGCCGCTTGCTCGGCCGCTCATTTCTCGAAAGGCGCCGCTTCACATGATCAGAGCAGCTATGACGTCTCGCCGCTCATTCTTGTCGGCCTGCGCAGTAACGCCTTTGGCGAGCGCTTTCGCGAAAGCGCGAAACGCGCCGCCCCGCATGGCGATGTGGGTGTGGAAGGATCGCGTTTTGTCCCCCGGCGCTATGCTGGCTTTCGCAGAGAGGCGCGGGATATCGACACTATTCGTTTACGTCACCCCGACGGCCGCCGAGGCGCTTCTCACCAGAGACAGAGACGCTTGCGCGACGCTGCGCGCAATGCGTTCAAACGGACGGCGCGTTTATGCAGTGGCCGGCGAGCCCGACTGGGCGTGGGGACCAGCGCAACTGCCGGAGCATGCCGCCTTACTTGTCAGGTTGGCGGTGGAAACGGGATTGTTCGACGGGCTCCATTTCGATGTCGAGCCCAATGCAGTGCCGGATTGGAACGACAAACCGACGCGACCCGCTCTTATGAAGGGTTCGGTGAAGTTTTATGACCTTTTGCGAGCCGCCGCGCCTTATCAAAAGATCGACATCGCCGTTAATCCGGTTTTTGCGACGCTTACGACAGGCGGCTCCAACTTCATGCGCGAGCTTGCAAGACGGGCTGACTCGCTGTCGATCATGTCCTATCGATCCGATCCCAAACGCGCGCTCGAGTGGGCCGCTCCAGCAATCGCACAGATCGAGGGGGCTGGCCGGCGTTGGAGGATGGGGGCGGAGGTCGGTGACGCCGAGCCCGGCGTCACTTGGCGCGGAACGCCGCCAGCTCGTTTTTCTTCCGCTATGGTCGATTTCGACAATCTGATCACGGATCGATTCCGGTCCCCCCGTTACGAGGGCCTGGCGTTGCACGACTACGATTCACTCGCGCAAATGTATGGAGAAGTCGACGGCTGAAAACGAACGATAATGGAGGTTTCTGCGAGTCGATCGTTGCAAATGTCTTTTCCCGCTCATGCTGAACGCACTCCTCTCTCGGGGAGCTCGAAGGATCGTTAGGGGAAAACTGTGATGGGACAGGCGAGAGAATTTCCCTTCGGGAAACCGGCAAGGAGAGTTCCTTCAATCGGGGGGCACACGCTGCTCTTCATCTTAGCTGCCTGCTCGTGGCCCGTGCTTGCGCCGCACGCGCACGCCGAAACGCTGACAGACGCATTGTCCGAAGCCTATCTCACGAATCCGCAACTGAACGCACAGCGGGCCAGCACACGCAGCGTTGACGAGAACCTGCCGATGGCGCGCGGAACCCTTCTTCCCACGGTGAATCTTCTCGGCAATTATGCCGTCCTCCAGCAGAACCTGCTGACGAGCGCGTTCAAGTCCTACACATTGACTCAGCCGGCCGGCGCAGGCTTGCTGGTCAATCTGAATGTCTTCAACGGCTTTCGAGGGCTTAACGGAATCGACCAAGCGAAGGCTCAGATATTCCAGTCTCGCCAGATTTTGCGCAATGCCGAGAATATCGTTCTGGCAAACGCCGCAGCGGCTTATCTGAATGTTTTGCACGACGCCGCGGTCTACAAGCTTCGGAATAATTTTGTCCGCGCCGTCGCCAATCAGGTCGTGACGACCAAAGGACGGTTTCTCGGCGGGGAAGTCACCAAGACGGATATCTTCCAGGCGGAATCCTATCTGGCTCGCGGGAAGTTGGATCGCTCGACGTCGACGGTGAATCTTCAGTCTAGCATTTCCGCCTACAGCCAGTTGATCGGACGATCGCCGAACAGGTTGACGGCTGTCGGGTCGCCGGATCGGATGCTGCCACAGAATGTTGGCGCCGCCGTTCAGCTCGCCCTTACCGACCATCCGGCCGCGCTCGCGGCTCGATACAACGTCGACATCATCGAGCTTGCTGTGAAAATTGCGGAAGGAGAGCTGGCGCCGACAGTGAACCTTGTCGGTTCGGTAAATCAGAACTTCAATTACGTTGGATATGTCGGCGCGCCGAACGAGCGGCTTTTTCAAGGTATGGTCGGGGTTCAAGTGAATGTACCCGTTTATGAAGGCGGCATTGTCTATGCCCGGGCTCGGCAGGCCAAGGAGAGGCTTGGAGAAGCAAAGTTTCTTTACCACCAGCAAGTCAACGAAATTAAGCAGTCGGTCGAGGCCGCCTGGGCCGCCTGGAACGAATCGAGCAAGCTCGCGGCCTCGGCAAGGGAGCAAGTCAGAAGCGCCGAGTCCGCTCTTGCCGGCATTCGGCAGGAAGCCAAAATCAGCCTGCGAACCACATGGGATATTTTGAACGCCCAACTGACGCTGTTGAGCGCGAGGATTGCTCTGGTGGACGCTCAGCGCAACCGCATTCTCTCCGGGTTCGGCCTTCTGGCGTCGATGGGGCAGCTTTCAGCGGAAAAGCTGGCGCTCGACGTTCCCGTCTATGACGCGACGACGCATTACGAGCAAGTCAAGGATCAATGGTTTGGGCTGGAAGCGTGGAACCCGCCAGCCGTCAAGCAAGCAGAGTAGGGCATGATCTTTCGTAACCTTTCGACGCAACTCACATAGTATCAGCAGATTGGCAGGACGTCCGTTGATAACGACCTCGAGCTGCGACTTCAGGTCGGGCGCGAGACTGAATTCCGGAGACGGGCTGGATGTAATTCGTCCGGGAAGGCAGCGCTTACCCGGAGTGACGCTCGACGCCGGGCGCGGCGGAACACGCCGCAGGCGTCAAGGTTGGCAGTTCGTTCGCAGCAATTTCGCGTCGATCGTGAAGCCGGAGCGTATCGCTCCCGAGCTCATTTTGGATTGGGCGCGATACCAGGATTTGAAATCGCCGGTGAACAGAAAGCTCTCAACCTCGCGCCTGCCGCCCGCGACACATTCGACCGTGACGATCACTTGGTCGCCTGCATGCGAGACGGATGGTCGCGCACAGCCGCTCGCGCGAGGGCCGATGACGCTGTCGCCCTCGGCAATGCAGACGTCATTGGTCTGCATCCCGATCTCGGGAGAAACCGTTGTGATCCGCCACAAACCCGGAGCTCTTGTTGGCAGCTCGGTTTGCGCCGCGCCCGTCGGCGGCGCCTCTCCCACCGAACCGGAGAGGCTCATGACCAAGGCGAACAGGCTGGGAGAAAGCAGGGGGCTTTTCAACATTGTTCCCGCAGAGCGTTGAGCGTTCAGGGTCCGATGTGCGGCCATAATCATTTCTAGTCGTCGCCGTAAAGGCGCCTTCCGATTTTTCCCTTGCTTCGGTGAAAGCATCCCGCTCGAGAGTCGTTCCGCCGTCGATGCTTCTCGTCGTCATAATGTTACGACCATAGCAATTTCCCATAACGCAGGCTGCTTCGACGTCAATCTGCCGGGCGAGGCGGGGGGCTGCGGCGAAGCGCCGATTCTTCCTGGAGTCGCCGGGAAATAATGAAGAAGACGTCACAATGGCGCTGTTGTAGGAACGTCGATGTCGATTCAACCGCGGCGTTTCGGGTCGTTCGTATGATCAGTCGCGTATTTCTCCTTGCTGCCTTCTGCATGGGGGCTGCCGCCCTGAGCATCCGCGACTCCGCCGCAGCCGACAGAGCGCGCGGGCAATATCTGGTGGAGGCCCTCGGCGCCTGCGATAATTGCCACACGCCGCGCGGCTCGGGGGGCTATGATTACGCCGCGCGCTTCTCCGGCGGGTCTCAGACGTTCTCCGGCAATGGCTATGCCGTACGTGGTTCGAATATCTCACCCGACAAAGAGACGGGCGTGGGCGGCTGGAGCGACGAGGCGCTGGGCGCCGCCATTGTCGCCGGCGTCGGCCGGGACGGGCAGCTCGCGCCTGTGATGCCTTCCGACTCCTACCGTGCGTTGACCAAAGACGATCTCGACGCGATCATCTCCTTTCTTCGCGCCGCAGCTCCCGTTCGAACCCAACCTGCGCAACCGCCACAGCGACATGGCGAATGGGCGCCGCATCCGCTACCCGGCGCCGAGGCCCCTTTCGATGACGCGGCGCTTTCCAACAAAATCAAGCGCGGGCTCTATGTCGCCTCGATCGCCCGCTGCCTGTCCTGCCACAGTGGCGAAAAAGACGATGCGCCCGATCACGTAAGCCGGCTTGGCGCGGGCGGAAAAATCTTCCGCACTCCCGGCGGAGTCGCTGTCGCATCGAACATCAGCGCGCATCAGGAGAAAGGTCTCGGCGCCTGGTCGAGCGAGGAGATCGCGCGCGCCATCACGCAAGGCGTCTCGCGTAACGGCGATCCGCTCAAGCCGCCCATGTCGACGCTCGCCAAGGCGCATTTCGCAAAGATGTCGACAGAGGATCTAGACGCGCTTGTCGCCTATCTACGAACCATCCCCCCGAAAGAATAATCAGCGCGGGGTCTCGACGGCTGCTCGAATGGCTTTCGCGAGGTCGCCCTCGAAAAGCATGGCGGAGCCATAATGCGTCTCGATGTCGAAGGGCCTCTGAAGGTTCATGTCCAGCGAGGCGCTGTGCATGGCGATCAGCCGACCGTCTTCCGAGAATAGTCCCGACCCGGAGCCGCCGTAGCCGTCATTACAATCATGCCGCGCACGCCGTACATGGCCCTCGCTCGGTTCGTCGATGCGATGGATCTCGCATAATTCGATCGTGGCGGGGAGGCGCGTATTGGAATGTCCGGCGGGCGCCACCATCGTCACCTTCATCCCCGGTCCGGTTATTATGTTGCTCGCATCCGGGATGGGCTGCGGCTTCACATTGTCAGGCGTCGGTTGCAACAGCCGTAGGAGCGCCCAGTCGTCGGTGATGTGCAGGCCTTTGGACTCCACCGCCGCACCGAACCGCACGTTGTCGCCGTCGAAGTAATAATCGCCGCCCGCGATACGAAAAAAGCAGTTCGTCACGGGGTGCGTCGGAACCAGCTTGCTGTCGACAAAATTATGCGCGTTTACCACGACGAGATCATGCGCGCCGATCAGCCATGCCGCCGCGCCGCGCTCCAGCGCGCCAAAATCAGAATAGCACATCAGCACGCCAGCCCCAGGAAAGCGCGCCAAGTCGGCGTCGGTCATCAGGCGGCGCCCGTCCTGCGGATACAGCGCGATGTCGACGATCGGCGCCTTCGGGCCCTCGAAACCGGCGGCGCCGAGCGTCAGCAGATAGGCGCCGAAAAGGCCAAAAACCATACGATCAGACATGCGTCATGCTTCTTATAGCCATGCAGTTCGGCGGGAGAAGATACCGCATGTCGACCCGCGTCAAGATGACGACGCGTTAGCGCCAGCGCGTAGGAAATACCGGGAGGCGATATGCCGATCTTTCCCGAGGCACATTACCGATAAATCGTAGAGACACGCTGCGACGCTTAAATTTATATGCTCGCGGATCGTCTCTCCCATAAAGCGCGGCAAGCGCTTCCAAGGAAGCGACCTTCAACGAACATGACGACTCTGGAGAAATGCTGGAGCGTCTTCACGAGGCGACGTCATCCTTTCAAGAAGCCGCCAACGGTCTTGCAGGACGTCGCAGGAGGACTCGTCTATGAGGAAATTCTTAAATTCCGTTTCCCTGCTGTCGGTCCTGATCGCGGCGCCCGTCACTATGGCGTCGGTCGCCCAGGCCGAAGATCGGCTCGAAGCGCTTGCGAAGAGCGAAGACAACTGGGCGATGCAGGGCAAGAACTACAGCGCGAACCACTACAGCACGCTCACGCAGATCAACGCTGATAACGTCAAGAACCTCAAGGTTTCCTGGTCCTTTTCGACCGGTTTGCTGAGCGGCCACGAGGGCGCTCCGATCGTCGTCGACGGCAAGATGTATGTGCATACGTCGTTCCCCAATAATACATTTGCGCTTGATCTGAGCGATCCGACGCGCATTCTCTGGCAGCACAAGCCCAAGCAGAACGCCGCCGCGCGCGCCGTCGCCTGCTGCGACATCGTCAACCGCGGCCTTGCCTATTGGCCTGGCGATGGCAAGGCGCCGTCGTTGATCATCAAGACGCTTCTCGACGGCAATGTCGTCGCGCTGAACGCCGTTACCGGCCAGGAATATTGGAAGATCGAAAACTCCGATTTCAAAGTCGGCTCGACCCTGACCGTTGCGCCGCATGTCTACAAGGATGTGGTCCTTGTCGGCAGCTCCGGCGCCGAGCTCGGCGTGCGTGGTTATATGACCGCCTATGACGTTCGTACCGGCGAGCAGAAGTGGCGCGCTTACGCCACCGGTCCCGATTCTGACGTGTTGATCGGCGACGACTTCAACAAGGCGAATCCGCATTATGGCCAAAAGGGCCTTGGCACCTCGACCTGGGAAGGCGACGCCTGGAAGATCGGCGGCGGCACGAATTGGGGCTGGTTCGCTTATGATCCGGGCACGAATCTGGTCTACTACGGCAGCGGCAACCCGGCGCCGTGGAACGAGACGATGCGTCCCGGCGACAACAAGTGGACGATGACCATTTGGGGACGCGATCTCGAAACCGGCGCGGCGAAATTCGGCTATCAAAAGACGCCGCACGATGAATGGGATTACGCGGGCATCAACTTCATGATGCTCAGCGAGCAGAAGGATAAGGAAGGCAAGCTTCGCAAGCTGCTGACCCATCCGGACCGCAACGGCATCGTCTACACGCTCGACCGCACGGACGGCACCTTGGTCTCGGCGGACAAAATCGACGACACGGTCAATGTCTTCAAAAAGGTCGATCTGAAGAGCGGCCTGCCGGTTCGCGACCCCGAATATGGCACCCGCATGGATCATCTCGCCAAGGATGTTTGCCCCTCGGCGATGGGTTATCACAATCAGGGGCTCGACTCCTACGACCCGACCAAGGAGCTGTTCTTCCTCGGCGTGAACCATATCTGCATGGACTGGGAGCCCTTCATGCTTCCGTACCGCGCCGGTCAGTTCTTCGTCGGCGCGACGCTGAACATGTTTCCGGGTCCGAAGGGCGACCGCCAGAAGGGCGAGGGCCTGGGTCAGATCAAGGCCTACAACGCCATCACCGGCCAGTTCAAATGGGAGAAGATGGAGCGCTTCGCGGTTTGGGGCGGCACCGCCGCGACCGCTGGCAATGTCGTCTTCTACGGAACGCTCGACGGCTTCATCAAGGCTCGCAACAGCGACACCGGCGACCTGCTCTGGAAGTTCAAGCTTCCGTCCGGCGTCATCGGCCATCCGATCGTCTATCAGCACAAGGGCGTCGAATATGTCGCCATCCTGTACGGCGTGGGTGGTTGGCCGGGCGTTGGTCTCGTGTTCGACCTTCAGGATCCGACGGCCGGTCTTGGCGCGGTCGGCGCCTTCAAGCAGCTCGCCAATTATACGCAGATGGGCGGCGGCGTGATGGTCTTCGCGCTCGACGGCAAGGGTCCCTACGACGATCTGAACCTCGGCGAATACAAGGCCAACTAATCTCCTCTCTGCTTTGCAAGAAGCAATTGAGACGTTTGCTCGGGCGCATAAATCTGCGCCCGGGCAAACGCCCGAGGAAATTCACGAAAGAAGCGAAGATGTTGCGTCCGACTCGCTCGTCTACATGGTTTAGCGCCGTCGCTGCTGCGGCGCTCCTCGGCGCCGCGCCGGCGACCGCTGCGTCGCTTGGCGTTTCCGGCGACGCCGTAAACAACGCGGCTTCGAATCCGGCGCAGGCGCCGGGGCAAGCCGTCGATCCTAATTCGCTCCGAATCTGCGCCGCAAAGAACCAACCGCCGCTGTCGTTGGAAGACGGCTCGGGTCTCGAAAACAAGATCGGGGTAGCGCTCGCCGACGCGTTGAAGCGCAAGGCGCAGTTCGTGTGGTCCGAGCGGCCAGCAATCTATCTCGTCCGCGACTATCTCGACAAGAACCTCTGCGACGTCATCATCGGCCTCGATACGGGCGATCCGCGCGTCGCGACGTCGAGACCTTATTACCGGACTGGCTACGTCTTCGTGAGCCGGGAGGATCGCGGCCTCGACGTGAAGTCGTGGAACGACGCTCGACTGAAAAAGGCTGGCCACATCGTCGTCGCCTTTGGCTCGCCGGGCGAGGCGCTCCTCAAAGACATGGGCCAATATGAAGACAATATGGCCTATCTTTACTCGCTCGTGAACTTCAGATCAGCGCGCAATCAATATACGCAGATCGATCCGAGTCGCATGGTGGGCGAGGTTGTGAATGGCTCCGCCGAAATCGCAGTGGGATTTGCGCCGGATGTCGCGCGTTACGTCAAGGCGTCGACCGTTCCCTTGCGAATGAGCTTGATCGAAGACGACGCGGCGAAGAGCAATGGCGAAAAAGTGCCGCAACGCTTCGAACAATCGGTCGCCGTTCGCCGTGACGACAAGGCGTTGCTGGACGCCGTCAACACCGCGCTGGTCTCCGCCAAGCCGAAGATCGATGAAATCCTCAAAGCCGAAGGCGTCCCCCTTTTGCCGGTGACCCAATAGACGCGCGCATACTGAGCAGGAAGAGAAAACGTGTTCAAGCAAAGAAAAAATGCGGCGCGTGTGATCGTCGCCGCGGTCGGAGCCTTCGTAGCCGTAGCGGCAATCGCACAGTCGGCCATTACCTTCCGCAACACCATCACTGGCGAAGTCCTCAATTTCAGCGACGCGCTGCCGGAGGGCAAAGACACTCCCGCCGTCAAGGAATTCATGACCACGGGCGTCAACCCCTACAATGAGGATCTGAGCTGCTTGAAACAGGGCGAGCAGACATTCCTCTCGGCGTGTTCCGGCTGCCATGGCCATATCGGCGAAGGCAAGATCGGGCCCGGCCTCAACGACGCTTATTGGACCTATCCGCAGAACGAGACCGACGAAGGCCTGTTCTCGACGATCTATGGCGGCGCACAGGCGTCGATGGGGCCGCAATATCAGAATCTTCAGCTCGACGAGATGCTGAAGGTAATGGCTTGGGTCCGCCACCTCTTCAAGGAAGCGCCGGAGAAGGCGACTTGGCTGAGCGATACGCAGCGCAAGTCGTTCAAGCCTTACGCCGGACATGAGACGTTGCCGGACAATCCGCCAGGCAAGTGCCAGGCCAAAAAGTAAGGTCACGGCGAAGCAAGTTCCGCCGATCGGCGGGAGGCGCAAACAAAGAGGCTCGAGCCTCGCACATATGGAGGAACCAGGCATGCGTAAGATGCATTTCGCCGCGGCGGTCGCCGTCGGCATCATGTTCAGCGCCGGCAGCGCTCTCGCCTATGACGGCACCAAGTGCAAAGCGCCCGGCAACTGCTGGGAACCCAAGCCGGGCTTTCCGGAAAAGGTCGAGGGCTCGAAATACGACCCCAAGCACGATCCGAAGGAACTCGCCAAGCAGCAGGCCTCGATCCAGTCCATGGAAGATCGCAACAAAAAGCGGGTCGAGAATTTCAAGAAGACCGGCAAATGGGAATATGACGTGAGCAAGATCGCTCAATAATCGAATTCGTCGCGGTTTTTCCGCGATGAACGAAAGCGGCCACGATCTGGATCCGATGTTGTTCAACAACAGCGCATCGCGTCCGTTCCCGAGATCGTGGCCGCCCTTTTTATCGCGCTGTAAGGTCGTGTCTTGAACGACGACTCTCAAAAAGTGCACAAGCTCGGCGAATGGCGCGAACGCGCGCTCGCCTTCGAGCAGGAAATCCAAAAAGCGGTCATTGGCCAGGAGCGCGTCATTCGGCTCGTCACGATCGGCGTTTTTGCCCGCGGCCATATCATGATCGAAGGCGACGTCGGCGTCGGCAAGACGACCTTGCTTCGAGCGGTGTCGCGCGCGCTCGGCGGGGATTTCGCCCGTTTCGAGGGCACGGTCGACATGATGCCGAGCGACATCCTCTATCATACCTATCTTGGCGACGACGGTCGCCCGCGCGTCGAAGCCTCGGAGCTTCTGCGGCTGGCGGATACGCTGCCCGTATTCTTCTTCAACGAGATCAATCGCGCGCGGCCACAGGTCCATTCGCTCCTTTTGCGGCTGATGGCCGAACGAAGCGTGACGGCGTTCAACCGTCTGGTCAATTTTCCCTATCTCCAGGTTTTCGCCGACCGCAATATGGTCGAGCGCGAAGAGACATTTGAACTGCCCGCCGCCGCAAGAGACCGCTTCTTTATGGAGATTTCCATGCAGGCGCCCGCCGATCCAGAGGCGCGGCGCAGCCTTATTTTTGATCCCGTCTTTCAGGATGTCGATTTACTTCTCGACAGAGTGGCGCCCGGAACGGTCGACTATCGTGAGATCGGGAGAGTGGCGCGCGTAATCCAGGAGACGGTGAAGGCGAGCCCGACCCTCCAGTCTTATGTGTTGAACCTCTGGCGCGCGCTGACCGAGCCGGCGTCCGTCGGCATATCGTTGCGCGACGTCGACGTCGCGACGCTTGTAAAGGGCGGCGCCAGCCCACGCGGCCTTGCGACTCTGGCGCTTGCAGCGCGCGTGCGCGCCTGGCTCGAGGGTAGGGACTATCTGACGCCGGACGACATCAAAGACGTTTTTCTCGAGGTGATGGCGCATCGCATTTTTGTCGATCCCATTCATGCGCTGCGCGGCGACGAACCGGTCAGGCAGCTCTGCCAAGCCGTATTCGACACGATTCCGGTTCCATGACCATAACTGGCGACATTCTGTACCGCCCTCGCGGACGCTTCCGGTCCAATCATGCCGGCGCGCATGTATCGAGCGAGGTCGGCGGGTTTGGCGTGTTTCGTGACCAAGCGCCGTTCCTGCGCTATCCTGACGCAAGACGCATCGATCTGCGCGCGACATTGCGCGATCCTTTCGGCGAGACGCATGTCCGGCGCTTCGAGCAAAGAAGCGCGATCGACGTTTACGCGCTTGTCGACCTTTCCGCGTCCATGGGCTTTGTCGGCGCGGTCGACCGTTTCCAGGTCGCCTGCGACCTCTGTGCCGCGCTCGCCTTTTCGACGACGCGCATTGGCGACCGCTTCGGCCTCGTCGCCGGCGGCGACGTTTTGCGTGAGAGCGCCTTTCTTCCGGCGACGCTATCGCGAAGGGCGGCGCTTCACGCCGTTGATCGGCTTCGCGACGAACGTCCGGCCGGCACGAACGCAGAAAGCCTCGAGACTGCCGCGATACGCCTCGGCGCGGGTCGGAAGCTTGTTCTGCTCATCTCCGACTTCCGATGGCCGGCGGCGCTTGTCCAGCGGATATTTGAGGCGCTGGCGCTTCACGATGTTTTGCCGGTCGTACTCGTCGACTCTGTCGAGCTGAATCCGCCGCGCTGGGGTTTGCTCGATTTACGGGATTCCGAAACAGCGCGGCGGCGTACGATAGTCATGCGGCCGGGCCTGCGGCAAAAATGGATCGACGCCGAGTCGAAGCGCCGGGCGGCGTTGATTCAGCTCGCGGCCGGACGCGTTCGACCGCCGATTTTCGTGGAGGATCGTGTCGATTCCCGATCCCTCAGCTTACGTCTCATGGCGGCGTGAGGCGCGACATGCGTATCGCGCCACTCTTCATTGTCGCGCTCTTCTGGGCCACTTGCGCCCAGGCCGCCGACCAGCGCGTCAAAATTCATTCCGCGCGGCCTTTCGGCTATTTTGTCGGCGATCTTATCCATGCCCGCATCGAGATTATGTCATCAGCGGACGCGAAGCTCTCGGCCTCCTCGCTTCCGCGGCCGGGGCCCCTCGGGGTTTCGCTCGACCTCAAAGACGTAGGCGTTCACGCGACAGCGGTTGGCGCGGACACGCGCTGGGACATCGATCTGGTCTACCAGAATTTCTACGTCGCGCTTGATGTGCGAAACATCGACATTCCTGCTTTCGATCTGCGTCTCGGAGAGGAAACCATTTCGGTTCCCGCCTGGCGCGTGGGCGTCGCGCCCTTGCGCGAAATCGCGCCCGAAAAGCAGGAGCGCTCGGAGGACTATTTGCGCCCGGATGCGCCGGCGGTCTATGCGGAGGAGACCGAGCCGAAGCGTCTTGCGCTGGCATTCGCCGCTCTCTCTTTACTCTCGCTCACTGCGGTCGCGCGGGATCGCGCCTGGCCGCCATTCCAGAAAAGACCCGCGCGCATTTTCAGCGCGCTGGCGCGCAAGCTCGCAGCGCAGACGCGCGCGGCAAGTGAGGCGACCGTTCTCCCGCTGGCTTTTCAGAGCCTGCACCGCGCGATCGATCTTGCGAACGGCGCGTCGCTCCTCGCTGAGGACGTCCCTGGTTTTTTGGCGCGACGGCCGGAATTCGCTTCCCTGAAGCCTGCGTTCGATCGCTTCTTCTCAGCATCGCGACGCGCCTTCTTTTCTCGAGAGGGCGATCACGTCGCCGATTACACGCTCGGCGAGCTCCTCGATTTTGCCAAAGCGCTCGGTCGCCGGGAGCGCGCGCAGTGACGCTTATCAGCTTCGACCTTCCTGGACTGCTCCTGCTGGCGCCCGCCGCCCTCGCGCCGCTGTGGAAATCCGCATTGCGCGATTCCGCGATCCCCTCACTGGATTGCGCGCCCGAAGACCGTCTTTCCGGAGTCGTCGACGGTGGCTTGAAGTTGCTCGGCGTCGTGGCGCTTCTCGCGAGTCTCGCGGGCGCGGCCTGTCCTTTCCTTCCCGGAGAGGAAGTCGAGCGCGTGGCCGAAGGCGCGCAGATCGTTATGCTGATCGATCGCAGCGGCAGTATGAACGAGACATTTGCGGGCCGGAACCCTTCTGGCGACGAAGAGTCCAAGGCGGCCGCCGCCAAGCGGATATTGAAAGCCTTTGTCGAGAGTCGGCGGCGCGACCTTGTCGGCGTCGCGGCCTTCTCGACCTCGCCCATGCTCGTCACCCCGCTCTCCGATCACCCTGACGCGACCAAAGCAGCGATCGACGCCATGGATCGGCCGGGGCTGGATTATACCAATATTGCGCGCGGCCTCGCCATGGCGCTTTCGATGTTTCGCGCGAGTGACGCCGATCACTCCCGGGCCGTTCTTCTCATTTCGGACGGCGCGGGAGTCATCGATCCGAAAATCCAGGACGATCTGCGCGCGGATTTCAAAAAGGCCCACGTCAATCTCTACTGGCTTTTCCTGCGCACCGAGGGAAGCCAGGGGATCTACGACGCGCACGACAACGACGAGTCCCCACAAGCGGCCCCGGAGCGCCATCTCGATCTTTATTTCAAATTGCTTGGCGTGCCCTATCGCGCTTTCGAAGCGGAAGGACCCAAAGCGACCGAGGAAGCTTTGCGTCAGATCGATCAGCTCGAGCGCCGGCCCATGCCGTATTTCGAAAAGCTGCCGCGACGCGATCTGTCCGGGACATTTTTTGCAGCGGCGCTCGGCGCAGTGTGTCTGCTGCTCGTCGCAAAACTAGCGGAAGTTCAGCTCGCGTCACCCAGAGGCGTCCCGTGATCGACCGCCTGCGCAAAAGAGCCGTCGTTTTTTGGCGCGAGCAGCATTCTGCGCTGCTCGTCGCACTCCTCCTGACGTTTGCTGTCGCGACCGGCTTCGAATTGGTGGCGTGGCGCCGTGCGCTCGCCACGAATGACACGATCGAATTGCTCCGCACAGGCCACGATATTCAAATCGACGCCGACGCGCGTTCCGAATTGCTGTTCGCGCGTATTGCTTTCCTGACAAAACGCGACGAACTGGATCAATCCCGCGGTCTTCTGGAGGCGTTGGACCGCGTCGGCGATACGCAGACCCGCGCGCGGGGGCATTATCTCTTGGCCAATGCGCTGCTGCGCGTGGCGCTGGCGCATATCGAGAGATCCGAGCTCGAAGCGGCGGCTCCTTTCGTGAATCTTTCCAAGCGGGAATATCGCCGCGCGCTCCAACTCGACCCGGAATTCTGGGACGCCAAATATAATTTCGACGTGGCGGCGCGACTTGTGCGCGACTTTCCGGACTTCGAGCGAACGAGCGGCGACGAGCTCAGCGCCGATCCCAAAAAGCTCTGGACCGATATTCCGGGCAAGCCGAAAGGTCTGCCCTGATGCGCCCGGACTTGCGTGATCCCCGGTTCATCTTGCTGACGCTGGCGGCGGCGCTGCTCGTCGCCACATTCATTACGCCCCGGGTGCAGGTCACGCGCCCAGGGTATGACCTCCTCGCCGTCGTCGACATCACCGGCAGCATGAATGCTCGCGACTACGCCGCCTCAGGCAAACCGATCAGCCGTCTCGAAAAGGCCAAGGCCGCCTTGCGGGAGCTGATCGCCAGCCTCCCTTGCCCCTCGCGCGTCGCGCTCGGCGTTTTCACCGAACGGCGGCCGTTCCTGCTCTTCGAGCCCATCGACGCCTGCGCCGATTTCTCGCCGCTCGACTCTGCGATCGCGGCGCTCGATTGGCGCATGGCCTGGGAGGGGGATAGCCGAATAGCGGCGGGTCTGTTCCGCGCCATCGACATGGCGCGCGAGTTGAAGACGGACCTGCTATTTTTCACGGATGGTCACGAGGCCCCGCCGCTGCCGCCATCCGGCGGCCCCGCTTTCGAAGGGAAAGTCGGTGAGACGCGTGGGTTGATCGTGGGAACCGGCGGCTATGAGCTCTCGCCGATCCCGAAGTTCGACGACAGGGGACGGGACATCGGCTTCGTCGCCGTTGACGAGGTCCCGCATGAGAGCCGTTTCGGCCTGCCGCCCAAAGGCGCCGAGCAAAGGGAGGGCTACAATGCCCGCAACGCGCCCTTTGGCGCGACGGCCGCCGTCGGCGCGGAGCATCTTTCCTCGGTGAAGGAAGACTATCTGCGCACGCTCGCCGAAAAAACCGGCCTCGGCTACGCCCATCTCGGCGACACGGCCCGTCTGCACGACGACTATCTGGCTGCAGCAACCGCGCGGCCACGCTCGGGAAGTCTCGATCTCAGAGCATTTCTCGGCGGCGCATCCGCCGCCTGCCTGTTCGCGGTCTTCTCGATCGCGCCGCTTTTGGAGCGGCTCACGCGCAAGCGGCAAATCGCGCGCGCCGCGTAAAAACAACCATGAGGGAGAACAAAATGAAGAAAGCAGTGTCGTTGATCGCCTTCTTGCTCGCCGCGCCGGCGCTCGCGCATGGGCCGACGCCGATCAAGGTCGATGAAACAATCGTCATCTCCGCCGACCCCAAGGCAGTTTGGGCGGTCGCGGGGAAATTCGACGGGCTGGCGGCCTGGCATCCGGACGTCCAGGCTGTGAAGGCCAAGGGCGGCGACGCTGCGGGCGCCGAGCGCGAAGTGACGCTCAAGAAGGGCGGGGCGTTGAAGGAAGGCCTCGACGAATATGACGCGGCGGCGCACAAGCTTTCCTGGCGCATGTCCGATCCCAATCTCGACGCGCTGCCGGTGAGTTCCTACACGCTCACCTTCACGGTGGAGCCGGCCGCTAGCGGCGGCAGCCAGGTGAAATGGTATGGGCGCCTCTATCGCGGCGACACGAGCAACGAGCCGCCCGAAAATCTCAACGATGACGCGGCGCGCACGGCGATGGCGACATATCTCCATAACGGGCTGGAGAGCCTGAAGAGAAAAGTCGAAGGAAAATAGCGTGCCGCCGCGGTCGACCGCCTCGAAAGCGGCATTTGTGCTCGTCACGTGCCTCCTCTGCGCAGCCTGCGGCAAAGAGGAGCGCGCGAGCGACGCAAATGATGTGATCGAGGCGCAGGAGGCCAAAAGCGGCGGCCTCTGGCTGAGCGCGACGGACAATACCGATCCGGCGCTCTGGCTGGCGCGCCGGGAAGCCGGCCACGACGGCGTCGCCGGCGAGGCGGCGGTCGGGCGCATGCGTGCGGCGCTGCTCGCAGCGCGCCCGCATTTCCTCGAAACCGACCGCATGCTCGCCAACCGGACGGCGCAGACCGGAAAAATGCTGGCGGAAGAGGGGCGTGCCGAGGGTTATGCGGATTTGCTGGAGGCGCTATCGAATGTCGCCGCCGAGGCCGGACAGAAGCAGACCTATGGCGTACTCTGCCAGCATTATTTCAATCTGCGTCACAAGCACGTGACGCGCGAAGACGCTTTGCGCCTTCTTTCGGAGCGCTACCGAACGCAAAAGCAGTTCAGATAGAGAAGGCGCTTACACCAGCCGCATGGCGACTTTGTTCTCGACCGCAATGCGCAGAAGGTCGGCCTTGGACCGTGCCCCGAGTTTGCGCTTGAGCAAAATACAGTTGTTGGCGACCGTCTTGTAAGAAACCTTCAAAATATGCGCGATCTCGGTCATATCCTTGCCATTGGCGAGGTTGCGCAGAATTTCGATCTCTCGGCTGTTCAGCGCATCCAGCGGATTCTTTGTCAGACTCTGGTCGGCGAAAGCAAGCCGCAGCGCCAGATTGCCGGAGAGATAGCGTTCGCCCGCCGCAACGGATCGAAGCGCCTTGATGAAGACTTTCGGGTCCTCGTTTTTCGCCAGATAGCCCCGCGCGCCGCGTTCGATTGCCCGCGCCGCGAAAACCGGGTCGTCGTTCATGGTGAAGACGATGACCTTCGCATCGGGGTTTCGCTTCAGCAACAGGCGCAGCAGCTCGAACCCGGAGAGACCGGGGAGATTGATGTCGAGAACAATAACGTCGGGCGCGGTGGAAGCATATTTTTCGAGCGCTTCGTCGGCGTTGTGGGCCTCGATCACGTCGATGTCTTTTTGCCCGGAGAGCATGCCGCGGCAGCCCTCGATCACCATCGGATGGTCGTCGACGATCAAAACACGCATGACGATTTTTCTTGTTGTGGACCTAAAATCTTTGTTGTGAAAAGCGTGCGCGGTGTCAATCGTCTTGTGGCCGTTTTGTGGCTGCTCTTTCACAGGCAAAAGCCGATGATCTCACTGAAAGCGGGGCTGAGTTGGCTGATCGGCCTCGTGCTTCTTGCAATGCTCCTGATCAATCTCACGATTCAGCTCATGCATGCGGGACCGCGCGTGCGGGCCGAGGCGGGAAGCAATCTCCGTCTCGCTCGGGAGTTTGTCCTGACAACAATTGCAAGTATTCCCAGCAACGCGAATCCAGCTCCAGCCTTGCGTCAACTTTACGCAAATCTCGGTCGTTTGCGCCATGTCGACATCACGATACTCGAACGGGGCGAAGCGCCGCCGGCGCAGTGGTCTCAGCCAGAGCGCCTTCTCGCCGACAATCCGCCCGCTTGGTTTGTGCGACTCGTGGATGTTCCTCCGCCACGTGTCGTCATCGTTCCCATCCGCGCCCATGAGCGCGACTATGGCAGCGTCGCGATCGTCTCCAATCCCCTCGACGAGCTGGAGGAGATCTGGTCGGACATGACCTGGCTGGCGTCGATCAGTTTGGTCGTAACGCTTGCCATTATCGTCCTCGTGCTGCTCCTCGTTCGGTATTCGCTCGCGCCTTTCGAAGCGCTGCAGGCCTGCCTTGCCGACCTCGAAGCGCGGAAAAGCGGAATCCGGATCGCGCCGCAGGGCGCCACGGAATTTCGCGACATCTCGAATGCGCTCAATTCGCTCGCAGCGACGCTCGATCGCGTGCGGCAGGAGAACCGCGATCTCGTCAACGAGCTCATCGAGATTCAAGACAGCGAGCGAAAAGACATCGCCCGAGACCTCCACGACGAGGCTGGCCCCTGCCTGTTTTCGATCCGCGCGGCGGCGGCGTCTCTACAGGAGGCTGTCGCGCAGTCTCCGGCGGAGCCGGAGCGATTACGCCAGATCAGCACGATCATGGATCGGGCAGGCGAGGCGCTTCAGTCTTTGTTCCGGGGTCTGCTCGGGCGCCTGAGGCCAACGGGTCTTTCCGAGCTTGGGCTCGAGGCGGCGCTCAAGAATCTTTTCGCGTCCTGGTCGCTGGGCCATCCAGAAGTCGATCTTCGGCTGTCGTGCCCCCATGATTTATCGTCGCTCGACGAGACTACCGCGTTGACGGCGTACAGAGTTGTTCAGGAAAGCGTGACCAACGTCTTTCGGCACGCCAATGCAAGTTGGGCGCGGGTCTCTGCCGAATTCGGGTGCGATATGATCGGCGAAACGGGAGAAAGCGAAACGGAGGATGCGCCGACATTAATTATCGTCGTCGAAGACAATGGGGTCGGCATCGCGGAAGAGCACCGTTCCGGAATGGGCCTGCTCGGGATGCGCGAGCGCGTTCAGGGATTGGGCGGTCGGATGAAAGTAGAGCGAGGCGTGGCGGGAGGGACGCGGGTGATCGTCTCGCTGCCGATCCGCGACGAAGACGAGGCCGATCGGGAGTAGGGCGAATGCCTCGGAGAATGCGGGGTTGGTCGGGAAGGTTTGGAATTGTCTTTTGGCGAAATTTCAGGCTGATCGAACCAGCGCAGACCGTTATCTTGCCTCAAGGGCCCGATCCAGGGCCCCGATAGAAGGAAGCAGTCATGACCTGGTCGAGCCCGATTATCGTCGAAGTGTGCGTTGGCATGGAAGTCACGAGCTACGAATCGGCTGAGATTTAACGCCGCTTTGGAGCGCCATGGTAGGCCGTTCCTCCCGGCGCGAAAGGCTGACGCCATTTCCATTTGAACAGCTACATTGGCGGCTGTCATTCCCGGCGGGCTGAAAGCCCGACCGGGAATCCAGAGCCACAGAAGCAGCGGGTGTTGCTCTGGATTCCCGAGCGCTCGCTACAAGCGTCGGGAATGACGCCGAACCAATCTAAGGCTTCTTGTTTCTTTCATAGGTCGCGGCGGCGGCGGCGCGCATTTCTTGCCTCAGGCCCGTGAACATCCCGTCGATCATCCCGGTCACGTCTTTCGGCGCCGTAGCTGGATCGCCGGCGTTGAAGGGCGGGGCGGGCGCGTATTGGGCGAGGAGCTGGACGCCTTGCGCATATCTCTCGTCCCGCAACTCCGCGACAAGAGAAAGTGCGAAGTCCAGCCCGGCCGTGACGCCCTCGGCCGTGATGCGGTTCCGGTCCTTCACGAAGCGCCCATCGGTCGGTATTGCGCCGACGATCGGCAGCAATGGCTTTGTCACCCAATGCGAGGTCGCGCGATAGCCCTGGAGCAGTCCCGCCGCGCCGAGGACGATCGAACCTGTGCAGACAGAGGTGACGAAACGAGCCTTTTGGCCGATGTCGCGAACATAGGCGATTGTGGCGTCGTCTCGAATGGCGGCGAGCGTCCCTTGCGTCCCGCCGGGAACGCAAAGGATGTCGTAATCCGCGACCGCCTCCTCGAAGCGCGCCGACGGCGTAAAGATCAGACCCGTGTCGCTACGCACGGGGTCGAGCGTCTTGGCGACGATGTCGATTTTTGCGCCCATCAGACTTGCGAACATGTAGTGCGGCCCGACCATGTCGAGGGCGGTGAAGCCCGGATAGATCAGGAAGGCGATCCGCTCCTTGCCATGCCAGCGGCTCGGCATCTGTGACATGTCATGTCCAGGCGCCGCGCTGTCGCTCGACTTGTCCCTCGCGGCAAACGCTCGGCCGCTTGCAAGAATCGCGGCGAAGGCGGCGATCGCCTCTCCGACCTGGCGGCGGTCGAGCGTGCTCATGCTTTACTCCTACATACGAACGGAAAGATTGGCGAAGAACGTGCGTCCCTCGCCCGGCATGACGCGGCCGGAAAGATACGGATATTGAACGAAATACTGATGATCGGAGAGATTTTTGCCGTTGACCGAGAAAGTGAAGTGTTCATGCTTGTAGGTCAGAGCGGCGTCGAAAGTGACATAGCCGCTCGTGCTCCAGGGGCTGCCGATCTCGATCACCTGCCCGGAAGCTGCATAAAGCCCCGCGCCAAACGACCAGCCCCTGAGGAAACCGTCGAAGGCGTAGTTCCCCCATAGGCGTCCCGAGTCCGCCGGCGCCAGGTTCAAGGGCGCATTCTGGAGCTTGATATTCAGATCTTTCGAAACCTTGGCGTCGATATGCGCGTAGCTCGCGAGGAAGGAGAGGTCCGCCGTCGGCTGCCAAACGAGGTCGGCCTCGATGCCGGACGAATGCCACTCGCCGGATTGATATTGTGTGAGGCTTCCCGCGAGCGTCGTCACCACATTGGTCCGTTTGAGATCGAAATAGGCGAGCGTGCCCGACAGTCCCATCGGGCCGTCCAGCTTGACGCCCGCCTCCCATTGCTCCGATCCCTCCGGCTTCGGCGCAGCGCCGCCTGCGCCGCTGAAACTGGAGACCGGCCGGAGGCCTTGCGCGTAACTGCCATAGACCGAGAGCCAGTCCGTCACGTCGAATAGGGCGCCGACGCGGGGCAGAAACGCAGTCTGGCTCGAATTGAATTTCCGCGGCGGGCGGGCGGCGCCTTCCTCGGCATAAATGTCGATGAAGGCGACGCGGCCGGCGGCAAGAATATGCAAACGCTCGAAGATCGTAGATTGAAGCTGCGCCGTCAGCCCTGCGTTTTGATAGGTGTTGTTGACGCGGCTGAAAATCGTGTAGCCGCCCTGGCCGGGAAGCGGATAGGCGTAGGGCGGCAAGACCGGCGCGCGGAAGTCGACGAGGGTCGGATAAAAGGATGCGTAGGCGCCCATTCCGAAAAAGTTCAACGTCTTTTGGATCTTTGGATCGGGCGGGGTGGCGTTGGCGCCGGACATGTAACCGCTATCCCAAACGCGGTTGAAATCGCCGCCGACGAGAAGCTTGTTTCGTGTCGGCCCCGCGTCGAACTTCGCCATCACATTCGACGTGACGGAGATTTCTTTCGTCTGCTGGGCCATGATGATATCGGCCATATAAAATTGGCTGGGCCCGCCAACGACGCCAACAAAGGAGTCCTTATAAAAGGTCGGCTTGTTGCCGAACGGAATTTGCGAGGGCTCGTAGAGACTCGAAGAGGAGAACCGCGCGCTCGTGAAGGTCGAGAAGGTCTCGTCGAATTTATGATCGAAGCGGAGCGTGACCCCTGAGGAGGACGTGCTTGTCGCAGGCAGCCCACCATTGGACAGGAAGGCGGTCGGGCGCACCGAATAGAAGGTTCTGTCGATCGTGCCGATCGCTGGCAGTCCCGGATAATCAGGCTGCTCGCGCCGGGTGAGATATCCCTGCACGATCAGCGAGGTTGCATCCGTGGGCGCGATTTTGATGGTCGGATTGATCGTATAGCTGCGCCGTTGCACCACATCGATGTTCGAACGCGTCGTTTCATATTGCGCGGTTAGCCGGAACAAAACGCTCTTGTTCTCGGTAAGCGGCTGATTAATATCGATATAGGGGCTTGCGAAGCTGTAGCCGCCGCCGCGGATGCCGGCTTCTGCGAAACGATCCGGCGTCGGCAGCTTGGAAACGACATTGACCACGCCGCCGACCGGGCTCGCGCCGCCCTGAAACAGGATGCTGGCCGGCCCCTTCAACACCTCGACCCGCTCGACATTGGCGAGGAGGTCGCGCACGCCGAGATCGTAGTAATTCGGCAAGCCATCGATGTAACGCTCGGCGCGCATGCCGCGAAGGCTTGGGCCGAGCTCGCCCGGAAATAGCGGGCTGATTGGCTGCAGGCCCGAGACGTTCCGGAAAACCTCGGCTTGGGAAACCGCTTGCTGGTCGTCGATGAGCTTGCGCGGAATCACCACGATCGACATCGGCAATTCTTTGATCGGCGTCTCGAAGCGCGTGGCGCGCGACGTCAGCGCCTGATAGCCGCGCACTGGTCCAGCGGTCGTCTGCCGGACTGGAGGGCCGTTGTCTCGCTGATTCGCGGGCGTGGGACTCGCAGGCTCCCGCCGAGCGGCCCCTTGCGCCTGCGCCCGCGATGCGACGCCGACGTCGATCGTGGGCAAATTCTGTTGAGCGACGGCGTCGCCCGCATATGAAACCGCCAGCGCCCCCGCGCACACATGTCCCATTAGTCGATTGCGATTGAGCAAAATGGCCTCCTAAAGCGCTCTTTCGTCGGGAAGTTGCCGCATCCCGGAGCGGGGTATAGAAAGCCAAGCTTTCACGGAGATAACGTGAGAACGCCCCTCCCGCGCTTACGCGCGACTGTTGCAAAATTGCCATGTCTTGATTTACCTACAAAGCTGTTCGCTTGCGGCGGAACGGTCTATGCCTCAATTTCTTCTCCCCGACGCGCGATTGCGCCTGACGGCAAACTGCGTGTCGATATGCGCGCGCTGCTAGTCGAAGACGAGCCGGAGATGGCGCGGGCCATCGTGGCGCGTCTCGGCAGATCCGGCTTTATCGCGGACTATGTCGGCGCGTTGGAGGAAGCGCGGGCGGCTCTGCAATGTCACCATTACGGGCTGGCGCTTCTCGACCGCAGGCTCCCGGACGGCGACGGGCTCGAGCTTCTACCGGACCTCAAGCGGCTGCAGCCCGGCATCCGGGTTCTTGTCTTGACCGCCTGCGAGACCGTGAGCGACCGTATCTGCGGCCTCGACGCCGGGGCGGACGATTATCTCGCCAAGCCCTTCGATCTCGACGAGATGATGGCCCGGATCAGGGCCTGCCTGCGGCGACCCGGCGCGGCGGCGGCGCCGCCCGTCGTTCTCGGGAAACTCTCATTCGATCTTGCTAGTCATCAGGTGTCGATCGACGGAAAGCCCTTGGTGCTCCATAGACGCGAGCTCGCTTTGCTCGAAGCTTTGATGCGGAATTCCGGCCGTATCGTCCTGCGCAACCAGCTTCAGGACGAAGTCTACGGATTCGATGACGACGTGCAGGGCAACGCCCTGAACATTCTCGTCTCGCGCTTGCGCAAGCGGCTGCACGATCTCGGCGCACAGGTCGAGATACATGCGGCGCGCGGCATTGGTTATATGATTGCGCGAGCGCCGCAAGAGTGAGCGCGCGGCAATCCATATCTTTCCGGTTGATCGTCAGCCTTGCGGCGGCGCAATTCGTCGCGATCGTCTTTCTTGTTCCCATCATGGAGTTCGCCATCTCCATTTTGGGCCTGGGCGCCGCCTCGGCGATGAGCCCGGACGAGTGGGGAGAGTATCGGCTCATCGCCCTGGTCCAGAAGTCGCTCACGCGCACGCCGGACGAGAACGCCATCATTCAACCGACCGCGGCGCTGCGCGACTATATGATCGCCAATCCGCAGGCGCGATACGCCGTTGTCGACCCGCAAACGAAAAAAGCGCTGCCCGGCTCGTCGCCGGAGCTCGTCGCGGCGCTCGCCGGCCTCGAGCGGATCGACGCCCTGGCGTTGAAATTTCATCTGCCCGGGGACGAGGCCAAGCGCGCGCGCGGCAGCCTGCGGCTCATCGAGACGGCGATCGGCCGGTTCGTGATCGCCGTCTACGGCTACCGCTTTGCATGGGAAGACCTTTACGAGGTCGCAAGGCTGTTCCTGACGCTGCATACTGCGATCGTGATTGCTCCAGGCATATTTGGGGCAGTCCTAGTCGGATGGGTTGTCGTTCGGCACGGGCTCGCGCCGTTGCGCGCCGCGGCCGCCGATATTGCCGCGATCGACGTCAATACGCTTCATCGACGCATTTCCTCGGACGACGCTCCGAAGGAGGTTGTTCCCTTTATCGACGCGGTCAATGGCGCGCTGACTCGCCTCGACGCCGGCGTCGCGGCGCAGCGCCGTTTTTCGGCGAATGCGGCGCATGAATTGCGGACGCCGATCGCGATCATGCGCGCTCACGCCGATAATCCCGATAATGAGGCCTTCAGGCGCGACATGCGGCGGGATATTCACCGCGTTCAGTCGATCGTCGAGCAATTGCTCGCCACAGCGCGTTTTTCAGTTTCATGCGAGAAAGAGGTCGATGATCTCGATCTTGGGGCGACCGTCCTTGCGTTGATTGCCGATTTCACGCCTCTCGTGATCGAAAACAAGCGGAACATAGCCTTCGAACAGCCGCGCAGCCGAATCGGTCTCCGCCTGCACAAATGGGCGCTCGAATGCGTGGTGACAAATCTCCTCAACAATGCGCTTCGCGCCGAGCCGGAAGGCGGCGTCATTCAAATGCGCGTCCTGGAGCCCGCCGTGATTGAGGTCGTCGACCACGGTAATGGCGTATCGCCGTCCGATCGGGACAAAATTTTCGAACCATTCTGGCGCCGCGAGACCAGCGGAAAGGGCGCGGGGCTCGGATTGGCGATCTCGAAAGAGCTGGTCGAACTGATGGGAGGCGCGCTCTCTCTAGAGGAGACGCCGGGCGGGGGCGCGACTTTCAAAATTTCGTTTGTGAAGGTTTCTGGCTCGGGTCCGAGCGCATAGCTCGAGGCGTGACGTCCCAAAGCCATTCCTTCTCGCGCCCGGTTGCAAGGCTCTATTGCGCCCAGCCAAGAGCCTTTCCGTAGCAGCAGCCGGCGAGGCAAGCGCCCGTTGTCCATACTTGCTGCTTGTCGCCGCGACCGAGCGCGATAGATGCGGCTTGAAGCAGCTTTGGCAGAAGGGCCTCCTCATGAATATGCGCTCCATCCGCTCAATGGCGGGCGTCGCCCTTCTCGCAACCGCGGCGCTTACGCCGATGACCGCATGCGCGGCCACGATCTACGACGCTCGACCCGTCCTCGTACGTCCCATGCCGCTGCGCCTCGATTGCCCGACGTGCTACAAGGGTCACGACTTTGGAAGCGACTGCTTCCAATTTGTCTGGAACGGCTTCGAGCAGGTGTGGGCGAATGTGTGCCTGCTGGGATGGCATTAGCTGCGTGTCCGAAAGGACCGGCTCTTTATACCGCCCGCTCGGCCTCTACAGAAAACTAGATGCGGAAAGAAAGCTCAGCACGAAACCTCTACCGGGCCCCATCCAGGCGACGATGGACTGCGCCAAAAACTCTGCCGCGAGAGATGTCGCCATCACGAAAGCCAGGAAGGCGGCAAGGCCGTGGATAAGGAACCGCGTCTCCAGGCTTTGGCCCTGCCTCGGAGTGAGCCAGATCACCCTGTCGCTCTGACGACCGGATAGCGTCATTTGAAATCCCCGACGATCGCCGCACCTCTAAATATACGAAACCAATAGCTTTTTGAAGGCGCCTTTTTCGCGTCTTGTGACGCGTGCTCTTTCGCTCGCCCCCAAGATCGAATGGGCGCCCCCACTCGCGCGCGCCGCGGCTGGGCTTTGCGTGGGCAGGTCTTAGAAACTTTTAAACATAGCATGAACGGGAGAAAGCAAGTTCGAGAACATGATGGTGACCGAACGAGGGCGCTCGTTCAACTGACCGTCGATCGCGGCAGGGGAGATGTGGGCTCTTTGGACCGCTCGGTCGCGGCGGGCGCTGGATCAAAAATTTGGGTAGAACCCGTCGCGGTTGAAACATCATCTAAGTTAGTTTATCGGTATTATAAACTAATCGGAGCGTGGAAATGGCTTGCGACCCCTCGTCCCTCTCAGTCGTGGTTCAGGGCAAGAGCCGGGCGGGCGTGGAGACCGTCTCCGGCGTGCGACGTGGCGCCACAAGTCGCGCCACTGCGATGGTGTTCGAAGATCCGTTGTCGCTGACGATGAAGGAAGACATCCTTCGCGTGGCGCCCAGCGACGCGACCGTTTTGGTCATCGGAGAGACGGGGACCGGAAAGGAGCTGGTCGCTCGTTACATTCATGCCCACAGCAAGCGCAAAAACGGACCATTTCTCGCTGTGAATTGCGGGGGGTTCAGTGAAACGCTCATCGAAGCTGAACTATTCGGGCATGAGAAAGGAGCGTTCACCGGAGCATTGAAGACAGAAATGGGTTGGTTCGAGGCCGCCAACGGAGGCACGTTGCTTCTTGATGAGATCGGAGACCTCCCCCCGCCTATGCAGGTGAAATTGTTGCGCGTCTTGCAAGAGCGAGAAATCGTCCGTGTCGGTTCGCGTCGCCCGCGTCCAATTGATGTTCGGCTCATCGCCGCGACCAACGTCAATCTCGATGCGGCCGTGCAAGCCAAGACCTTTCGCAACGACCTATTCTACAGGTTGAATGTCGCGACGATTCATTTGCCCCCGTTGCGCGCGCGAAAAGGGGACGTCAAGCCGCTAGCTGATTACTTTTTGAAGCTTTACGGAGAGAAGCTCGGTCGCCGTGATCCGGAGCTGACCCCCGGCGCGTTACAAAAGTTGATGAATTATAGCTGGCCAGGGAATATTCGCGAACTAGAGAATGTTCTTCACAATGCGCTCCTACTAACAAATGGCTCGCTCGTTCAGCATGTGCCGATCGTCGAATCGTCCGCTGCTCAAATCGAACTATCGCTAGAGGGTGTTATGCACTCTGTATTACGAAGTCGGCTGCGCGTTTGAGCATGAGGCAGGCAAAAGCGACGACGTGGAGGCCAGCGAGTGTGTCGGCGTAGCGTTCGTAGTCTTTGACCAGCCGCCTGCATCGGGTCGCCCAAGCGAAGGATCGTTCGACAACCCAGCGTTTGGGCAACAGCACGAAGCCTTTTTTCGCTTCGGAGAGTTTGACCACGCAGAGTTCGACGCCCTGCGCTTTGGCCGCCTCCGTGGCTTTCTCGCCGGTATAACCTTGATCGACATAAATAAGCTCGACGTTCTCGCCTGTGGCGTCCTGCACAGCGGCGGCGAGCTTGCCGACCTCGGCGCGGTCGTCGACATTCGCTGGCGTAACGTGCAGCGCCAGCAAGTGCCCCAGCGTGTCGACCGCCATGTGCAGCTTGGAGCCGCGCTTGCGCTTGGCGCCGTCATAGCCGGCCCGTGGACCGCTTTCCGGCGTCGAACGCAGCGTGCGGCTGTCGATGATCGCCGCGGTTGGCTCCTCGGCGCGACCGGAGGCGACGCGCAACAAGGCGCGCAGGTCCTGCGCAAGCTCTTCGAACACGCCCGCCGCCAGCCAGCGCTGCGATTGCTGATACACTGCGGACCAGGGCGGCAGATCGTTGGGCATGGCGCGCCATGCTATGCCGTAACGCAGAACGTAGCGCAGGCCGTTGAATAGCTCACGAAGCAAATGCTGACGTTGCGGAGCGCCCTCGTCCATCAGCGTCAGATACGGCGCAACCAGCGACCATTCCTCGTCGCTGACATCAGACGGATACGGTTTGCGAATCGGAGACATCCGATTCCATTAAGATAATCAACTACCAAAGTACATAACACCCTCTAGATTTCGAAGAACAACTTCGTCAACTCTTCGAAGGAGCTATTTCTCGCGGTGAAATAAATCTTTTCGAGTTCGTCACTCGGTCGCTCGTCTCAACCGCACTCCAACGCGAGGGCGGAAATCAAGTTCACGCCGCCGAAAAGCTCGGACTGACACGCAACGCGTTGCGCACGCATCTTGCTCATATGGGCATGATAGCGCCACGCAAGAAATTCCGTGCGCCAACCAACGGAAAAACCCGAGATAAAGATATAAATGTCACGCGGCTGGGTTATCAGAAATTCGGCACTCTTGCGGCTCTGAAAGCGTTAGGTTCTCTCGACGCTAGATTGGCGTCCTTGGGCTTTCACGCGGAATGGCGGGAATTCAATTCCGGGCCCGACATACTCGATGCAATAGGGCGCGGCGAGATTGATTTTGGCGTCACGGGCGAAGCAGCAACCGTGTTCGCCGTCGCTATGGGGGTGTCATTCTTCTATGTAGGATTCGAACCACCGGCGCCCAGCGACGTCGCCATTGTCGTCGCCGATCGAAACATCCGCACCGTCGACGATCTGAGAGGAAAAAAAGTCGCGTTCAGCCGCTGGTCGAATGCGGATTATTTCCTGATGACGGCCCTGAAGAGGAGAGGGCTCTCGCGTGCGGATATTGAACCAATATACATCCCTCCCAGTCTCGATTTGCTCGACGACCTCAAAGGTGGCGCTATCCACGCCTGGGGGATTTGGGAACCCCTCCTCAGCGTGGCGCGGGACAATGACGCTGCGCGTATTCTCCTCGATGGTTCAGAACATGTCGTGAATCGACAATTCTATGTTGCACGCCGCTTATTCGCCGTCGGGCATCCACAAATTATCGAAGCGATTTTTACAGAGATTCGCGCCCTGGGCGCGAGCCGAGCGGCCAGGCAGCCAAACGATCTTAGGGCTATTGCCCGCTGCTTGAACCTCGACCACTCTGTCGCCGAGCGCCATTTGAATCGGCTAGAGTTCCGGCCGCAGCCTCTCGACGATGAGATCATCGAAGAGCAGCAAGCGATTGCTGACGCTTATCTCAGCTCGGGACAATTGCCCGCCCGCGCCGCTATCGCCGATGCGGTGTGGCGCGGCTCGTAGAGCGAGCCGCGGCGCCTCCTTAATATTTCGCCAGCACGGGCGCCGGAGAGGCGCCCCCGAAACGGAACGTCGCGCCGACGCTGGCGAGCCATGGGTCGAGATTGGATTGCACTCGAACATAGATATTCTGGTTAAGCGCGGTGTTGTAGATCGTCGCATAGGCTGTCGGTTGCGCCATGATGCGTTTAAGATCGACGTTTATGCCAATATTGGGCGTGATCATGTAATCGAACCCGATCTGACCGGCCACGCCGACGGACTGGCCGATTTGCAGGTCTCGCACAGAATTGAATCCGGTGAAGCCAAGCGCGGTGACGAGCGGGGTCCAGCCGTTTCCGGGCCCATAAGCGTAAGGCACGGCCCAAGTGACGCCGACGCCGATATAGGGTTGAAACGCGCCGAGATTAGTGAAGTGATATTGCGCGAGCAAGGACACCGGAAGCAGGTTTGTCGAGCCTACGGGGATATTGGCGAGCGGACCTGTCGCCGTCAGCTTATGCCGCGTATATCCCGCGATCGTTTCGACGGCGAAATTCTTGTTGAAATAATAGCTGAGATCGATCTCCGGGATAACCGAGTTCGATACATCCACGCCCGCCCCGAAAATCTTTCCGCCAGGCGCGCCCGACACGATGCCTGTGGCGGCGGGAACAATTCCGTAACGATCGAAAATCGTAAAGGAGCCGTCGGGGATGAGCGCCGTCGCGCGCAAGCGAATTTGGAAGGGTTGATAATCGTCGACGGCGACGACAGGTAGCGGGGGCGCAAGCTTTCTGCTCGGCAGATCCGCTCCCGACGCGACGCTGGATGCGAGAGCGCATACCGCGAACGATAAGAACGCGAGTTCTTTCATGGACGCTTTCCTTGGAGGTCATGGAATGAAGGAATCCGCCTTCATTCCTTGATGTAAAATTGTGGATGCTGGGGAAGCCTTATTCGCCGTTTTCGTAAAACAACTCCAAGGGCAGCCCCACGGATGCCTTGCCGATCCAGTCCCGAGCGATGATGTTGGAGGGTCCCATTCCGATGCCGGCTCGGGCGTCGCGGAAATAGCGCTCCAAGGCGCCCTTCTTGTACCCATATCCGCCAGTGACCGTGAGGGCCGCGCCGGCGGAAAGATTCGCAATCTCCGAAGCGTGAACTTTGAACTCCGTCAGAGCTATCAATAGCTCGGCTTGTGGAGCGTTGGCGCGCCACAGCGCGTCGAGCCGCGCGGCCAGCTCCCGGCGCCAGGGGCCAAGCGACTCGATCTGGACTTTCGCCTTTGCGAGTTCTTGTCTGACTGCTTGATAATCCGCGAGACGCTTGTTGGTGTCCTTATGGATCGAGCTTTTGATGTGCGCGACCGCCGTGTCATAGGCGCCGCGGGCGACGCCCTCCCAAACAGCGCCGAGTCCGATCAGATAGACCGGTGAAACGCCATTGTAGACGATGTCTTTGCCCTGGTTTTCCGCGCCAAGCCGGTCCCGTTGCGGCACTTTCACGCGGTCATATCGAATGGGGCCGGAGTGATTGCCACGCACCCCCAACGCATTCCACGGACCAGGCGTGATTCCAGGCGTCGCGCTATCCACGATGAAGAATGAGATGTCGCATTGGTCACGCGCGCCAGGCGTGCGCGTTTGCGTGATGTAGTAGTCCGCCTTGCCTGCGGAAGTGGTGAATGACTTTTCCGCATTGACGATATAGTCATCGCCATCGCGGGATGCTTCCGAAAAATTATACCACCAGTGGCCGCCCGAGGCGCGTTCGCTCGTGGAATAGGTGCCGAGCAAATGCTTGCCATTTTGCGGCTTCAACCAGCGCAGCTTCTGATCATGCGTGCCGTAGAGATTGAGTGTCTGAGCGGCGCCGACATGCATGACATAAACGAGCCCCGTAGAGGCGTCCCTTTGTCCGATACGGTATGCCGCCTCGGAAAAGGCCAGGTGATCGAATCCCAGTCCGTCATATTCTTCGGGGATCAAAACACGCGTCCAACCTGCGACCGCAAGCGCATCCAGGTTTTCCCGAGGGAAGATGGATTGCTCATCGTTGCGTTCCGCGTTCGCGACCACGACCTTCTCGATGACCTCGTCGAGTTCCGCGAAAGCCTGCTCTTTTTTGTTGTCCGACATCTACTTCACGCCTTCCTAGAGGGTGTTATGTACTTTGGTAGTTGATTATCTTAATGGAATCGGATGTCTCCGATTCGCAAACCGTATCCGTCTGATGTCAGCGACGAGGAATGGTCGCTGGTTGCGCCGTATCTGACGCTGATGGACGAGGGCGCTCCGCAACGTCAGCATTTGCTTCGTGAGCTATTCAACGGCCTGCGCTACGTTCTGCGTTACGGCATAGCATGGCGCGCCATGCCCAACGATCTGCCGCCCTGGTCCGCAGTGTATCAGCAATCGCAGCGCTGGCTGGCGGCGGGCGTGTTCGAAGAGCTTGCGCAGGACCTGCGCGCCTTGTTGCGCGTCGCCTCCGGTCGCGCCGAGGAGCCAACCGCGGCGATCATCGACAGCCGCACGCTGCGTTCGACGCCGGAAAGCGGTCCACGGGCCGGCTATGACGGCGCCAAGCGCAAGCGCGGCTCCAAGCTGCACATGGCGGTCGACACGCTGGGGCACTTGCTGGCGCTGCACGTTACGCCAGCGAATGTCGACGACCGCGCCGAGGTCGGCAAGCTCGCCGCCGCTGTGCAGGACGCCACAGGCGAGAACGTCGAGCTTATTTATGTCGATCAAGGTTATACCGGCGAGAAAGCCACGGAGGCGGCCAAAGCGCAGGGCGTCGAACTCTGCGTGGTCAAACTCTCCGAAGCGAAAAAAGGCTTCGTGCTGTTGCCCAAACGCTGGGTTGTCGAACGATCCTTCGCTTGGGCGACCCGATGCAGGCGGCTGGTCAAAGACTACGAACGCTACGCCGACACACTCGCTGGCCTCCACGTCGTCGCTTTTGCCTGCCTCATGCTCAAACGCGCAGCCGACTTCGTAATACAGAGTGCATAACACCCTCTAGGGAGATATGCGCTTTGCCCGGCATGCTTGCCGGGATCAGGCGGCGGCCCACGCCGCTTCCTTTGCTTCCAAGGCACGCACCAAGGGGATGACGTGCTTGCCAAAAAACTCGACTTCCTCTTGGAAATGCAGAAAGCCAAGGAGAACCAAATCGACGCCGACGGATTTCAGTTCGATTATGCGTCGCGCCACTTCGTCGGGTGCGCCGATGAGATTTGTCCTGAAGCCGTCGTTGTATTGCACCAGATCTTCGAATGATGATTTCGCCCAGTTGCCCTCGCGCTCGGGGGAAGCATTGCCAGCGTTCTGCACTTCGTGGTGGAACGCGCGCACGGCCTCGGGATCAGCGCCAGACAAGATCTCGTCGAGGACCTTGTTCGCCTCTTCCTTCGTCGCCCTTACGATTGCGAAAGCGTTGACGCCGATCTTTACATGGTGGCCGGTCTGAGCGGCCTTGGCGCGGATGTCGTCCACCTGCTTCTTGACGCCGTCGACCGTATTGCCGTTGGTGAAATACCAATCGGACACACGCGACGCCATGTCGCGGGCGGCGCGGGAGCTGCCGCCCTGGAAGACTTCCGGCGGGGATGAAGGTTTGGGTTTCAATGTGTAATTGCGGAAGCGATAAAAGTCCCCCGCGAAGGTGAAATTATCCTCGGACCAGACGCCACGAAGGACTCGGATGAATTCCTCTGAACGGCGATAACGCTCGTCATGATCTAGCCAAGGTTCGCCGATCGCCTGAAACTCACCGCGAAACCATCCTGAAACTATATTCACCGCAAGCCGACCACCGGTAAATTGGCTGATCGACGCCACTTGCTTCGCGATCACCGCGGGATGCCAAGGACCCGGCAAAATTGCGGCGATGACGTTGAGTTTTTCCGTCGCGGCAAGCAGAGCATGGGAGAAACTTACAGATTCGTGTTGATACTCTGCTCCATATCCCGCAGTGAAGCGAATTTGCGTTAGAGCATATTCGAAGCCGGAGGCTTCCGCGATCTGAGCAAGCTTTCGGTTGTAGTCGATATCCCAACTTGTCCGCTGTTCGATCTTGCTGATCACGAGACCGCCGGAAACATTGGGAACCCAATAGGCGAATTTAATGGGTTGTGTATCCTGCTGCGATGAAGGCGAGGACGCGCCAGTCATAACCGTCTCCTTTCGTGAGAGCCGCATGGAATCCGTACCGCGGCTTCATGCGCTACGCGCTTGAGGAGGAGCGGCCTGTGTGTCAGTCGGTAACAGCAGGCGGCGTGCCAAAGCTTATGACTGCGTAAAATCAATGGGATGACCCCGACCTTCGAGCGGCGTAATTTGCAATTGCAACAACGGGCGCCGCTTATGCTGCTGCATTTGCAGCAGTAGCGCTTCGGAGAAGTCCGTTGCGATCCGAAAATTGCGGCGTCGTTCGCGCGGCGCCATGCTTGCTGAGTTGATCGGCCCGCAGAGCGCGTGTCGCGCTAAAATCAACGGCAAGATCAAGAGGCGAAATGACATCACCAAAATTGACGCGGCATGTCGTGGACATGCGCGCGCGGCCCTCTTTCCTTCATCCATTCTTCGGAGCGGATCCGTCTTCCCCGGAATTCGAGACAGTTCGTTGGGTAAATCGGCGCTTGGGCTCGAGGGATATAGACCACTTCGCGCGGTCGCCTGATTTGCCATCGTTCCTAAAGGAGATCGAGCAGGCGTCGATTGACGTCGCCATCATGGTCGGCCGAAGCACGCCGCAGGTGCGAATTTCGAACGATGCACTTTCGGAATTATCGCAGCTCTCGGCGGGCCGTCTTCTTGGCGTTGGTTCGGTTGACCCCCAAGCGCTTCCAGGCGACGAGGCAGTTCGAGAGGTTCGCCGCTGTTTGGATTCCCTGCAGTTGATCGGCATCAATGTGGATCCCGGTTTTTACGGTCGGCCGATCGCTCATGACGATGAGACGCTCTTTCCGATCTATGCGACTTGCGAAATGGAGAATGCGCCGGTGTTTTTGATGTCGGGTCCGACTACACCCGATTTGCGGCACAATGATCCGCTCGCTGTCGACCGGGTGGCGAGAGCTTTTCCCAACCTCCCGCTCATCTGCTGCCATGCCTTCTATCCGCAGATCGATGCGATGCTTGGCGTGGCGTTTCGGCATGAAAATGTCTTTGTTTCCCCGGACATGTATCTCTTTGCGCCGGGTGGCGAGCGTTATGCCGAGGCTGCAAATGGATTTCTGAGCGACCAGCTTCTGTTCGGGTCGTCTTACCCGTTCCGATCGATCGAGCAGAGCATCGCGGATTTAGCGGGGCTTCGTCTGCAAGATGAAATTGCAGAGAAGGTTGCATGGCGCAACGCTGTCCGAGTCCTGGGCCTCGATATGACATAGCCGCTACTGTTGCAGACGCCGCAGAGGTCGGATATGCGCTGCTGCATTTGCAGCAGCGCACATTCATTCCTCCCGAAATTTCAGGGTTTCAGTGCTGGCCCAAGTCTTGCGCCTATAGCCTGGAATGCTCAGGCAACAATCGCTGCGGGCGCAGGCCTGCCCTTCGATCATGGAACGCATCATGGAAATATTGTGGTACATTCCGACGCATGGCGACTCTCGGTATCTCGGCGCGGAGGAAGGCGCCCGAACGGCAAACTTTGAATACAACCAGCAAATTGCAATCGCAGCTGATAATCTGGGCTACTATGGCGTTTTGATCCCGAGCGGTCGCTCATGTGAAGATCCTTGGATTGTAGCGTCTAGCCTCATCAGCTCGACTCGAAACCTTCGGTTCCTTGTCGCGCTGCGACCTGGCCTCATGCAAGCAGCGCTCGCCGCGCGTATGACGGCGACGCTAGATCGTCTCTCGCAGGGTCGGCTGCTAATCAATCTCGTGGCTGGCGGCGATCCGGAGGAACTCGCAGGAGACGGCCTGTTTTTGGATCATGCGCAACGCTATGCCCTCTCCGCTGAATTCGTCGACGCCTGGAATGAAATCTTACGCGCCAGCCACGAGGAGGGTAGCGTGAACTTTCAGGGCGAGTTCGTCTCGATTAAAGGAGGTAAGCTCCTATTCCCGCCGGTACAGCAGCCAAGGCCGCCCCTTTACTTCGGAGGTTCGTCGGCGCCGGCGCATGATCTCGCCGCCCGATCGGTGGACGCTTACCTCACATGGGGCGAGCCTCCGGCCGCGGTTGCTGAGAAAATTGCGGACGTCAAGGCGCGCGCGGCGAATTATGGGCGCACCTTGCGCTTCGGGGTCCGCCTGCATGTGATTGTCAGGGAAACGGAAGAAGAAGCTTGGCAAGCCGCTGAGCAATTGATCAGTCGGCTTGACGACGAGGCGGTTCAAAGCGCTCTCTCGACCTTCGAACGCATGGACTCCGTGGGTCAGCAACGGATGTTGCAATTGCGGAAAGGGGCAGGCCGTGCGCGGGAGGATCTCGAGGTCAGTCCAAACCTCTGGGCCGGCGTAGGCCTGAAGCGCGGCGGCGCCGGGACGGCCCTCGTCGGAAATCCCGATCAGGTTGAGGCCCGGCTGCGCGAGTATCAAGCGCTCGGCGTCGATAGCTTTGTGCTGTCGGGCTATCCTCATTTGGAAGAAGCCTATCGGTTTGCCGAATTACTTTTCCCGAGGTTCGGAATCAGCCCTCGTGGGGTTCTGCCGGGTCGCAAAATTACCGGCCCGTTCGGAAGCATCGCCGCGACCGCCAAGACCCCGCCCGCCGCGGCGCAATCGGCCGCGGTATAAGCGGAGAAACGAGATGACAAGATGTTCGAGCCGCGACGCCCGCGAAGAAGCGGCGATCCTCGACAAGCTTCTCTTCGTTTTAGCGACGACGGCTGCCGAGCGCGATCGTGAAGGCGGGACGGCGAAGCGCGAACGCGATTTCATTCGTGAAAGCGGGTTGCTGCAACTGTCGATTCCGAAGAAACTCGGGGGGGCTGGCGCCGATTGGATCGACATTTTCGAGATCGTCAGAAGGATCGCCGCGGTCGACAGTTCGCTCGCGCATCTCTTTGCGTTTCATCATCTCATGATCGCGACGCTGCAATTTTTCGGCTCTGCCGAACAGGCCGGAAAGCTGATGGAGTGCAGCGCGCGAGAGAATTGGTTTTGGGGCAATGCGCTCAATCCGAAGGATACGCGCCTCAAGTTGTGGGCGGACGCAGGCGGATTCCGGCTCGACGGCGAAAAGAGCTTTTGCTCGGGCGCAACTGACTCTGACATGCTGATCGTTTCCGCGCATGATGTGGATGGCAAACTCAAAGTGGCCGCCTTCCCGACGCAGCGAGCGGGAGTTACCGTTCATGATGATTGGGACAATATGGGACAACGGCAGACCGATAGCGGCTCGGTTTCCTTCTCGAATGTCGGCGTGACTTCGGACGAATTGCTCCTTTCGCCCGGGCCGCTCGGTTCGCCCTTTGGCGCCTTGCGGCCCTGTCTGGCCCAGCTCATTCTCGTCAACATCTACACGGGACTCGCGCGTGGCGCGCTCAGTGAAGCAATTGCATATATCCGTGGCCTGCCCACGGACGGCGCCGCTCGCATCGGTTCGGATCCGTTCAACCTGCATACGCTCGGTGAACTCACGGCGCAGGTCAAAGCTGCGGAAGCGCTTGCCAGCAACGCGGTGGCCGCCTTTCAACATGCATGGTCGAGGGGCGACTCCATCTCGGCCGATGAGCGGGGCGCGCTGGCGATTGAGATCGCCAGCGCAAAAGTCGTCGGCTCGCGCGCGGCGCTCGATGTCGGCAGCCGTGTGTTCGATGTGATGGGCGCTAGAGCGACGACGGCGCGTCTTCGGCTGGACCGCTTCTGGCGTAATGCGCGAACGCATACGTTGCACGATCCGCTCGATCACAAACTCAAGGAAATCGGCGATTGGGCGCTGAATCGCGTCTATCCAACGCCTTCCTTTTATTCCTAAGGACGAGGACATGACGTTTTCGACAATTGAGCAAGCTATCGAGGCGCAACGGCTCGGGCGATTTGTCGTCGTTGTGGACGACGAAACGCGCGAGAACGAGGGTGATCTTGTCCTCCCTGCCGAGAAAATGACGCCGGAAGCAATGGCGTTTCTCGTTCGTCATTCGAGTGGCGTCGTCTGCGTCGCCATGCCGAACGAATGGGCGGACCGCTTGGAACTTCCATTGATGGTTCCTCGGAGCGGCGACGCGCATGGCACTGCCTTTACGGTCTCGGTCGATCTTCAGGGCTCTACAACTGGCATCTCCGCGAGCGAAAGGAGCGCCACCGTGCGCGCGCTTGGCTCGTCGGCGGGAGGAGCTGACAGTTTCCTGCGTCCAGGCCATGTCTTTCCTCTGCGGCGACACCCTGATGGGATCCTCGGTCGCCCCGGTCATACAGAGGCGGCCAGCGAACTCGCCTCCCTCGCCGGATTCGCGCCCGTTGGCGCACTCTGTGAAATCATTCGCGATGACGGGGAAATGGCGCGGCGGCCTGAGCTGGTCGAATTCGCGAAGCGGCACGAACTTCCTATAATCACAGTTAATGATCTCGTCGCTTATCGGCAAAAGCAGAATGAGCGTCCCACGCGCATATCGGTTTCACGTTTGCCGACGCGTTATGGTGATTTTACCACTCATGTTTTCAGAGCTGCGGACGGGGCAGAACACCTTTCGATTGTCATGGGGCCGGTCGAAGGGGACGGTACATTGGTCAGGATGCATTCAGAGTGCCTGACGGGCGATCTCCTCGGGTCTCTGCGATGCGATTGCGGATCCCAGCTTAATCTCGCCTTGGAGCGTATCGCGCGGGAGGGCAGAGGGGTCTTGATATATCTTCGGGGCCACGAGGGGCGGGGGATCGGGCTGACGCAAAAATTGCGCGCTTACGAGCTACAGGATCAAGGAGCGGACACAGTCGATGCGAATTTAATGCTCGGCTTGCCGGTCGACGCCCGAAACTATGGCGCCGCGGCAGGAATCCTGACTCTCCTTGGCGTGACCAGCGTCCGCCTGATGACCAACAATCCAGCCAAGACAGAAGCGCTGACCTCTCTGGGCGTCGCAATCAAAGAGGTTGTCTCTCTCCATGCGGCGGCAACGCATGAAAACATCCGCTATTTGGAAACCAAGAATCGAAGGATGCGTCATCAACTCGACCTCACTCGATTGACCCCTTCCGCCGCGGCTCGACTCCAAAACGCCTGAAACTGAAACAGACTAAGGAACAGCGATGAGCAAAGTGAAACTTGTCACGGTCTCGGGCGGCTTGAGTCGGCCTTCGCGCTCGGCTGCGCTCGCCGCCGCCATTGCGAGAAAGCTAGCCACTCACGGCGCTTTCAACATCCATTCCATAGAGATTGCCGATCTGGCCCCTGAACTAGGCGGCGTCCTCTCTCCGAAGGGCGCGCCCCCGCGCATCGCTGAAGCAATTCGCGAGATTGAATCGGCAGACGCGCTCGTGGTTTCGACCCCGGTCTATCGGGGATCCTACACTGGGCTTTTCAAGCATCTTTTCGATCTCATAGACTACGAGGCATTGATCGGTAAGCCTGTCCTGCTCGCGGCTTGCGGGGGGAGCGATCGCCATGCGTTGGTCATCGACCATCAGCTTCGACCGCTGTTCAGCTTCTTCCAGTCCTTGACGCTGCCGATCGGCGTTTTCGCCAATGACGGCGATTTTACAAATTACGAGGTAAGCAACGAGGGGCTCGAGGCGCGTATTGATTTGGCGGTAGAGCGCAGCATAGGGCATCTTCGACCGCGCTAGACCCTATGTCCGCCCGCTAAAAGCAATGGCGCGCGCTCGACAGCACGTCCCAGATTGAGGATGGCGTGGTTCCTTCCGAGCGTTCCAGCGGCCGTACTGTTCATCGGGCCGGCATCGCCGAGGCAGGCAATGGTTTGACGCGGCGGGCCTTGATTTAGGGTGCCTGGACTTATCGCAGGCGGGCGCACGCCTCCTCAGCCGACGCCGGTGAAAGCGTGCTGGTCGTCAGCCGGCCGGTCGAAGCGCTTTGCGTGTGGCTGGCCTCCGCGAAAATCGACGGGGGCAAGGCGCCGCGGCCCGGCTTGAACGACCGCGCCTCGTTCGAGGCGCAGAATTTCATAACGTCAGGACGCCTAAAATCTGGAAATGTTTCAAATATATATGCGGGCGCCCCTGTTGCCTGGACCAGTTCGGGCGGCTAGGTATTTCTCCTTCGCGCAATCGATGCGCAAAAGAGCGAGCCAGCAAGGCGGCCGACGCCCCAGCCAGCCAGCAAGACATGCCGGACTGGAAGGGCGAGTTTCATGGAAAGCGTAAGCCATAAGGCGTCTCGCAGCGTTTCATCGTTGATCATGGCGGCGGCATGCGCTTGCGCGGCGCAGGCGCAGGAAGTGCTGCCGACCATCGACATATCCTCGGAAAATGCAGCGCCTTCCGCATCGGGAACAGGCATTCCCCAGCGCGACGGAAGCCGTCGCTCGAGCGTCGGTCCGATCGGCGCTCGGCAGGCTGACCCGAGCATTCTGAAACAGGCGACGCAGAATGTCTCGGTCATCGACCGCCAGCAGATCGAACTCACTAATCCCACGAGCCTGCTCGACGTGCTCGGCCAGGCGCCGGGAGTTTCGATCGCCCGCTCGGGCGGCATCGGCGGGCAGATCTATCTGCGCGGATTCAGCTCCAACAGCATGCGGTCTCCTCTCTACATCGACGGCAATCGGCTGCGTGGCCGCAACACGCTGCAGCTCAACTATTTCGCGCCCGAGGAGATCGAGCAGGTCGAAGTCATACGTGGGCCGGCTTCAGTCCTATACGGAAGCGATGCGCTCACCGGCCTCGTCAATGTTGTCATGCGTCGGCCCCAGGCGGATTCCTCCGGTCCGTTTCGTTTCACTGGCGGCGGCGCCTCCTTCGGTTTCGGCAGCGCCGCCACGGCGCTCAGCACATATGAATGGGTCGAAGGCGCCGGCGAGGGCTTCTCGGTTCGCGGCGGGGTCAGCGCTCGCAAAGGCGTTTCTTACGAGACACCGCAGGGCGTGGCGCGGAACAGCGACTACAGAAGCCTGGGAGGCAGCTTCACTTTGGGCTATGCGCCGACGCCCGACCAACGCATCTCCGCAACCTTCCGCGGTTATACCGAAACCGACGGCCGCGCCGGAGGCGTGGGTGGAGCGCCCGGTTATCCATTTCTCAATGTGCGCCAGAGCCCCAACGAACTGCTGATGGGCCGCATCGACTACTCCGGCGACTTTGCGGCGGGCCTCTTCAAGCACGTCGAAGCGTCGGCTTACGTCAATTACTTCGACACGCATGTGCTGACGTTCAACGCCAGCAACGCGAGACAAAGGTCGTTCGGGGATAATTACGTGGTCGGACCGCTCGTTGTGGGCGGGCGCGCATTGGGCGTGATGCCGTGGAATATCGAGGGCTGGGGGAGCGGCGTCACCAAGATCGGCGGCGACGCCTTTCACGAGGCGCGGCCGGGCAGCCAATCGAGCTCGCTCGTCGCCGCTCTGAACGCCGCCGGACGCATCACGGCGATCAGATATACGCTCCCGAACCAGACGGTTCCCGATTCGACTCAGACCAACGGCGGCGTGTTCGCGTTACACGAATGGACGCCGATCGCGCCGCTCACTCTGTCGGCGGGCGGCCGCCTCGATTATTTCAATACGCAGACGAAAACCTGGCCGCTCGCATCGACGGCCTTGCTGGCCTCCTATCAGGCGAACAGCAATGTCGATAGACTCGCGCCGACGGGCAGCATGGGCGCGATCCTGCGCCTGACGCCGGAACTCGACCTCGTCGGCAATGTCGCGACATCCTTCCGGCAGCCGACCAATTCGGAACTGTTCAATTCCACCGCGACGACGATCCCGAATCCGGATCTCAAGCCCGAGACGGGCCTCACTTACGAGGGCGGGCTTCGATTCCACGGCGCCGACGCGACGGCCAGCATCACAGGGTTCCACAGCATCTATCACAATCTGATCCTGGCGAAGCAGGTCACTTATTTGGGCCTGTCCACCTATACGCAGAACCAGAATGTCGGCAGCGCCGAGGTCGACGGCATAGAAGTCGAGGAGCGTTGGCAGGCGACGCCCTCGCTCAATATCTCCGGCAATCTTACCTATCTGCGTGGGACGAATATTTCGACGCAAACGCCGCTGCCCTATATCGCGCCGCTCCGGGCGCGCGTCGGATTGCAGTTCGCGCCGCCAGGCGGCGGCTATTCGCTGATGGGCGTGGTCAACGCCGCGGCGGGGAAGACGCGCATCGACACTTCGTCCGAATACAAGACCTCCGGCTATGCGATCTTGAACCTTTATTCGAGTTTTCAACTCGGAGCGCTGATCGCGCCGGAGCTCGGCGACACGACGCTGTCATTGGGGCTGGAGAATGTCTTCAACACTCCTTATGTCGACGCAGCGACTTTCGCGAATGTCTCCTTCGGCCGGAGCCTGACCAATCCTCTGCTCGAGCCGGGGCGCAATTTCACTGCGAGACTATCCTATCGGTTTTGAGCGCTTCGATCTCTGGCCGCGATAAACCTGTCGCCTTCGCCCGCGCCGCTCCGGATCGCCGTGAACGCCGCGGGCGAAGGCATTCCGACAACGACAAAACGGCGCGAGACGACATTGTCGTCCCGCGCCGCTTCGATGGATTGCTTCTCTATTGCGTGGCGAAGGCCGCATCGTAGACCTCTTCCGCCGGCAGGCTCATCAGACGATCGGACATCTCCTGCTTCAACCAGTCGAGGCGCGCCACCTCGGCGGGGGTGGCGGCGCCCTTGCGGGCGAGTTCGATGAATTCGTCGCGCACGAGCCCGGGACGCAGACTCACGTCGACGACCATTCCACGATAGGAGAAACGGAAGAAATAGCGTCCTCGCGGACTGGCGATGACTTCGTCGCCGACGAGATCGGTATCGACCTCGTATCGGCCGCCGGTGACGGCGCGCGTCACCATCTCGAAAGCGTCGCGCGCGCCCGGCCCCGGGAAAGCGGTCTCGATCATCAC